>NZ_QORY01000017.1:0-388385 GCF_008368755.1 Bacillus sp. AR2-1
GATCCTTTCTTTCTATTATATTATGCATTTTGATTAATGACAGTATAGTTTTTATGACTTACAACTGTAAGAGGTTCCATATCTAGTTCTCTAAAATTTTCCATAATTGTTATATCTACAATAACGGAGTTTTGATTTACTTTTTGAACACGGCCTTGCATTCCACCTTTAAATTCAATGATATCTCCAGTTTCTGCGATCTGCATAAGCAACTCTCCTTGTTACAGTTTTCCAAAAAAAGAATAATTTTGGTTTTTTTTATTTCCTCTTATTTTGAACCATATTGTCTAGTTTGTAAATGTTTCCAAAGTAAAAATTCGAAAAATATTCACATTTTGTAAGAAAATATGCAAGAACTCCAAGTTATTAGAAAAAAAGAACGGTTTAAATGCGTGCATCTTTATATAGGGGTATAATGAAAAAACACAATAACCTACTAAAGTGGGAGAAATTAGAGGCGGTAAAATGATGTTTGAATTTGTGGGGAGTGTTATAGCATTAACTTTATTTGTATTTTCTTATATAAATTTAAAAAAGATTCGTCATCATGAAACGACTACATATTTTGATGGGATGGATGGTATACATGCTGGGGTCACACATGAGAGTGGTGGGGATATGTAAAGGTGTATAACTTTCTTTTTTTGCGTGGTATGATATTTAAAAATAGTACATAATAGAGTTTGTAAGTGATGAATGGAGAGTGGAAAGAATGAAGATTTCTTTTATTCGTCATGGCCGCTTAGATCGTACTATAGAACCAATGACGGTTACATCCTTTCATCAATGGATGAAAGGATATGACTTACATACTATAACAGAAAAAGCACCTATACCAATGGAAACAATGGAAGCGATTGAAGCAGCAAAGTTGATTGTAACGAGTGATCAAAGGTGTGCTATACAGTCAGCAGCTGAATTAATGAATTCTTTATCTTTTATGCAAAATTCTCTTTTTAGGGAAGCTGAAATTCCGACGAATTTTTATGCTCCAACATGGTTGAAATGTAAACCTAACGTATGGATGTTTATCGGGCGAACATTATGGATACTTGGTTACCATAAAGGTGTTGAGTCTTATAAGGAAGTAAGAGAGAGGGCAAGGCAAGTGGCTTACTTATTACACCGTTATGCTCTCGTACATGGCAGTATTGCTCTTGTAGGTCATAATTACATTAATGCAATGGTTGGTGCGGAGCTGAGAGCGATGGGATGGTCTGGTTCTCCTATTTTACATAGGAAGCCATGGGGATGTACAACCTATACATTCCACGAAGCGATGGATGGAAATATATTAAATACAAAATTAACATAAAAGCACACGATTTATATATAAATCGTGTGCTTTCTTTTTAAGACATAGAAATTTTGATGTTTAATGTTTTTACGAGGTGTGCATAAGGTTCGCCTACAAGCATAACGATTTGATCTTTTTTATAACCTAGTTTTTCATATAGTGAATAGGCACGTTTGTTTTCTAAATTAACAAGTAATGCGATTTTTTCATGCTCCTTTTCAGTTGCATGGATTTCAGCAGCTTCAATTAATTGAGAACCGATTCCTTTTCCGCCATATGCACTTGAAACTGATAATGTATCAATGTAATATTCATCAAGTTCAGCTTCTTTTTCTAATGTAATTGATTCATCTTTATGTAATTCTCTTAAGTAATGTACAATTGGTGCATCAAGACTTGTTGCTTCACTACCGTGATAAGCGACAATAACCCCAACTGCAACCCCGTCTTGTACATATACAAAACAGTTTTCATAGCTCAGTCGATTTCTCTCTTTTGAGAACCATGTTTCAAGTCCTAGTAATACTTCTGTCTCAACTGTGCTGCCTGTGATTTTTTCAGCAATTTCGTGCAGAGCGTTATATAATAAAGGTGCAATTGCCTTCGCATCTGTCTTTTTTGCTTTCCGAATCATAGTATCCCTCCTAATTCTATTTATATATTGTAGCATAGTGGTATGGAACTTTGCATAATTGAATACTGAAATGATTGATATAGATAAGTAGCTATGTTAGTATATGATATTTAGTGGACATATACTAAAGAGATCTTTTTTGAAAAATAATGAAAATGAAATGAAGGTATAGCACCTGGATAATTTTACAGTTGTTGACCTATAGAATATACGATAAAATAAAATATTGCATAGAGGTGAAATACATGGATAAAGAATTAGCAAATGCAATTTTGGATCAGCTGAAAAATGGTGAAATAAAGGAGTATGTTGTTACGAAAGATGTATTTTATACGTTCAGAGAAGTTGTAGTAAGTCGAGAAGATTTTAAACATATTATTGGGAACGCACAGCGCGGCGGACAAGTAATTTATACATATTCAGAAACGCCACGTTCGTAACTAGAAGAATATAGGGAGGAGAATTATGGGCGATTTTAAACAAGGCATATTACCGCATTGGGATTATATGTGGAAAGATAGAGCGGGCAATAGGTTTATGGGGATGGTCATGTATCCAGAGAAACGAAAGTGTTCGGCAAAAATGCTTCAGAAAATAAAAAGAGCATATGAAGAGGCTATAGAAATTAAAGTAACCGTACAAGTTCAACATACATATCAGTACGTAGAAGGAATGATTGTGTACTTTGATGAAGAAGCTCCTGTATGTACAATGATTGATAAAGATGAAAATCCACATCATATATTTGTAAAAGATATTTTTCGCATTGAGCACTCAGAATAATCTTTTCATAAATAAGTTGAATTTCCATAATAATAATCTTTTTCTATAATAGTTATCTTTTAGTATGTAACGCGAACCGAAAGTATATGTATAATATTTAATAAAGTAAAACTGATAAATGTAATCGTTTTTTAGAACAGATTATCGTTTCATGTCTGTTCTTTTTTGCGTGATGCTGGAGAAATATATTCCTCCAGCATTTGCCGTTTTATGACAAAATATATTGGTAACTTTTTTAAAAATAAGGTTAAATTCGTTGACAACTTTTTTGAAAAGCACTTTATTGACATGAGTTTTAGAATGTTGTTTCATAGTCATTGTATTGAAAAAAATCGACTGTCTTGTCGAAAAGTAAAATTTAAAAAAAGAAAGAATTTATACATATATCTTGTGTCTTATTTTGAAACGTAATACAATATATAGAGAAATCAAGAAACAACATACAGAGAGTATAGATTGGAGAGGGAGGGTCGGAAATGATAGTTGCATATGATTCTATGACAGGAAACGTGAAGCGTTTCATTCACAAATTAAATATGCCGGCCGTTCAAATTGGTGAAGATCTAGTAATAGATGAAGACTTTGTTTTAATTACGTATACAACAGGTTTTGGCAATGTACCAGAACGTGTTTTAGAATTTTTAGAGCGCAATAATGAAAAATTAAAAGGCGTATCTGCAAGCGGCAATCGTAACTGGGGAGACATGTTCGGTGCAAGTGCTGACAAAATTTCTGCTAAATATGAAGTGCCTATTGTATCAAAATTTGAGTTATCAGGAACAAATAATGATGTAGAATATTTTAAGGAAAGGGTGCGGGAGATTGCGACACATTGAACTGAATAATGAAATCACGCAAATGCAGGACGGTTTTTATCAGCTTCATAAAGATAAAGAGGCATTAGAAGTCTTTATGGAAGAAGCTAGAGAAAATACCGTTCATTTTAATAGCGTGGCAGAGCGAATGGAGTATATGAAAGAATATGATTACTATTACAACGTTCTGGACGAGTATAGCTTGGAGGAAGTAGAAGAGGTATATAACATCGCTTATGGTGAAAACTTCGAGTTCCAATCTTATATGGCAGCATCTAAGTTCTACAAAGATTATGCGTTAAAAACAAATGATCAAAAACAATACTTAGAAAGCTATGAAGATCGTGTAGCAATTGTTTCATTATACTTAGGACGCGGTGATGTTGCGAAGGCAAAACACTTCGCAAGCATGATTGTAAAACAAAACTACCAACCAGCGACACCAACCTTTTTAAATGCGGGACGAAGCAGAAGAGGAGAAATGGTGTCTTGTTTCTTGTTAGAGATGGATGATAGCTTAAATTCAATCGGCTTTAACATTAATACTGCAATGCAATTATCAAAAATCGGCGGTGGAGTAGCTTTAAACTTGTCTAAGCTACGTGCACGCGGTGAGCAAATTAAAGGTATCGATAACGCTGCAAGTGGTGTAGTACCTGTTATGAAATTACTTGAAGATTCGTTTTCATATGCAAATCAACTTGGGCAACGAAAAGGTGCCGGCGCAGTATACTTAAACATTTTCCATTGGGATATTATTGAATTCCTTGATACAAAAAAAATAAATGCCGATGAGAAGAGCCGTATTCAGTCTCTATCAATCGGAATTATCGTTCCAAGTAAGTTCTTTGAGCTTGCTGAGAAAAACGAACCTTTCCATGTTTTCGCGCCTTATACGGTGTATAAAGAATACGGAAAGCATTTAGATGATATAGACATTGATGAAATGTACGATGAATTAATGAGCAATCCGAAAGTGAAGAAGAAGCCGCTAGATATTAGTGCACGTGATATGCTTATTAAAATTGCTATGATTCAGCTTGAGTCTGGTTACCCATACTTAATGTTTAAATCAAATGCAAATAGCCAACATCCACTGAAGGATATTGGAACTGTGAAGATGTCGAACTTGTGTTAAATATGTAGCACCTTCTAGTAGAAATGCTAGTCGAAAACTCCGTTAAACGGGGAAAGCCTCAAATTTGAGGTAACCTACCGTGCTAAATCTTATCTTAGAATGAAAATATAAAAGTTCAGAATGTATCTTATTATTTTGTATAGCAGAGTTATGGGACAACATAAAGTAATAAGATACATTCTGAAGTATTTAAGATAAGTAAAAGCCTAACGACTATCCCTTATGGGAGTAGAGCGCAAGCGATTGGCGTTCGAAAAGCGGAGCACCTAATCAGGTAATGCTGTAGGTGATGATATAGTCTGTCCTGTATGGTGACATACAGCAGTTGCATGAGCAACGGACTGAGGAGTAGCGGACTCGGTTGAACATTCGAGACAGAAATCTTCCAGCTTCAAGAAACTTCTGAAATAAATGATTACGGTACAGATGATATTATCCGTCGTGATATTAACTGTAATTTAGGATCGTTAAATATCGTGAATGTAATGGAAAATAAAGAAATTCGTGAAGCTGTTCATGCGGGAATGGAAGCTTTAACAGCTGTGTCTGATATGACGATCATTCCTAATGCACCAACTGTGAAAAAAGCAAATGATGAGCTTCATTCAGTTGGACTTGGCGCAATGAACTTACACGGATATTTATCAAAAAACAAAATCGCATATGAAAGTGCAGAAGCGAAAGAGTTCGCTCGTACATTCTTTATGATGTTAAATTACTACTCTATTGAAAAAAGTATGGAAATCGCTAAAGAAAAAGGCGAAACATTTAAAGACTTCGATAAGTCTGATTATGCGAATGGCACATACTTTGAAAAGTACGAAACGACAGATTACAGCCCAGTAACTGAAAAAGTTCAGCAACTATTTGAAGGAATTCATATTCCAACAAAAGAAGATTGGACAAGTTTAAAAGAGCAAGTGAAGAAGAATGGATTATATAATTCATACCGTCTTGCCATCGCTCCAACACAATCTATCAGTTACGTTCAAAATGCAACTTCAAGCGTAATGCCGATCGTAAGTCAAATCGAATCAAGAACATATGCGAATGCGACGACATATTATCCAATGCCGTATTTATCAAAAGATACGTTCTGGTACTATAAATCTTCTTACGATATGAATCAGTTTAAATTAATTGATTTAATCGCAGAAATCCAAGAACATATTGACCAAGGAATTAGTACAATTCTTTACGTTAATAGTGATATTTCAACACGTGAATTAGCACGTTACTACATCTATGCACATAAAAAAGGCTTAAAGAGTCTTTATTATACGAGAACACGTAAGTTAAGCGTGGAAGAGTGCGTAGCTTGTACCGTTTAATATAAAAAGTGAGACATCATGAGCAGGGTTTTCTGAACCCTGCTCATGCTTAGTTATCAATTTTTCATGTTTATTTAGAGAAGGGGCGATTGAATGCGTGCGGTAAACTGGAACAAAAAAGAAGATGATTTTAGTTTAATGTTTTGGAAGCAAAACATCGCTCAGTTTTGGACAGAAGAAGAAATCGCAGTATCTTCTGACAAAAATACTTGGGCACAATTATCAAAAGAAGAGCAGATTGCTTATAAGCGTGTATTAGGTGGTTTAACACTTTTAGATACGAAACAAGGTGGCGAAGGGATGCCACTTGTACTTGTTCATCTTGAAAATTTACAAGCGAAAAGTGTATTAGCTTTCATGGGAGCTATGGAAGAAGTACATGCGAAGAGTTACAGTCATATTTTCACAACGTTAGCTACTGAAGAAGAAATTGATGATATTTTTGAATGGGTAGACAATCATCCATTACTTGAGAAAAAAGCTGGTATTGTTACTAGTTACTATCGTCGTTTATTAAAGCCTGAAGTAACGAAAAAAGAGTTATACATGGCGATGGTAGCAAGTGTATTCTTAGAAAGTTACTTATTCTATAGTGGATTCTTCTACCCACTTTACTTAGCAGGTCAAGGTAAATTGACAGCAAGTGGTGAGATTATTAACCTAATAATTCGTGATGAGTCAATTCACGGCGTATTCGTCGGTATTTTAGCACAACAACTCTTCGCAGAACTTTCTGCAGAAGATCAACAAGAAGTGCAAAAAGAAACACAAGAGTTATTAATGGAACTATATGAAATTGAAATGGCATACACAGAAGAAATTTACACTTCTATCGGTCTTGTAGAGGATGTAAATCGTTTCGTTCGTTACAATGCGAATAAAGGACTTATGAACTTAGGACTTGAGCCGAAGTTTGAAGAAGAAGAAATTAACCCAATCGTTTTAAATGGTTTACGTACAGATACGAAAAACCATGATTTCTTCTCTGTAAAAGGGAATGGTTACGTAAAAGCAACGAACGTTGAAAAGTTAGCTGATGATGACTTCGTGTTTGATTTTTAATATATACTCATAAAGAAAAGCTGTCTTATTCATTGATAAGACAGCTTTTCTTTATGGATTTGTTTACATAACACTATTATTTTTGTATAACGAGTTCTGTTTAAAAAGTTCTATCCAGCAAATGGATAGAACTTTTTTGTAATTAAATGGGTATTTACAAACTATTTGTATCGGTGTATTATTTAACTAGTACACCAATACAAAAGGAGGGAAGAAATGAAAATAGAGTTTTCTCCAAATACACCAATTTACATTCAGGTAATGGAATACATAAAAAAAGAAATCGTAACAGGACATTTATTGCCGGGTGATAAAATTCCCTCTGTACGTGAATTAGCGAGTGAATTACAAGTAAATCCAAATACGATTCAGCGTACATTTCAAGAGCTAGAACGGGATGGGGTTGTTGTCACACGTAGAGGAATGGGACGATATGTAACGAATGAAGGGGAGAAAATTATGGAGCTGCGAAAAGAGATGGCGAAAGAATTACTTCATTCTTTTATAGATGGAATGGACAATTTAGGTTTTTCAGAAGAAGAAATTCTTACAATCCTTCGCTCTTCATTACACGAGAAGAGGGAGGAGAGCGAATGACAGAGTTATTAAAAATAGAAAACTTATGGAAGAGATACGGGTTAAAAGCAGTGATCCGTGAATTAAACATAGAGATTACGAAAGGGAAAATTATAGGACTCGTTGGAGATAACGGGAGCGGGAAAACGACGTTATTGAAAATGATTGCCGGTCTGCAGCATCCTTCCGAAGGTAGTATTACAATCGCTGGTAAAAAGGTAGGATTAGAAACGAAAGAAATTGTTTCTTTTATGTCGGATAAACCAGTATTTGATGATTGGATGACGGTAAAGGATTCTTTATTTTTCTATCGAGATTTTTATAAAGACTTCGACATTCAAAAAGCGGTAGATACAATTGCTGAATTTAAAATACCGTTAGAAGAAAAAATTACAGCTTTATCAAAAGGTATGGTTGAAAAGCTACAAATTATTTTAACATTTTCGAGGAAAGCGAAGTTATACGTACTAGATGAACCATTGGGCGGGATTGATCTCGTTTCTAGGGAACATGTACTGGAACTTATTTTACAGTTTTATCGCGAAGACTGTACCATTTTAATTGCCACGCATTTAATTGGAGAAGTGGAAAATATTTTTGACGAAGTAATCTTTTTAAAAGATGGTGAAAGTGTATTGCATGAAAATGTAGAGGAATTACGTTTCCAAAGAGGAAAAGCTGTTACGGATTTGTTTAAGGAGGTGTTTAGTAGATGAAGGCCAGTTTAATATATATGTACAATGCCAATAAAAAACAAATTTTCATTTCGTTATTGTCATTCATATTTATTGTAGCTGTCGCTTTTGTAAGTATGGGGAATTATATTAAACAAGAATCAGGAGAAGTAAGGCAAATGATTATTATTGCTTTAGTATTCTTAGTTTATATGATTTTTGCAGCAGTAGTATTTCTACAGGCGATATCTGCGTTTGGGAAAATGACAGAGAATACATTATTTCGATTAACACCGATATCTGGCAAAAAAATTGTTTTAGCAATATTGTCATATGCGGCAATTAGTTTAATGTGTTTTGAAGTGATAGGTACTATATTTGTCTATAGTATTTCGATGAAAGTAATAAAAGGTACAGAACTCTATGGAATGTTATTTACGGAAAGTACAATTGAGCTAGATATAGTAAAACAAGTATTTAGTAGTGTGTTATATGTATTTAATTTATCAAGTATATTGTTAGTTTTACTTTTCATAGTATCTGGTGTTAAAGTATTTTCTTTGAAAAAGAAAAAAATGGAGTATGTAATTATTTTCTTCTTATTTTTATTAGTAACGAAAGCAATCAATATGATATATGAAATGCTAGGCCGACTTGCACCTACGTCTACTTTTATTAGGAAGTTAGTTTATATAGATGAATCGGTGGATATAAATCTTATACTATATCCAGAAAGTCTTATGAATTTATATAGTATTGCTTTTTCAATCGGTATATTTGTTTTACTTGTTTATATAACAGGTCGCATAATCGATAAAAAACTAGAAGTCTAAAGGAGGAATCAACATTGGGAAATGTAGTAGTAAAGTTAGAGAATGTTCGAAAAAAGATTGGTGGAACAGAAATTATTCGCGGTTTATCATTTGAAGTTCGTGAAGGGGAAGTGTACGGGTTTCTTGGACCGAACGGTAGTGGTAAAACGACGACAATTCGTATGATGACAGGTCTTATATCAATGACAGAGGGCGATATTACAATTTGCGGTCATAGTATTCGCACGGAGCGTGAAAAGGCGCTAGAGCAAATTGGGGCGATCGTAGAAAATCCTGAACTATATGATTATATGACTGGAATGCAAAACTTAAAGCATTTTGCGAACATGGCAATTACACCAATTAGTAAAGAGCGCATTGCTGAGATTGTAAAGCTTGTCGAATTAGAGCACGCAATTCATAAAAAGGTGAAAACATATTCACTTGGTATGAAACAACGTTTAGGAATTGCACAGGCATTACTTCATCAGCCGAAAATCTTAATTTTAGATGAGCCGACAAATGGATTAGATCCAGCGGGTATTCGCCAAATTCGAGATTATTTACAACGTTTAGCGAAAGAAGAGAATATTGCTGTAATCGTATCAAGTCACTTATTAAGTGAAATTGAACTCATGTGTGATCGCGTCGTTATTATTAAGCAAGGTGAGTTTGTGCAAGAGTACAACTTACATGAACAAGCGAAACACGATGAGACAGTAGTTGTAGCGTTTGAAGTAGATCAAGTACAGAAAGCAAATGAAATCATTAAAGGTAAGACGCAAGGAAATGTAATTGCAGTATCTGTAATGAAAGAAGAAATCCCACAACTTGTAAAAAAACTTGTGAATGACGATGTGCTTGTTTACGGAGTTACTGTTCAAACTAAAACGTTAGAGGATGAGTTCTTAGCGATTACAGGGGGAGTGGAAGCGTAATGTTTAAATTAATTCAAAATGAATTTTTAAAGTTACATGCGAAAAAAGGTATGTATATATTAATCGGTATAATTGCTTTATTGGAGATTTTAGGGGCAGTAGTAATGGCAAAATGGGGTGAAGCTGATAGTTTAAGTGGATCTTACCTAGATTTTGTAAATTCAGATATTGGTCTAATTATATTGTTTGCAACAATTTTTGGTATCGCAACAGCCTCTCGTACAATCACAGATGAATTCCAGAAAGGAACAATTAAGCAATTATTAATTCGTCCAAGAAAACGAATTATAGTTTTATTTTCTAAATATATTACGGTTTTATTAACGATATTATTTATCATAGTTGCTAGCACGTTAATTGCAATGATCATTGGCGGAATTGTAATGGATGGTAGTAAGACAGAATTAACATTAGGAATTGTATTAAAGGCAATTTCATATGAACTTTTATCACCCATTTTCTTTGCTACGCTTGCATTTTTCTTAGCAAATGTATTTAGAAAATCTGTTTTGCCATTAATTATCACGTTGTTTTTCTTTTTCCTACAAGGACCAATTAAGATGATGCTTATGATGCTTACAAAAGGCGCCGCAAAATTTGTTGTATTGTTCCATTTAAATTTAAATGCTTATGACAGCAATAAATTAATCAATCGTGGTTTAGAATCACCATTTACAGAATTTACGTTTACAACTTCATTATTACTTGTGATTACGTATATTGTTGTATTACTTATAGCATCAAGTGCATTATTCCAAAAACGTGACGTATTATAATAAAAGAAATCCCCGCTTGTAAAAACGGGGATTTTTATTACATAACCTCCTCCTAAATGGCAACTTGAAGAACAGTGATATGGTATTTTAAGAGATATGTTGTTTGAAAGTAATTGAGAAAAATAGGAGGGATTTCGACTATATTCAAATTATAATTTAGTTATCCGACCATTTGTTTTTATTATCTTTGGGGGTGTTCTACATGCATTATGCATTTTCACGCATAAGACTACGCAGTTTTTTTGGATGGATGATTATAGGGGTGTTCCTTACGATGATTCCATTAGATCTAGCAAATGTTTCTGAGAATACGCTGGAAGTTATTTCACAAATAACTGTATTTTTTATATTTCCGTTATTTTGGTTATACGTAAAAACAAATAAAAATAATGTTGTGTTTAACAGTTTTTTTGATAAGCCAGGACGTTTACCGTGGGGATTAATTGTATTAGCAATGATAATGGGAATGATTTTTTCAGTTGGTATATCTCATATTCAATTTTACATATTAGCACATACGTTACCGAATTTCTTAGTTACCATGTTAGAAGACGTAAATGTTATTAATACGAGTAACATATATATGACGATATTTACTTTCATTTCAGCATGTGTATTAGCACCTATTATGGAAGAGGTTATTTTTAGGGGCTTCTTTTTACAGCGAATGGCTCATAAATGGGGAATTAAAAAAGCTGTAATCATATCTTCACTTATTTTTGGTTTAGGACATTTTGATGTTATTGGTGCATTTATGTTTGGTGTTGTTATGTGTCTTTTATACATAAAGACGAAAAATATATGGACGAATATCGCTGTACATGCTCTAAATAATTTAATTGCAACAAGTATGCAATTTGTCGGTGGAGAAGAGAGTAGCGCAATCTCAATTACTGAATTGCAAGCGCAAAGTAATTTATGGATCGGTATTGGTCTGACAGTTATTGGGTTACTTTGGTTAATTCCTTACGTTTGGAAACAATGGCGTACTGTAAAAAAAGTGGGTGTGCCACAAGTGCGCTTTATAAATGAGGAAAAAGTGGTGAGTGCATTACAAGAAAATGAAGTGTATAGTCAAGTGATTGTAACAGATAGACTGATGGCTGTAGAGCTACCAGATGAAGCAGTAAATAAGCTTCGATTAGAAGAAAATGATTATGTAACAGTATCTGTAGAAGAAGATAAAATTGTAATAAAGAAAGCGCGTGATAGATAATTAAAAAGTAGCTCTTAGGAGCTACTTTTTAATTTGTAATAATTTCTACACGAAAATTATTACCGTTCTTTACATATTTAATATCTGTAACAATGCGGACTGTTTTTAAAATCTCCACTTTTTCACCAATTCGAGGGATAGTCGGAACATTATCCCAAATGCCAAGTAAATCATCTAATTGTGCCGTTTTTTCATAAAACCAGATTTTCAATGTAAAGCCCCTTTCTCGAACTTTATGTATTTTAATACATGATATATTATTTTTATTCTTATTGTAAGGGGTTTTTTTATATTTTATGAATAAAAATAAATTAATCTTCTGGGAAGATGTGTTCGATATCAGGAGTAAGAGATACTTCTGATAATACGATATGAGAAACTGTCGTTGCATATGAAGAAACATCATTGATAAAATCTTCAAGTTCAACGAGTGAAGGAACAGAAATTTTTACAATGTAGCATAAGCTTCCTGTTACTCGGTAACAAAAACTTGCAGATGGATAAGACTGAATAAACTGTTGCATACGTGTTGTATCACCATTTTTTAAAGTGATTTCTAAAATACAATCTAAAACAAGTCCTGCTTTTTTATAATCAATATCGATTGTGTACTTTTGAATCACGCCTTCACTTTCAAGTTTGCGAACACGTTCTGCAGTAGACGGAGCAGATAAGTTTACTCGTTTCGCCAATTCACGCATGGAAAGGCGACTATCATTATATAATTCATTTAAAATCTTTCGATCGACACGGTCTAGTTGCATTTGTAAATATACCTCCAGTAAAATAATAATTTTTGTAAAGTAAAAATATAAATTAAGATTCATGTGAAATGTAAAGTGAACTTTATTTATTTTACAATAAAACGGAAGGAAATAGGAGGGGAAATGATGGAGAGAATTTCATTATCAAATGTAGGAGTTACAAAGTTTCAAAAGTTATTAGGGCATAATCCAGATCTATTACATTCATGGAGTATGGTAGAGAATACTCTGTATAGTAAAGGAACTCTGTCGGCAGAGCTAAAGGAGCAAGTCAGAAGAACATTAGCGTACGGGAATGAATGTCCGTACTGTATGGCAAAGGGAAGACCTGATGATATGCAAAAGGTAGAAGAAATGAGTGTAGCAGTTACTTTTGCACATACATTTGTTCATGATAAAAAGGCAATAGATGATAATATGTTTCATGCATTGAAACAATATTGGACGGAAAAAGAAATTGTAGAGCTTTGCGCTTATATTTGTTTTATTACTGCGTCACAACAACTTGGTTTTCTGTTTCAATTACAGCCGAACGAAGGAGAAAATGATGATGAATAAAATAGCACTTATTATAATTGATGTACAAAAAGCGTTTCAATTATCATACTGGGGTGAGAGAAATAATCTTTTTGCTGAAGAAAACATGAGAATTTTATTAGAACAATGGAGAAAAAGGAAGCGACCGGTTTTTCATATTCAACATGTAAATAAAGAAAATGCTCAATTGATGTTTTATGAAGGAGCGGAAACGGTGAACTTTAAAGAAGAGCTGAAGCCATTACCAGGTGAAGTGGTTATTCAGAAATCTGTTAACAGCGCGTTCATTGGGACAAATTTAGAAGAGCAATTAAGAGAGAACAAATGTAATGCAGTAGTGGTTGTAGGTTTAACGACAAATCATTGTGTGGAGACTACGACACGAATGGCAGGGAATTTGGGATTTACAACATATTTAGTGAGTGATGCAACGGCTACTTTTAACCGTAAAGGTCTAGATGGTAAAGAGTATAATGCAGAGGATATTCACAATATGACACTTGGAAATTTACATGAAGAGTTTGCTACGATTGTAACGACAAAAGAAGTGTTAAAATTATTTTAAGAAAATAATTGCGAATTATGTAGAAAAAAATAAGAATATTTCGTATAATCTAAGTACAATCATTTTGAAATAGGGGTGGCATCATATGGAGCAAATTCCGGTAAAGAGAATAGAAGAAGTACTTGTTGTAGCAGGGGACGATAAACAGAAGCAAAAGGAATTTTATGAATTGCTCTTATCTACTGAGTTTTATGTTGCTGGTTCACTAGAAGCAGAGGACGGGGCAACAGAAGGAATACTTCGTTTGCGTCATTTCCAAGGAGAGGGTAGATGGATCGTTCCGTTCTTTACACAAATGGAATTTGTAAAAGACGTGTTGCCAGAAGGAACGCCCCTTATTACGATACGTGGAAAAGAATTATTTGGTAGCATTGAGAAAGATGCTACAGCAGTATTAAATGTTGGCACTGATATAAGTAAAACATTTATTCCAGAAGAAGTTGCAGATATCGCATCTGGACGAATTTTTAATTATTATAAATAAAAGGAAAAGCGGAATCGCTTTTCCTTTTTAATTTGAATACGGATTGGCTACGCCAGAAGAAATAGAGATTGTTTTATTATTTGTATTTATTGTCGCTGTAGCTCCAAGAGGAATCCCGATGTTTGGGCTTATATGTCCAATCGGTAAACCGAATAGGACAGGTATATGATATGGTGCGAAAAATTCATATAGTATTGTTTGCAATGATTGAGATGGTTTAGAAGGAGTGCAGTCGTGACAACTTGTAAAAATAACACCGCTACATTCATTAAACTTTCCAGATATAAGTAGCTGATTTAACATACGGTCAATGCGATACGGTTCTTCCCCAATGTCTTCAAGCAACAAAAGTTTATTAGCCGTAATTATCTCATAGGGTGAGCCAATTATACTCGTTAATACAGTTAAATTTCCTCCCGCCAATGTGCCTGTAACTGTACATGGAGAGGTAGGTACGATACATTCTGAAGCAGATAAGATGGTTGAATACGGATGGAATAGTTGATTGAAAGAAGATAAAGAAAGAGAATCTACACCTTTACCTAATTCTTCAACCATTGGACCATGAAAAGTAACAAGCTTTGCATAACGTGAAAAGGCCGTATGTAAAGCTGTAATATCGCTATATCCCCAAAAGATTTTTGGATTCTGCTGAATGATTTCATATTGAATGTGAGGGAGGAGACGAGCACTTCCGTAACCACCTCGTGCACAGAAAATGGCCTTTACTTCATTATTTGTAAATGCTTCATGTATATCATCGAGCCGAACTTGATCACTTCCAGCTAAATATCCATATTGCTCATAAACACTCTTCCCAATTACTACAGATAAACCCATTTCTTGTAATAGGGTTACCCCTTTTAATACATTTTCAATTGTTGGTGGGCCGGACGGTGCAATAATCATTACTGTATCACCTTGTTGTAACGCATTTGGATATATCATTGTTTTCAGCCTCCTTCACTTTCAATATATTCGCTTCATAGGAAGTTCAACCCTTGTAAAAGAAGGGGAAAGTTTGTCAAATAAAGAAGATATAAGGGGAATAGGAGGAGAAATGATGTTTACAAGTCGAGTTATAGATACATTACAAATTAAGTATCCCATCATTCAAGCAGGTATGGCAGGTGCAATTACGACGCCTGAGCTTGTTGCAGCTGTAAGTAATAGCGGAGGATTAGGAACGCTTGGAGCAGGCTATATGAGCCCTGAACAAATTCGTGATGCAATTTATAAAATAAGGGAACGAACGGATAAGCCTTTCGGTGTGAATTTACTGTTAACGAAAGAGATACAAATAGAAGAAGAGAAGATAAACTTGGCCAAGGGATTACTTAGCGGAGTGAATAGAGAATTCGGTATAGAGGAAGAAGAGCAGTTAAAGCTTCCAAAAAGTTATAAAGAACAATTACAAGTGTTAGTAGAAGAAAAAGTGCCAGTCGTTAGCTTTGCATTTCAAACGTTAGAAAAAGAAGAAATAGATGAATTGAAAAGAAGAGAAATCAAAGTCATCGGAACAGCTACTCATGTGGCAGAGGCGAAAGTGCTTGCTGAATTAGGAGTAGACATTATTGTCGGTCAAGGGAGCGAGGCAGGAGGGCATAGAGGAACGTTTATTGGGAAAGAACAGGAAGCTATGATTGGGACGTTTGCATTAATTCCACAGTTAGTAGCAGCAGTCCCGCATATCCCAATTGTTGGAGCAGGTGGTGTAATGAACGGACAAGGGCTTGTTGCGGCATTTACACTGGGAGCAGAAGCTGTTCAAATGGGATCGGCTTTTTTAACGAGTAAAGAAAGTATTACGCATGATGTATATAAACAAGCGGTTTTACGTAGTACAGATACGAGTACAACTGTGACTCGTGCGTTTTCCGGGAAATATGCGCGGGGTATTCGTAATGAATTTATAGAGAGACATGAAGGGAAAGAAGAAGGGCTTCCGATGTATCCAGTGCAAAATGTATTAACCTCTAAAATACGCCAAGAAGCAGCAAAACAAAATAAAGGAGAATACATGTCGCTTTGGGCAGGGCAAGCGTCATCGTTAGCACGAATAGAATCAGCTCAGCATGTAGTGGAGCGAGTTATGAAAGAAGCAGAGAACGTAATCGAACAATTACAAAATATATATAGAAAAAGACCACTTGAATAATTCAAGCGGTCTTTTCGTTAGTTTGCTTTATAAAATTGTTGGATGGCCTCATCGATATAAACCCAGCCTTTCCAACCTAAGTGCATATGATCTTTTAAGAAGTATTTATCATATTCATGATTTGAGAAGTCGGCAATTGGATAGCCAGCTTTCTCAATTTGCTCATGAACTTTCTTATAGTACAATTCGCGACGTTCTTTCGGGAAGCCAGCGTAATCGTACCAAGGACCTTTTACAGGGACAGAAATGAAGAGTGGTTTTGCACCAGATTGTTTTAATAAATCAAGTACAATTTGTAAATCTTCATATTCTGGCGATTGATCATAAGCATCATTTTTTAAGTAGCCTTCACGTTGCTTTAATTTCTTCTTGATTTTGCTGTTGAAGTAATCATCTTCGATACCATATTCGTTAGAACCTGATTCTACTGCACCAGTTTGATCTGCATGTTTACGAGCTTCTTCCCAATTCATTTGTTTTAATGAAGGGTCAAGTTTTTCTTTATGCGGTTTAATATCAAACATTGCTGTAAATAAATCTTTACGATCTAAAATGTTACGATAAATATAAGCGAAAGGTTTAGCAGCAAGTGCTTTTACTTTATGCTTTGTATCATCATAAACGATACCTTCAAGCGAAATTTTTAGTAAAGTTTCTTTCTTGACGATCTCAAAGTTTAATAAACGTTTTGCAATTTGCTTTTTCATTTCAGGCTTTAAGTCATCATTGAAAAGCAAGTGATAGCCTTGTTGTTTTGAAAAGTTAGGTGCAAAGTGTGTTTCATCAATACCTTGTGGTACAAACCATTGAGGAGAAAGAACGAATACCATTTTCTTACCCTTCAATTGATCCATTGTAGATGCAAAGTTTAACACATGTACAAGGTCTTGTGTTCCTCCGCGTCCAAGTAGGAATGGTGTGAACCCTTCAGGCTTTACTTTGAAATAATTTGATGGATGGAAAGCATCCATACGTGCGAATTCCGATGAACCGTACATCGGAAGGTATTTCGGGTCTGCTAACATTTTTTGCTGTAATATCATACTTTGAATCTTTTCTTCTTTTAAAGAAGTGGCAGCTTGTTCTACTTTTTCATCACTTAAAAGTGGAAGTAGAAAGCGCGTTGGAATAAGTAAGAATACAGCAAAAAGGGCCAATGCTAAAAGCATCGGACCAAATTTTGCTTTGTTCATCGGATTTCTTCCAACTTCTTGATAACCATGTTTGGTGTAGCCCACTCGTCACGGTCAAAATCAGAAATAGAAACTTCAATATCTAAACGCTCTTGGAATTCAACTAATAAAGATACTACAGCGAAAGAATCAAGAATACCTTCTTCAAATAATTGAACATCTAAGTTTTCTTTCACAATATCGTTTTCACATACTTCTTCTAAAATATCTAATACTTGCTCTTTAAATTCTGCCATTTTTAAAATCTCCTTTATATCCGAAATATATTATATGTGCAACTTCTTACTAGTATAAGAAGGGTGCATTAAAAGTATCTGTTAAGGTGTCCAGAGAAAATTAGGAAACCGAAACATACAACGTGGAACGTAATTACAATCGCAAGGATGTGTGTAAATTTATTGTTTGGCCAAAACTTATGCTTCTTGTTTTTTCGCTCGAAAATATCGAATAAAATAAACAGTGCGGCATGATAAAGACCATAAATAATGTATTGATACACATGCTCACCAGTAATATGCCATATTCCCATGATGAAAAAGTTTAAAAATGCACCGATATACGAAATTGTGTAACGGTTTTTAATTAACTTTTTCTTCGTTGCAAAAAAGACGAAACGCATGTAAATAAAATCACGGAACCAGAATGATAAGGTCATGTGCCAGCGATTCCAGAAGTCTTTAATGTTACGACTAATGAATGGTTTATTAAAGTTTTCTGGAATTTTAATTCCCATCATATAACTTACACCAATTACAAATGAGCTATAACCAGCGAAGTCAAAGAATAAATATAAGCTATAGCTATACATGTAAATCATATTTGATAGGATTGTATCTTGCTGAGCGAATGCCGGATCCATAAAATATTGCTTTATTAAGTAAGCGATAATAAATTTATACAAGAAACCTTGGAAAATACGGTTTAGCCCTGTATATAGTAAATTTTGATATTCTTCTGCACTAGGTGGCTTTTGAATATCTTTTTGGAATCTGCGGTAACGATCGATAGGTCCCGTTGAGATAGCTGGGAAGAATAAAATGAATTCCCAAAAATTAAAGAAGGAAAGTTCTTTAATTAAGTTATCACGAACTTCAAATACCATTTGTACTGCTCTAAATGTTACATAGGACATTCCTAAAAATACAACAAACTTTAGCTCAGGTACAAACGGTGCAATTTTTGCTAAAACGAGCGGTAAAATCGACAAAATAACAGCTATACAAAACATGAATGTACTATTATTTTGTTTTCTTAAAATTAAATAGCCTTTAATAAGGGCATATTGCCAAATAATAAATGCGGCTAACATAATCGCTTGCTTCGGTTTATCCGAGAAGATAATAACGAGCATTACTAATGTTAAAACGGCATTATATTTACGCAACATTTTACCTTTTAGTCCAGCTATGATAGTAGGTATTAATAAAATGCCCACTATAGCGAAAAAATAAAATGATCCATATGCGGTCATGCTGTAACCTCACTCAATAATTTTTTGCGATCTACCTTTCCATTTGGTGTCATTGGAATAGAAGATTGATACATGAATTTACGTGGAATCATGTAGTTTGGTAATCGCTCATTGAGTTCTTTTTTAATTGCAGATGTTAATTTGAATTCTTTTTCAAATGAATGTTCGCCAGGAACAACAACCGCTAATAAATAATCGTATTTCTCACCTTTTTTAATTGGAACGATAACTGCTCCTTCTACGTAAGAACACGCACGAAGGTGATGCTCAATTTCTTCTAATTCCATTCGATAACCATGCAGCTTAATTTGGAAATCAAGACGACCATTATAGAATAGAAGACCATTTTCAACATAGCCAGCATCGCCTGTTTTATAGGCGCGCTCACCGTCAATCATAGTAAATGCTTTTTCTGTTAATTCAGGGCTTCCTAAATATCCAACACTTACGCTTGGACCGACAATTACGATTTCACCTTTTTCACCATCAGGTGCAAGCGTACCATCTTCTTTCATAATAAGAAGGTGGCAATCTGATTTACAGTAGCCAACTGGAAGTGATTTGTATTGATCAAGCACTTCTTCTGTAACGTGAATACCTGTTACAGCGACAGTAGCTTCTGTTGGACCGTACGTATTCATAATTGTCGCTTTCGGGAAACGCTCAATTAATTTTCTAGCTACTTCATTTGGTAACACTTCACCGCAGAATAAGAATGTTTTCATGTTCGGTAGCATAGTCTCAGAGAAAGATGCTTCCATTAAACACATCTCAGAGAAAGATGGTGTTGAAGTCCATACTTGTATATCCGATTGCTCTAAAGAAGCAAACAAGTCTTTTGGACGTGCAATCATATCTTTATCGATTGCCCAAAGTGTACCACCTGTTACTAATGATGGGTAAATATCCATGACAGATAAATCGAATGAGAAAGGTGCTTGGTTTAAGAATACTTGTCCTGTTTGTAAGTTGAAATCTTCTACAGCCCATTTTGTAAAGCTTACAAGGCAGTTATAAGTAATCTGAACCCCTTTCGGATTACCTGTGCTTCCTGATGTGTAAATAATGTAGAAGTTCTCATCACCTTTTACCGCATGTTCAGGATTTGGAGTGTTCCCTTTATGAGTAAAGAAAATATCTTTTAAGTTGTCTTCACTTACAATGCGAACTGGTAAATCAGTTACAGTTACTTCAGTTCCTGATAAAAGTAGTTTCGCACCAGAATTTTCAGCGATACGTTGTACACGGTCAGCTGGGATAGATAAATCTACAGGAATATAAGCATGTCCAGCTTTTACACATCCTAAAAAGTTAATAATCATTTCAGGTTGCATATGGCCATACACCATAATTGGTGAACGATCATCTGGATACTCAGAAGAAATCCAATGTGCTAACGCATCAGAATCTTCCTTTAATTGTTTGTACGTAATTTTCGCATCTCGCCAAACAAAAGCAGTTTGATCAGGCGTTTCAATAGCCCACTTTTCAATTTGTTCTAATAACTTCATAACGTTCCCACCCTAAAATTCGTTGTAAATAAATGTACTTGTGTTTGTATCATGGAATCCATACAACCAAAGCAATGCAAATAAAATTGCAAGGTAATAAACCGTCTTTGCAACCCATTGTGTGAGTGGTCGAGACCATATCTCTTTTAATCTTTCCATGTCTTTCCCTCTCTTAATGAAATGATAGCTCTTTGTAGGTATCATGTCCTACATTATTGTGAAAAAAACAAAATTCCACATTTTAGGTAAAAATAAGTCAAAAGGCTCTTTTCTGATATTAGCACTAAATACTAAAAAAGAAAATCCCTAACTTAGCAATTATATTACATTCAGTATGAATTTGTAATGGGTTTGACATGTAAATAGGAAGTGGATTGTGTGAATGTATAAAAGTGGTCTGGGAGAATGGATAGAAATGTAATATTTGTTTGAGTTTTTCATAGTTAATATATGAATTGTTAAAGTTTCATAAGAGGAGGAATTTCTGATGAAGAGGATGTGGAAGGATCTTATTTCAGAAGAAAACATTATTAAATGGAGACAGCATTTTCATAAATATCCGGAATTATCATTTCATGAAAAAGAAACTTCACAATTTATATATGATACATTATGCTCATTTTCTTCTTTTGAAGTAACGAGACCGACGAAGTATAGTGTACTAGCAATTAAAAGAGGGACGGGACAAGGGAAAGTAGTTGCAATTCGAGCTGATATAGATGCTTTACCAATTCAAGAGGAGACAAGTAAATCTTATACGTCTGTGAATAAAGGAATGATGCATGCATGTGGGCATGATGCTCACGCAGCTATTTTGTTAAGTACAGCAGAGGTGCTATCAAATATAAAGGAAGATTTCGTAGGTGAGATTCGTCTCTTCTTTCAGCACGCAGAAGAGGTGTATCCTGGCGGGGGACAAGAAATGGTTGAGGCAGGCGTGATGGATGGTGTTGATTATGTAATAGGTTTACATGTTATGTCTGGATTGGAGAGCGGGAAAATCGGAATTGCGTATGGACCGATGATGGCGGCACCGGACGTATTTACAGTTGAAATTCAAGGGAAAGGAGGGCATGCGGCGAGGCCAGAAGAAACGATAGATCCTATTGCTATCGGAGCGCAGATTATTACAAATTTACAACATATCGTATCAAGAAATACAAGTGCTTTCATGCAAAGAGTTGTTTCAGTTACGCAGTTTCATGGGGGAATGGCTGATAATATTATTCCTAATGCAGCAACTTTAATGGGAACTGTGCGTTCTTTTAATCAAGCGTTAAGAATAGAAGCAGAAGAGAAAATTGAGCAAATCGTGAAAGGAATTACAAAAGCGCATGGAGGGAAGTATACATATACGTATCGATATGGATATGATCCGGTTATTAATGATGAATATATTACGAAAGTAGTAGAAGAAAGTGCACTACATTTGTTTGGGAATGAGCGTGTTGTGAAGCTTGAACCTTCTATGGGAGGAGAAGATTTTTCAGCATATTTAAGAAAAGCACCGGGTTGCTTCATTAAATTGGGGACGGGGAATGAAAAGATAGATACTTGTTATCCACATCATCATCCAAAATTTGATGTAGATGAAGCAGCTTTAATTTATGGAGTGGAATTATTTCTAGAGACAGCAATAAGATTACTAAAATCGTAAAAAAGTATAAAAAAAGGCAACTGCGCTCTATCGCAGTTGCTTTTATTTCTTTCCGTCAGAGAGGGCTGAGAAAGAACTATGCTCATTTATAGTATATGAATAGCTAACGGACAAGCTTGTACATTTTAATCATTTTTTTAAAAATAGTTATTGACATTGATAATCACTGTCAATTAATCTAAGGGTAGTTGAAATTGATAATTATTATCAATAGGATGGATGCGACATGTTAATGAGAAAAAAATTTCACCTTCTGCGGAGGGGATTAAAAGATAAAAATAAAGATGTTGATCAGCATATGGAATGGCAACGAAATGTAATTCGATCTGAATATGTAGATGAGAAGAGTACACTTCCAACAGAAAAAGAGATACAAGGTAAAAGGAGAGATTCAGTTGAGTAAGTTAGTAATGATATTTGCAAGTATGAGTGGAAATACAGAGGAAATGGCTGATCATATTGCGGGTGCAATTCGTGAAACAGAAAATGAAATTGAAGTGATCGATATTATGGATTCACCAGAGGCTTCTATACTAGAACAGTATGATGGAATTATTTTAGGTGCTTACACTTGGGGAGATGGTGACCTTCCTGATGATTTCTTAGATTTTTATGACGCAATGGATTCTATTGATTTAAATGGGAAAAAAGCAGCAGTATTCGGATCATGTGATTCGGCTTATCCGAAATACGGCGTGGCGGTTGACATTTTAATAGAAAAGCTACAAGAGCGCGGAGCTGCAGTTGTGTTAGAAGGACTAAAAGTAGAATTAACGCCAGAAGATGAAGATGTAGAAAAATGTTTACAGTTTGGAGCTGAATTTGTAAAACACCTTTCTTAATGGCAGAAGGGAGATGAAGAGCAAGTGCACGAGAAAATCGCAATCAAAACGATGACAGATTATCATTTGTATGAATTTATGCGTTGCCCGCATAAATTTTATTTTCGTCATATAAAAAGAAGAGAACCTTCTTCGTTTGAATGGCAACAAATCGCACAAATGATTGTGAATCGAATTATTAACGAATATTACACACTACCTGCGGGCCAACAAACGAAAATTGTACTTTTAATATTAATAGAAAAGTATTGGAAAAAAGTAAGGGTTAATATGTTTGCTTCGAAGGCGGAGTATTATATTGTGTTAGCGAAGCTAACAGATCACTTATTACAGTTTGTTGAAAGAGATGATAGTCAGACACCGCCGTTATTTTTGTATGAAAAATTTCAAACATATATGGAAGAGTTAGGTGTCCACATGTCATTGACATTAGAAGTTGGTGAGTGGAGTACTGAGTCGTTTGTAATTAAAAAGTATGTTGTCGATGCGGATGAGGAAATGCTTGCTCTTTGTCAAAAGTTAATGACAGTATTCAGTTATAAAGCTTTCGGCATTCTTCCAGGAAAAATTGAAGTTATTAATTTAATAGAAGGAACTAAGTATGAGTACATTCCGAAACAGGAAGATATTATAACTGGCATGGCTGATTTATCTAGAATGAAAGAAATGTTGCAACAACCTGAGCATTATACAGAGCGTCATTTTCGTTCTGAGTGTATGAGTTGTGCGTTTCGTAGTGAATGCCAAAGGGAAGAAGTAAAGAAAGAAGCGAAGCAGAAGAAAAATATCGTACATTAAAGGATGCAATTTTGCATCCTTTTTTGTTATTGACATGAAAAGCTTTTCATCATTTACCGTATATTTGTAGCAGATTTTAATAAAGGGAGGAATAATCAATGAAAGATGAAACGAAAGTATTTCAATGGTTAAAAGAACAGAATGCTCCTTTTGGAATTCAACTGCAAATTTTACAAGCGTTTCAACTGTATCAAATTATTGTTGAAATGGATAAAAAGTTAATGATGTATGAAGAGAGAGAATATCGGGAGAGAATTTAATCTCGGCCCTGTAGTATTACTTTCAGTTTTTCTGTACCTGCTAGGAATTCAAGTTCATTCTTTGTTTCAAAGTTATAAATCATATTATGTAATAAAGGACTGTATTGATAAAAGGTCGTGATGCGATGAATGAGTAATGGATCATGGTGTGAAATAAGCGTACTGTATTGTTCATATACTGATGTAGTAAATTCATGTCCAAAATCATAATATAGCCCAGCAAAGTCAAAGGCGGGATCTCCTATTTGAGCATCACCAAAATCGATAATCCCTGAAATGGTTTTATTTTGGTGATCAAATAAAATGTGATGATGTGTAAAGTCAGCGTGAATAATTGTTTTTTGAAAAGTGGATGTATCGATACATGTAAAGAAATTTTCGAATAAACAATTTAACGCTGATTTCTGGTATGAAGTAAGACTGTTAGTAAGATATTGAGTTAATTTTGTTTGTAGCTCTTTCCAGTAGGTGAGTGTTTTTTCTATAGGGAATTCTAATGCCTTCACACGCTTTAAAGGAATACTATGTAGAGCCGCAAGGAAAGTCGCTAATTGTGTAATAATTACTTCAAGTTCTTTTTTCTCTAGCTTGGTAACTATCTCTTTTTTAAACGGTTCACCATGAATGAGAGTATAGTAACTACAGAGGGGAACAGTATCAGTATCCTTTTTATAGAATAGGTGATACTTTGGAACCTCGATTTCTTGTAGCAAATGAGAGAGAATTATGCACAGTTCTTTTTCTAAAGGAATTCGCATTGCATATTCTTGTTTTCGCGGGAAACGAAACAGTAGCTCATCATTTACTATAACTGCTACATTATCCCATCCTTCTTCATTTTGTTTATATGAATGTATAGAAAGATTAGGCAAAGCTTCTTTTATATACTGTTTGTAAGAGTCCATAATTGCTCCTCGTTTCTGAATTAAGTTATTCCACTTTATGATATCAGAATTTTCTTTCTATATGTTAAAATATAACTATCATTATGAAGAAGGGCGGGAGTATTACGAAGAAAAGACTATTCATCATTTCTCTATGTATCGCTTTTGGATTGTTTTGGTCATATAAAGAAGAGGTTTTTGCTAGCTTTAAACCGATTAATCAGTACGGATTAAATAATGAATTAAAGAACAAAAGTATAGAAACTTTAACTCATAATGAAATGAAAAAGGTAGGAAAACATTTTGTGACAGAGCAATTATCAGTGTTTGAGCTTAATAATAAAGAAGATGTGAAACGAAAAGGTGAAGTACTATTTGTAAATAGAGGGTATGAACAATTAATAGGAAATTATTATCCAAATCGGTTTCGGGATTTAGAGTATAAATTTACAAACGAGGACATACGTGAAGTGACGGATGAAAGTTTTCGTTATCAAACTGTAGCGTACGTTGCGGGTGCTGAAAATGGTAAGAGAAGCGAAATGAAATTGAATTATGAAATAAAAATTGTAAAGGTTAATAATATATTTAAGGTGTTAGAACAAAAACAGTATGTAAAATAAAGTGAAACATGAATTAGTGCTACAAATAGCGGATAAAAAAATCCCCCAGTTCTTTGAGGGATTCTAAAGGTTTTCATTTTGTTGACCAAGTTCTTTTTGAGCAATATATAAATTTCCTTGCTCGACTTGTTTCTGTGTAAGAACAGAAGCACCTGCATACCCTTTTTCTGTTTTCACAGTTCTTTTTGAACGATTGGAATCTTGTTTCTTCATATATAATATGTCACCTTTCCTTAAAAATAAACGAAAATGATGAGTACGAGTAACACCGCAGCAAAAATGGTAATGCCCATTAAAAACGAGGTGTTTTTATATTTAGGTGGCTTATGTACATCTTGCCGATATCCAGGTGAAATTTCAGGGGCGAATTCTTCATCGAATGATTGCTTTTTTTCTTTTTCGTCCATATGTATCCACCTTTCTTTTTCATTATGTTATACGTTCAAAGAAAAAATATGCATAAAGAAAACCGCCCCTCTATCGTGAGCGGCGGTTTTCTGTTGTATATTTTCTTTGAACTTGAAAGAGACGGACAAGAAGGAAGATAGCGCCAAATGCTAGACCGATAATAAGACCGATCCAATATCCTTTTGCTGCCCAGTCAGTATAAGTTGCTAATATGTAACCGAGAGGGAGACCTATTACCCAGTAAGCGATTAATGTCATAATTAAGGAAACATTTACGTCTTTATAACCACGTAGTGCCCCTTGTACAGGAGTTGCAATTGCATCTGAAATTTGAAATAAAATCGCAAATATAAGAAATTCTTTTGCTAAATGATGAACTTGTATATCTGTCGTATAAATTGAAGCAATTGCATCATCAAAGAAGTAGAGAAGAATTGAATATAATAGGGCGAATGCAAGTGCTAAGCCAATCCCGATAAATCCATATTGTTTTGCGTTATTGTATCGCTTTGCTCCAACTTCAAATCCAACAGCGATGGTCATTGCCATTGCTAAACTTAAAGGAGTCATATATAACAAGGAAGCGAAGTTCATAGCTGCTTGATGAGCAGCGATTGTTGTCGTACTAAAATTACTCATCATAAGTGTCACCGCAGCGAAAATACTCGTTTCAAAAAAGATAGCAAATCCGATAGGGACGCCAAGTTTTAAGAATTCAGTCCAACTTGAAAGAGAAGGACGATATAATTGTTTAAATATATTGAAAGATGCGAAAGGCTCTTTCGTACGAATAATAATAACGGTAATGATTAAAATGCACCAATAGGTTGCTGCAGAAGCAATTGCCGCTCCAACACCACCGAGTTTTGGAAAACCGAAATGACCAAAAATTAATACATAATTTAATACTACGTTAATTGGTAATGATAGTAATGTAATGATCATCGTTGTGCGAGTTTTTCCTAATGCATCAATAAAGCCGCGTAAAACAGTGTAAGTAAATAAAGGGATAATTCCAATTGCAATAATACTTAAAAATTGTGCCGCAATACGTTCCACGGGTTCTTCCAGGCGCATGCCGTTTAAAATAGGTGAAACAGCGAAGAAACCGATAAGGATGACCACGAAACTAGCACAAATTGCTAAATATACTGCTTGTATGACAACTTGGGGAACATCCTCTTTTTTCTTTGATCCAACTAGCTGCGCAACAATTGGAGTAGTAGCCATTAAAATTCCTGTTAATCCGGTACTAACGGGAAGCCATATACTTGTTCCGATAGCAACACCCGCTAAATCAATAGGACTTGCGTGCCCGGACATTGTCGTATCGAAAAAACTCATTGCAAATAATGACATTTGCGTTACGAAAATCGGGAAAAATAGTAATACAAATTGCTTTAATTTTTGTGAGAATGAATTAGTTTCTTTCATAAAATCCCCTTTCCGCTAAAAAAACAAACTCATACTATCATACAATTTAATCAAAAAATAGAAAAGAAATACGCGCATACAACATGTACAATCAATAAAAAAAGGATGCACTTTAAAAGGGGATAAGGTATTATGATAAGGTGTGAAAAATTACATATTTGTTATTAAGGAGGCACTACTCGTGGCTGATTGGTTAATTGGAATAATCATGGGTGCTGTTGAAGGTTTAACAGAGTTTTTACCAGTTTCATCAACAGGACATATGATTTTAACAGGTCATTTACTTGGATTTGACGACGAGAGAGCGAAAGTTTTCGAAGTTGTTATTCAATTGGGATCGATTTTAGCAGTTGTTGTTATATTTTGGAAGCGTCTATGGTCTTTAGTAGGTATTGGGAAAGTAACAGATGGACCATCGTTAAATTTATTACATATTATTATCGGGATGATTCCTGCCGGCGTACTTGGCGTATTGTTCCATAGTGCGATTAAAGAAGTTTTATTTGGGCCAGGCCCAGTTGTCATCAGTTTAGTGGCTGGTGGTATTTTAATGATTGTTGCTGAGAAGTTTTCGAAACCAAGTACAGCAAGAACATTAGATGAAATCACATATAAGCAAGCATTTACAATTGGGATGTTCCAATGTTTAGCGCTTTGGCCAGGATTTTCTCGTTCTGGTTCTACAATAAGTGGTGGTTTATTAGCTCGCGTGTCACATACAGCGGCGGCTGAATATACATTTATTTTAGCAGTACCAATGATGGTAGCTGCAAGTGGTTTAGATTTAATTAAAAGCTGGGATATATTAAGTGCGGCTGATATCCCGTTATTTGCAACAGGATTTATTACAGCATTCGTTGTTGCGATGCTTGCAATTGTTTCATTCTTAAAATTATTAGGTCGTGTAAAACTAACACCGTTCGCTTACTATCGTTTCATTTTAGCTGCGGTATTCTATTTCTTCATTATGTAATAGAAAAACTGCCGAGTTCGGCAGTTTTTTTATTTTACTACTTTTTCCATCATGCTTTCCATTACATGTTCCCAAAGAGAAGTATCATCAGCTAATGTAGCACGGAAATTAGCGTACATTTCTTTTTGTTTCTCTTCGAATGTTGGATCTTCTTTTTCAGGCAATGTAGCGCGCATTGAAGTTACTAACTCTTGTACTTTTGGAGCGCGTGGTCCCCAAGCGGCTTGTTCATTTCCATCTTTATCAATGAAAATAAAAATTGGAATGGCACGTGCTGTTCCATTTGTTAAATATTGATCCATTAATTCTAAGTTTTCATCGCGAATTAATAATCTCATATCAATATTTGCAACTTCAGAAATTCGTTTCATAACAGGTACGCATAAAAGAGCGTCACCACACCAATCAGCTGTTAATACGATAACACGCCAGCCACCATTTTGGCGTTCTTCTAATACAGGAAGTAATTCATTTGGAATTGAAAAGTTATTGTAAATGTGCAGTAGCTCATATTGATTTACTTTCATTTCATTCACATATGTATCAAAGGACATACCTTTATCAGCCCATTGTTGTAAGTTCATAAGTAACACCTCTTTAGTATGATTTGTTTTCATTGTACCAATTTTTATATAGAAAAGCTTGCATTCTTACTCTTTCTTGTCACTTAATAATTGATTTAATAGGAAAAGGAATAGTACGACACATAATTCAGTAAGATTGGACAGTTGTACGCTCTCTATCCAATCATCGGCAGTATGAATGACGAACCAATCTAGCGTAATTTCAATGATTGCAAAAAGAGTAATAGCCAGCCAATTTGGCATGTTTTTTGTCATTGGATATAGCAACGCCTTGAGGAAACCGAAGATAAAGAATGTAATACCGTCTAAGAAAGTGATTAATAGAAAAAATAGAAGTAAAGCAGTGCGTGATCTATACTCTATACCTGTAATATGAAAGATTCCTACATAAACAAAGAATATAAATGCAAAAATTATAATGAGAAACAGAATAACAAAACCAATAATCAAAGTCTTATCTTTTAGATTGAGATTAGAAAATTTTTCTTCTTCACTCACTATTCCATCCCCTTTTTCTGGAAAATCAACTTTATTGTATCATGAAATATCTATTAAAAAACTACGAATTGTGGGAAAATAAGGTGACAAAAAGTAAGATTTCATGTAAAATTATTAATAAGGTTTTTATTTAACTAAATGAAATAAAAGGGGCTGTCAAAGTTGTCTCAAAATCGAGAGCAATTAATGGAAGAACTATCGACAAATGTTTTTGCTATGTTCCGCACGTTGCGTAATGATATTGGAAAGATATTTGGTGGTTACATACCGTGGAATGAGTTCATCGTCCTTAGAATATTGAATCGTACGAATAAAGAAATGGTATCACGTGTAGCCAATGAGTTAAATGTGTCGAATAGTCATATTACAGCTGTTACAGAAAAATTAATTAATAAAGGTTTTGTAACTCGTTCACGTTCTACGTCAGATCGCAGAGTTGTATATTTGGAGATTACAGAACAAGGAAAAGATTTAGTTGCAAAAATGGAAGGGGAGAAAAAGAAATATTTACAAGAAAGATTCTCCGCGCTTTCAGAAGAAGAAATGAATATAATGATATCAATTTCTAAAAAACTTATTTAATTCATCACAGGTAAGAAAACGCTTACGTAATAAAGGAGAAGACCTTCCTTATGAGAGGAAGGTCTTCTTTCGTATGTAAAAGATTATAAAAAAGAAAATATGTAACATACTACTAGTAAAGGAAGGGGGCAGACATATGACAAATCGAAATGGTAGTAAAGGGAGCGGAAATCAAGGCTCACCAAAATCAGGACAATTTCAGCAAGAGTTTAGTACTGAATTTGAGACTGGTAATGATAATAAAGGAAAAGAATACCGTTCGAAAAAAGGAAGTAAATCAAAAAAGGAGTGAAATAATTCACTCCTTTTTTGATTTAAGATGCTGCGGATTGATCCGTATTATATTTTTCTTCTGATTTTGCGACGATCATTGCGCAAATTGCATCACCGGAAATATTTACAGCTGTTCTTGACATATCTAAAATGCGATCAATACCGATAATTAAGGCAATACCTTCTACCGGTAGATTTACTTGATTTAAAACCATCGTAAGCATTACAAGTCCAACACCTGGTACACCAGCAGTACCGATACTAGCTAGTACAGCAGTTAATACGACGACAGCTAATTGGGACATAGTAAGCTCAACTCCGTATACTTGAGCGATAAACACAGTTGCTACACCTTGCATAATGGCAGTACCATCCATATTAATTGTTGCACCTAGTGGTTGTACAAAAGAACTTATCGCTTTTGGAACGCCAAGTTTTTCTTGTGCTGTTTTCATTGCAAACGGAAGAGATGCATTAGAGCTAGATGTACTAAACCCAATTGCCATTACCGGTCCGAAATGTTTAAAGAAACGGACAATACTTTCTTTTGCTAATACCTTTAATAATCCGCCATAGACGAAGACGCCGTGAATAATAAGTACTAGCATAACGACAATCATATACTTGAACATCGCAGCGACGCCTGCAAGACCCATTTTACCAACGGATGAAGCGAGCAATCCAAATGTTCCGATTGGAGCTAATTTCATAACGAGATTAACAAGATACATCATTAATTCGTTGCCCTGTTCAAGTAATGAATGGATACCTTGAACCCGTTTTCCTAAAATAGCTATACCGAGTCCGATTAATACGGCAAAGGCAATAATTTGTAACATGTTTCCATCAGCCATCGCTTTTGCTGGGTTATCTGGTACGATATTTAGCAATGTATCGACGAAAGATGTTTCGGTTTTTGCCCCTTCATATTTAAGCCCTTCGGTTTTAAAGTTACCGCCAGATCCTGGTTGTATAATCAGTGCAAATGTAACTGCAATAGAGATGGCAACGGCTGTAGTTACAAGAAAGAATGAAATTGATTTTAAGCCGATTCTTCCAAGTTGTTTCGGGTCTCCAAGCCCAGCAGATCCAAGCACGATAGAAATGAATACAACAGGAACAACTAGCATTTTAATGAGGCGAATAAATAATTGACCAAGTGGATTGAACACATATTGATTTAATGGTTCAAAAATGGATGGTGCAGCTAAATTTAAAATGAGTCCGACGACTAAACCGAGAAATAATGCGATTAAGATTGCTTTTGTTTGTTTCAATAAAACCCCCCCTTTATTTTTGTGAAATTACTTTCTACATTAATTGTACAGAAAAACCGCCTATTTTGACAGTATTTTCTGAATATTTTGTATGAAAATATGTATTTAAATATAGATTGCTTTTGCTAAAGTAAGCAAAAAAGTTGGGGAATCTAGTTAGAACACAAAATAGACCATCACATAGGATGGTCTAGGGAAGGGGACAATTTATGTCGATTTAATTAGGGATGGAAGCCATTCAAAGACACTGGGGAATGTCTTATAAATTAGGGAGGAACAGCTTCGATACATATACTATAAAAGTTGGATGTGACCCCCACGTGAACATAGAGTGAAAGAGAGAGGGAGTTTTAAATAGAAGATAGAGTAAACAAAAAAATAAGACCATCACAAATGACGGCCTAAGGAAGGGGACAATTTATGTCAATTTAATTAGGGATGGAAGCTATTCAAAGACACTGGGGAATGTCTTATAAATTAGGGAGGAACAGCTCCGATACATATACTATAAAAGTTGGATGTGACCCCCATGTGAACATAGAGTGAAAGAGAGAGGGAGTTTTAAATAAGAGGTAGAGTAAACAAAAAATAAGACCATCGCAAATGATGGCCTAAGGAAGGGGACAATTTATGTCAATTTAATTAGGGATGGAAGTTGTTCAAGACACTGGGGAATGTCTTATAAATTAGGGAGGAACAACTTCGATACATATACTATAAAAGTTGGATGTGACCCCCATGTGAACATAGAGTGAAAGGTATGAGAATTTGAGAAATGATACATATAAAATGATTGTTGCGAGAGTTGTAGAGTACGAATAAATATAATAGAAAGTTTCTTGTCATAAAATGAAGTGGAGTTCGAGTATAAATAAAAGTTGAAATCTTTAAAAAAAAGGATTATGCTCAACTATATTATAAGAATATGAGGTTTATCCGACTATTTGAGGGCTCTTAAAAGTCTTTATTTATGAAGGGAAAGCTGCACTTTATTAAGGGAGTTAGTGATATGGAAGTAACAAAAAGACAAGGGCTGTATAATCGTTTTATACGATTAAATCCACCACAAATATTAGCACTAGGTTTTTTCTGCTTAATTGTGGTTGGCGGTTTGTTATTAAAGTTACCATTCGCAACGAAAGTACATATTAGTTGGGTAGATGCTTTCTTTACGGCAACGTCAGCAGCAACTGTAACCGGATTAGGAGTAGTAGATACTGCAAGTACGTTTACGATGTTTGGCGAGATTGTTATTATGTTTTTAATTCAAACAGGTGGTTTAGGTCTTATGACAATTGCCATTTTAATTGTTTGGGTATTAGGTAAAAAAATCGGGTTACGCCATCGATTATTAATCGGAGAGGCATTTAATCAGACAAATATAGGTGGTCTTGTAAAATTAGTAAAACGTGTCTTTATATTTTCAATTTGTATTGAATTGATTGGAGTTATCTTTTTATCATTTCGCTTTATTCCAGAGTTTGGCTTTGGAAAAGGTGTATACTATAGTATTTTTCACGTGATCGCATCATATAATAATGCCGGATTTGCTCTATGGCCAGATAATTTAACGAGGTATGTAGGAGATCCTATTATTAATATTGGGATCTGCTCTTTAATCGTAATAGGTGGTCTCGGTTTTACCGTATTAATTGATATATGGTATAGCCGTAGTTTTCGAAAATTATCGCTTCATTCCAAAATCATGATTGTTGGAACAGTAGCGCTAAATGTAATAGCGATGATTGTGATTTTTGTATTGGAATATAATAATGTGAAGACGTTGGGGAATTTACCTTTAAATGAAAAGTTATGGGCTTCTTTTTTCCAAGGTATTACTCCTCGTACTGCTGGATTTAATACAGTTGACTACGGGGGGATGGAAGAATCATCTATATTATTTACGATGGTTTTAATGTTTATTGGTGCAGGAAGTGTATCGACAGGTGGAGGGATTAAATTAACAACGTTTGTTATTTTAGTTACATCCGTCCTTTCTTTCTTTAGAAAAAAAGAGGAAATCGTTTTATTTCAGCGCACGATAAAAATGTCAACAGTAACGAGAGCGTTAGCCATTGCTGTTGCCAGTCAAATACTCATTTTTGCAGCAGTATTTGTATTAATGCTTACAGAAAACTTTAGTTTTATTCAGTTACTATTTGAAACAATTTCAGCGTTTGGAACAGTAGGGTTAACGATGGGGATTACTGCAAAGTTATCAGCGTTTGGAAAATGTATTATTATGTTTGTTATGTTTTGTGGATTAATTGGACCGTTAACACTTGTTTTTTCTTTAGCGCGACCAGCAAAACAAAAAATTAAATATCCATCGGAAGATGTATTTACAGGATAAGGTATCCCGCATAAGCGAGATACCTTTTTCTTTTTAAAAAAGGGAGAACAATAATCCGACAAGTGCTACTCGGAATAAAATTGCAATGAGTGCTGCAATTCCGCCGACAATCGCAGCGATACCACCAGTTACAGTAGCTCCGCGATTATAAGCGTAAATTCCTAGTAATACAGAAACAAGACCAAATAATGTTGGGAAGGTAAAGAGTGATAAGATAGATAAGGCAAGAGCGATAAAGCCAGCAGTTGATCCAGCGGCGGACGATCTTACATCATCTTTATTATCTTTCTCATCGTAATCATAATCAATGCGCTGTGGTGCAACCTCAGCTGCATATTCTTCTTTATAGTCACTATAATCACTATCTATTCTATCTCTTTTTTTATACTCATCAAATTTCTCAGTCAAAGTCATGGCTCCTTTCATAACAAGGTTCAATAGTAGTATGCATCTCTTTTTCTTTTTTATCCCGCTATTGTAGCCCGTAAACATCTGATTGCTGATGGCTAATAATCAGTGGGGGATGAACAAAGCCCTGCTGATTAAAGTTTCACTTTATCCGAACGAGTACAAGGCGTAATTCCACTTAGAAGAGTAAAATTGTTTTTTTGAAATAGGAAAAGTTAGTATGACTTCCTCTATTTTGGAAAGTATAAAAAAGAATAATGAGGAAAGGGTGCAATACATAATGGAACATCCAATTGAAGATTTAATGAAAACAGCAATGACAAATTTAAAAGAGATGGTAGATGTAAATACGATTGTCGGAAGTCCAGTTTCAACAGCTGATGGAAATGTAGTATTAACAGTATCTCAAGTGGCTTTTGGTTTTGGTGCCGGCGGAAGTGACTTTAAAGGTGATTTTATTTCCGAAAAGCATAATAACGGACAAGGGCAGCATAAAGAGAAGAAGCAAAGCCATCCATTTGGAGGCGGAAGCGGGGCTGGGGTTTCTATTAGCCCAGTTGCTTTTTTAGTAGTCGGTTCTAACGGTGTGCAAGTATTACACCTCAATAGTAGTACACATTTAATTGAAAAGGCTTTAAATACGGTACCAAGCACTGTAGATAAATTTGTAAATGGTCGCCAAAAGTGAACTTGCATTTTTTAGGAATTATGATATATTAGAAAAAGTGCGCTTTAAGATGATCGGAATAATTGAACTGTAAATATATATGATGTGTGGAATAAGGGAGAGGAATTTATGATTAATATCAAAAACTTAGTAGTTGGCTTATGTATGTTAGTAAGCGGTTTTGTTGTATATGTAATAAAAGAAAAAGCTCCATTCTAAAACAGACAAACCGTTACTGTCTGTTTTTAATTTGCAAAAAATGTTGACAAGTTATTGTATTAGTGTTAAAATTTTAATTCGTGTCTCGGTTACAGCTAGTGTAAAGTAAATAAATCTTATAAATATAATACGAAAAGTTTGCGAAAGATCGGGTAGTCTTACCAACAACTTTTGTGAACAAACCCTATAAATTATTATTGTAGGCTTTATATGTATACTAGTGAATCAAGGAGCGGTCAGTGGAACCGTAATGATGAGAGAGAGGTAGGGCTTTCATCCAGTATATGTTACTTTCCCGTTAGGTGAATATAAAAAAGAGGACTCCTTTTGAAAAGGAGTCCTCTTTCTTTTTGTATAATACATTTAAGTGCGGCTCTCTACTTGCTGACAAATTTCATCTGTTGTTAAACCATGAGCTGCAATTACCGATCCCTTAATTGATGCATCTGCAATACCCATCATATTAGAATCTTGCCCAGTTACAACACAACAATCGCACCCTTGTGCATCCTGTTCGGAGCCAAGGGTAACAACTTCATGTCCCTGTTGCTGAAGAGCTTGTTGAACATCTGTTAATGAGTTTTCAACGCCAATTCTAGCCATAATTCTCACCTCCTACCATCTAGTTGCTAGTATGCTCAAGTCCACTGCATATATTTATGAAAAGACGGTAGGAAGTAAATCTTTGTTTAGTCGTTATATACACCAGTAAGCATTTGACTTACGAATTGATCGTTTAAAGTATCTTGGGCAGAAGAAGTATTTGAATGAATGTCAATTGAAGCAATAAAATTATTATGTTCTTTATTATTTGGTTCTACCTCTACATAATTATCGAATTTACAAAAACCTTTCGTATCCATTAGATCAAATAGTTGAAGCATTTCTACTACCTCTTGTCTCGTTCCTTTAATTTGTACACACGCCATATTGATTTCCTCCTTCATTTTGACAAATTGTTTTTTAAAAATAGGATTATGATTACGAAACGAAAAATATGAATGTTATTTTTAGACAGCGTTATTTTTATTATTTTCCCCCTTTTTCAGCAAAAGTCGTTATATATTACCGAATTTATAAAAACGGACGTCCGTTTATTGAATACAATAGATTCGTATCAATTGATGAAAATCCTTCTTTTAAACAAATATTTTTTTTAGTGGAAATTGACGAAAAAAATTTTTTGACTTTTTGTAAACGTTAACAATGCTGTTAAATCAATATAATCGAAGATGTACGTACGATTAAAAATTATAAATTTTCTAAAAATTCACTTGATTTATTTAGAAAGGAGAGTAAACTAGGAAACAATAAAAAATTCATAGAACATAGGAGGCGCTTTCCAGTGAACGAGCAATGGATTTTCTTAAATGGAGAATTTGTTCCAAAAGACGAGGCAAAAGTTTCAGTATATGATCATGGTTATTTATATGGCGATGGAGTATTTGAAGGAATTAGAGTATATAGCGGTAATGTTTTCCGTTTGAGAGAGCATCTTGTCCGGTTATATGAATCAGCAAAATCCATCATGTTAGAAATTCCATATTCTTTAGATGAAGTAACGAATATTGTTGTTGAGACGATTCGACAAAATAAATTATCTAATGGATACATTCGCCTTGTTGTATCGAGAGGAGCAGGAAATCTTGGATTAGATCCTGATTCTTGTAAGAAACCGAATGTAGTAGTAATTGCAGAACAACTATCTTTATTCCCGCAAGAATATTATGAAAAGGGGATTCCAGTTGTAACAGTTGCAACGCGCCGAAACCGTCCAGATGTTTTGTCGCCTCAAGTAAAATCTTTAAATTACTTAAACAATATTTTAGTTCGTATTGAAGCGAAATTAGCTGGAGTACAAGAAGCACTTATGTTAAATGATCAAGGATACGTAGCTGAAGGCTCAGGAGATAACGTGTTTATTGTAAAAGGAAATAAATTAATTACACCACCAAGTTCTGCTGGAGCGTTAGAAGGCATTACACGAAACGCTATATTAGAAATCGGTGAAAAACTTGGATATGACGTTAGAGAAGAGTTATTTACAAGGCATGATGTATATGTAGCTGATGAAGTATTTTTAACAGGAACGGCTGCTGAAGTAATTGCTGTTACGACAGTAGATGGTAGAACGATTGGTTTAGGGCAAACAGGTCTACATACGAATCGTTTATTAGAAGAATTCCGAAAGTTAGTTGTAGAAGATGGAGAGAAGATTTACGAAGAAAATAAAGTTGGATAACAACTCTTTATAACAATAAGAAAGCGTTGAGAGGGAGGAGTAGTTGATTGTGAAGCCTCACAGAGAGTCGGTGGTTGCTGAAAACCGATGGTTCACGTCGACGAACATCGCCCTTGAGTGCTAAGCTGAAGCATTTGTCTAGGCTTAGACGGTAGCTCCGTTATTAGCTAGACTCATTTATGGGTCACTGAGGCAAGAGTATTCTTGCGAAGAAGGGTGGTACCACGAAATCTTTCGTCCCTTCAGCACATAGCTGGAGTGTGGACGTAGGATTTTTTTTATTGATAAAAATTTTCAAAAAGGGGGCTTATAAGAACAATGTCTTCAAAAACGGAAGAGAAACTGGCAACTGGTGCACAGCTATTGTTAGAAGCGTTAGAAAAGGAAGGAGTAGAAGTGATTTTCGGTTATCCTGGTGGTGCTGTTTTACCTCTTTATGATGCACTCTATGACTGTGAAATTCCGCATATTTTAACAAGGCATGAGCAAGGAGCTATTCACGCCGCGGAAGGGTATGCCAGAATTACTGGCAATCCAGGGGTTGTCATTGCAACGAGTGGGCCAGGTGCTACAAATGTTATTACCGGTCTAGCAGATGCGATGATTGATTCATTACCACTTGTTGTATTTACAGGGCAAGTAGCAACGACGTTAATTGGAAGTGATGCTTTCCAAGAAGCGGATATTATGGGGCTTACGATGCCGGTGACAAAACATAACTATCAAGTGCGAAAGGCTTCAGATTTACCTCGAATTATTAAAGAAGCATTTCATATTGCTAGAACAGGAAGACCAGGCCCAGTCGTTATTGACCTTCCGAAAGATATGGTAGTAGAGCAAGGAGAACGCTGTAATGACGTACAAATGGATTTACCAGGATACAACCCTAATTATGAACCAAATTTACTCCAAATAAACAAATTATTACAAGCAATTAGCGCTGCAAACAAGCCGTTAATTTTAGCTGGAGCAGGTGTATTGCATGCGAAGGCTTCGAAAGAGTTAACAAGTTTTGCTCGTAAATATGAAATTCCTGTTGTGCATACATTACTTGGTCTTGGTGGGTTTCCGCCAGATGATGAACTTTTTCTAGGGATGGGAGGAATGCACGGTTCTTACACAGCCAATATGGCGTTATATGAATGCGACTTACTTATTAATATAGGTGCAAGATTCGATGATCGTCTTACTGGGAATTTAGCTTATTTTGCTAAAAAGGCGACTGTTGCGCATATCGATATTGATCCAGCCGAAATCGGAAAAAATGTGCCGACTGAAATTCCTATTGTTGCAAGTGCTAAGCGAGCTTTGGAAGTATTACTTCAACCAGAAGGAAAGAAAGAAAATCATCATGAATGGATCTCTTTACTAAAGAGTAGAAAAGAAAAGTATCCATTCTCTTATAAACGAAATTCTGAAAGTATTAAGCCTCAATACGCAATTGATATGTTATATGAAATTACGAAAGGAGAAGCGATTGTAACAACAGATGTTGGGCAACATCAAATGTGGGCGGCACAATATTATCCGCTCAAAAATCCAGATAAATGGGTAACTTCAGGAGGATTAGGAACGATGGGATTTGGGTTTCCAGCAGCAATTGGTGCGCAAATTGCAAAGCCTGAGGAACTAGTTATTGCAATTGTAGGTGACGCTGGATTTCAAATGACCTTGCAAGAATTAAGTGTGTTAAAAGAACACTCATTGCCTGTTAAAGTATTTATTTTAAATAATGAAGCTTTAGGAATGGTAAGACAATGGCAAGATGAATTTTATAATCAAAGATACTCGCACTCTTTACTGTCGTGTCAACCAGATTTCGTCGCTCTTGCGAATGCGTATGGCATAAAAGGAGTTCGTATAGATGATCCACTTCTTGCAAAGAAGCAAATAAAGCAGGCGATTGAATTAAAAGAACCGGTCGTAATTGATTGCCGTGTACTTCAATCAGAAAAGGTAATGCCGATGGTTGCGCCAGGGAAAGGTGTTCACCAAATGGAGGGAGTGGAAAAAAGGTGAAGAGAATTGTTACAGCGACAGTTCGAAATCAAAGTGGTGTATTAAACCGAATTACGGGTGTTATGACACGAAGACATTTTAATATTGAAAGTATTTCAGTAGGTCATACGGAATCATCGGACATATCGCGGATGACGATTGTTGTACACGTTGAAAATGAACAGCAAGTGGAGCAGTTAATTAAACAACTTCATAAGCAAATTGATGTTCTGAAAGTATCAGATATTACAGAAGAAGCGATGATCGCAAGAGAACTTGCACTTATTAAAGTAGCAACATCAGTAGCAAGAGCAGAATTATATAGTTTAATTGAACCGTTTCGAGCCGCTGTAATAGATGTTGGGAAGGATTCCATAGTTGTGCAAGTAACTGGTACGCAGGAGAAAGTAGAAGCATTAATTGAATTACTTCGTCCGTATGGTTTGAAAGAAATTGCTAGAACAGGTGTAACAGCATTTACGCGTAGTATGAAAAAACAAGATAAGCAAGTTATGTTAATTCAATAATCATTTAAATATAGGGGGAAATGAAAATGACAAAAGTTTATTATGAGAAAGATGTAACGGTAAATGTATTAAAAGAAAAGAAAGTAGCAATCATTGGATATGGTTCGCAAGGTCATGCGCATGCGCAAAACTTACGTGATAACGGATTTGATGTAGTAATAGGTTTAAGAAAAGGGAAGTCTTGGGATAAAGCGAAAGAAGATGGATTTTCTGTATATACAGTAGCAGAAGCAGCGGAAAAAGCTGATGTAGTAATGATTCTACTACCAGATGAACTCCAGCCAGAAGTATATGAAGCGGAAATTGCGCCAAATTTAAAGGCAGGAAATTCTCTCGTTTTTGCACACGGATTTAATGTTCACTTTGATCAAGTGAAACCACCAGCTAATGTAGATGTATTTCTAGTAGCGCCAAAAGGGCCAGGTCATCTTGTGCGCCGTACATTTGCTGAAGGCGCAGCTGTTCCTGCATTATTTGCAGTATACCAAGATGCAACAGGAGTTGCGACTGAAAAGGCACTTTCTTATGCTGATGGGATTGGAGCGACGAGAGCTGGTGTATTAGAAACGACATTTAAAGAAGAAACAGAAACAGATTTATTTGGAGAGCAAGCTGTGCTTTGCGGTGGAGTAACTGCGCTAGTAAAAGCTGGATTTGAAACGTTAGTTGATGCTGGTTATCAACCGGAACTTGCATATTTTGAATGTTTACATGAACTAAAACTAATCGTTGACCTGATGTATGAAGGCGGACTTGAAAATATGAGATATTCAGTTTCAGATACAGCGCAGTGGGGCGACTTCGTATCAGGACCACGCGTTGTAACGGAAGATACGAAGAAAGCGATGGGTGCAGTGCTAGCAGAAATTCAAGATGGTACATTTGCAAGAGGCTGGATTGCAGAGCATAAAGCAGGAAAACCAAATTTCCATGCGACAAATGAGAAAGAGAATGAACACGAAATTGAAGTAGTTGGACGTAAATTACGTGAAATGATGCCGTTTGTACAGCCGCGAGTAAAGGCAGGGGTCAAATAATATGAAGCAGATTTTGTTCATGGATACGACGCTACGTGATGGCGAACAATCACCAGGAGTAAATTTAAATGAACAAGAGAAATTGCAAATTGCAAGGCAATTAGAGAGACTAGGTATTAATGTCATGGAAGCTGGTTTTGCAGCAGCTTCCGAAGGGGATTTTCAATCGGTAAAACGCATCGCAAATACCATTCAAAATGCTACAGTTATGAGTTTAGCTAGAGCGAAAGAAAGTGATATTCGAAGAGCATATGAAGCGGTGAAAGGTGCTGTATCTCCTCGTTTACACGTATTTTTAGCTACAAGTGATATTCATATGAAATATAAACTTTGTATGTCAAAAGAAGATGTATTAGATAGTATTCACCGCTCGGTTACACTCGGGAAATCATTATTTCCGACAGTACAATTTTCTGCAGAAGATGCGACAAGAACAGCAAGAGATTTTTTAGCTGAAGCAGTTGAAGTTGCGATTCGTGCAGGAGCGAATGTAATTAATATTCCAGATACAGTTGGATATACGAATCCAGAAGAATATTATTCTCTTTTTAAATACTTACAAGAATCCGTTCCTTCATATGAAAAAGCAATTTTCTCTTGTCATTGTCACGATGATCTTGGGATGGCAGTAGCAAATTCATTAGCTGCGGTTGAAGGCGGAGCGTTGCAAGTAGAAGGAACAATTAATGGAATTGGAGAAAGAGCAGGTAATGCGGCGCTAGAAGAGGTCGCAGTTGCTCTTCATATTAGAAAAGATTTCTATAAGGCGGAGTCTTCTATGACGCTAAAAGAAATTAAAGCGACGAGTACATTAGTAAGCAGATTAACAGGTATGGTTGTACCGAAAAATAAAGCGATCGTTGGAGCGAATGCATTTGCTCATGAATCCGGAATTCATCAAGATGGTGTTTTAAAAGAAGTGACAACATATGAAATTATTGAACCAGCGCTAATAGGCGAATCTCAAAATCTATTCGTACTTGGAAAACATTCTGGACGTCACGCGTTTACAGAAAAAATGAAAGAGCTTGGCTATGAATTTACAAAGGAAGAACGAGATGCGGTGTTTGAAGCGTTCAAAAAATTAGCTGATCGTAAGAAGGAAATTACTGAGGAAGATTTACGTGCACTTATGCTTGGTGAAGCAGCATTTGCAGCTCAGCAATATAACATTACGCAACTACAAGTTCATTTCGTATCAAATAGTACACAATGCGCGACAGTTGTACTAAAAGACGAAGAAGGAAATGCATACGAAGATGCAGCCACTGGTTCTGGTAGTATTGAGGCGATCTATAATGCAATCCAAAGAATTTTAGGATTAGAATGTGAATTGGCGGATTATCGCATACAATCTATTACACAAGGTCAAGACGCACTGGCTCATGTTCATGTTGAATTAAAAGAAGGAACGCATCAAGTATCAGGTTTTGGTGTTGCGCAAGATGTATTGGAAGCGTCGGCAAGAGCATATGTCCATGCAGCAGGGAAATTAAAATCTCTTATAGCGCTTGTGAAATAAGTGTTTGATGGGTGAGGGAGAAGCTTCCTTACCTATCAAATTAAAGTTCTGAAAATTCAGTTAAAAGGAGTGTTGAAATTGGAAAAACGTATCGTTTGTTTAGCTGGTGATGGTGTTGGCCCAGAAATTATGGAAAGTGCGAAAGAAGTATTGCATATGGTAGAAAGGTTATATGGACATCATTTTCACTTACAAGATGAGTACTTTGGCGGGAGTGCTATCGATTTAAATGGGCAACCATTACCACAACGAACGCTTGCCGCTTGTTTAGCAAGTGATGCGGTTTTACTTGGAGCGGTTGGTGGACCAAGGTGGGATAGCGCGAAAGAAAGACCGGAGAAAGGATTATTAGCTCTAAGAAAAGGACTTGGAGTATTTGCGAACGTTCGCCCTGTAACGGTAGAAAGCGCAACGGCACATTTATCGCCATTAAAAAACGCTGATGAAATTGATTTCGTTGTTGTTCGTGAATTAACAGGCGGAATTTATTTTTCTTATCCGAAAGAACGAACGGACGAAGTAGCAACAGATACACTTACGTATCATCGTCATGAAATTGAACGGATCGTTTCTTATGCCTTTCAATTAGCGAGTAAGCGGAAGAAAAAAGTAACATCTATTGATAAGGCGAATGTTTTAGAATCTAGTAAACTATGGAGAACTATTACGGAAGAAGTAGCACTTCGTTATCCAGACGTTGAACTAGAACATATTTTAGTAGATGCAGCTGCGATGGAGTTAATTCGGAATCCAGGACGGTTTGATGTAATTGTAACGGAAAATTTATTTGGGGATATTTTGAGTGACGAGGCTTCAGTATTAGCGGGATCATTAGGAATGCTTCCATCAGCAAGTCATGCGGAAAAGGGACCTTCATTATACGAGCCTATTCACGGATCAGCACCGGATATTGCCGGGAAAAATAAGGCAAATCCAATTGCAATGATGCGCTCTGTTGCAATGATGCTTGGGCAATCATTTGAATTAACGAGAGAAGGGAATGCAATTGAATCTGCGATATCTGCAGTTCTTAAATTAGGAAAATGTACAGCAGATATCGGAGGAGATGAGACGACAACTTCATTTACGAAGGCAGTTATACAAGAGATGGAAGAGCAAGCGTTAGTAGGGAGAGGGAGATAATGGGAAAAAGGCTGCTAGATAAACTTTGGGAAAGACACGTAGTTACGACAAACGAAAATGGATTAGATTTATTATATATCGATCTTCATCTTGTTCATGAAGTAACGTCACCGCAAGCCTTTGAAGGCTTGCGGCTTATAAATCGAACGGTTCGCAGATCGGATTTAACATTCGCAACGATGGATCATAATATTCCAACGAAAGATGTTTGGAATATTACCGATCGCATTGCGAAGCAGCAACTAGATACACTCCGGGAAAATTGTAAACAATTTCAGGTGCCGTTAGCGGATATCGGGGATGAAGAGCAAGGGATTGTTCATGTTATCGGACCAGAACTTGGACTTACACAACCAGGAAAAACAATTGTTTGTGGTGATAGTCATACAGCAACGCATGGTGCGTTTGGCGCACTAGCATTTGGCATTGGTACGAGTGAAGTGGAGCATGTATTGGCAACGCAAACGTTATGGCAACGAAAGCCGAAAGCGATGGGTATTGAGTTAAAAGGAAAATTACAGAAAGGTGTTTACGCAAAAGATATTATTTTGCATTTCCTTTCAAAGTACGGTGTAGCAGTTGGAACTGGATATGTAATGGAATTTTACGGAGATACGATTGAGGCTATGGAGATGGAAGAGAGAATGACGCTTTGTAATATGGCAATTGAAGGAGGAGCAAAGGCTGGTATTATAGCACCAGATGAAAAAACATTTGCCTATGTAAAAGGACGTAAATATGCACCGAAAGACTTTGAAACATTCGAGAAGAAATGGTCTGAACTTTATACAGATTCAGATGCAATTTATGATTTGCATATTTCGATAGATGTGACGGATTTAGCACCGTACGTTACATGGGGAACAAACCCGAGTATGGGTGTTCGTATTGATGAAAAATTGCCAGAAAAGCAGGATGCAAATGACGAAAGAGCATTTTCTTATATGGGATTAAGCCCTGGACAAAGCACGTATGACATTCCTGTTCAGCATGTTTTCATTGGATCTTGTACAAATTCCAGGCTTTCTGATTTAGAAATTGCTGCATCTGTTGTGAAAGGGAGAAAGGTAAAAGAAGGTGTGCGAGCGCTCGTTGTGCCTGGATCGAAAAGAGTAAGAGAAGCTGCGATGCAAAAAGGGCTACATCACATATTTGAAGAAGCTGGATTTGAATGGAGAGAACCTGGATGTTCAATGTGTCTTGGAATGAATCCAGATCAAGTACCTGAAGGAGAACATTGTGCTTCGACTTCAAATCGTAATTTTGAAGGAAGACAAGGAAAAGGGGCACGAACACATTTAGTTAGCCCAGCAATGGCGGCAGCAGCTGCGTTATACGGTCATTTTGTTGATACTAGAAAGGAGAGTTATGATGGAGCCATTTCGTATTCATAAAGGTACTGCTGCAGTACTGATGAATAATAACATTGATACAGATCAAATTATTCCGAAGCAATACTTAAAGAGAATTGAAAGGACGGGATTTGGAAAATATTTATTCGATGAATGGCGTTATGATAATAACCGCCATGAAAACCCTAATTTTCCGCTTAATGCACAAAATAGAAAAGGAGCAAGTATATTAATTACAGGTGATAATTTTGGTTGTGGTTCTTCAAGAGAACATGCTCCGTGGGCGCTTGCTGATTATGGTTTTCGCGTTATTATCGCCGGCGGGTTTGCAGATATTTTTTATATGAATTGTATGAAAAATGGTATGTTACCAATTGTAATGGGTAAAGAAATGCGAGAACAACTTGCCATAACGGATGCGAGAGAACAAATAGAAGTAGATTTAGAGAATGAGGTAATTAAAACAAGTACGCACAGGTTTCATTTTACAATCGAGAAAATGTGGAAAGAGAAATTATTAAATGGTCTAGACGAAATTAGTATTACGATGCAATATGAACAAGAAATTGTAGAGTATGAAAGGAGAGTAGCTTTACATTAAGAAATAACGGAATGTTCAAAAAGTATTTACATTCAGAATTAAGTATTATATACTATGTAAAAATCAGAGGAGAAAGGGAGTAAGTATTATGAATATCATGCAATCTATTAAAGTGCTTACACAACTACATCATCATACATAAAGCCCTTGAACCTAGCGTGAAAACGTGTAGGTACAAGGGTTATTCCCGTTGTACCTACACTCTACTAAAGAGCCTTGTAGGTATTTTGTCTACAAGGCTCTTTTTATTTTCGGTTTAGGTGAATGAAATGAGCATACATTAGAAAGGGAAAGGTGTGAGAATTTAGATGACAAAATGGAAACGGGCAAACCCAAATGGAACGAGAGACTATTTATTCGAAGAATGTACGTTAATTGAAGAGGTGGAGCAAAAATTAAGACGTACTTTTTTAGGGCGAGGTTATGAGGAAATAAGGACACCTACAATTGAATTTTATGATGTTTTTGCCTTCCAAAATAGACCGATAGATGAAGAAAAGATGTATAAATTTTTTGATGAAAAGGGACGGATTATCGTGTTACGTCCAGATATGACAATTCCTTTAGCGAGAGTGATGGGAACGCAGAGGTGGGATACGCCGCTTAAACTGACGTATGGCGGGAATGTATTTCGGGCGAATGAGTCCCTTACTGGAAAATATAATGAAATTGTACAAAGTGGTATTGAAATTATAGGTATTGATAATGTAAGAGCTGAAATTGAATGCGTCATAAGCGTCATTCAATCACTTCAAAAGGTGAAGGTACAATCTTTTACAATAGAGATTGGGCAAGTGCAATTATATAAATGTATTGTAAAAAAACTCTCCATTCATGAGGAAGAAGAGAGAGTACTTAGGACATACATTGAAAGTAAAAATTATGCGGCTCTATCAAATTTTATTAGAGAAAAGAAATTAGATCGATGTGATGAAACAGTAAGATTACTTGAGAAGTTACCAAGACTATTTGGGAACTTAGAAGTGATTGAGGAAGCAGAAAAACTCGCCTCAAGTAATGAAATGAAAATGGCGATTGCAAGAGTGAAAGAAATATATGAAGCAATTGAAAGACTAGGCTATGGATCTTACATATCAATTGATTTAGGTATGATCCAACATTTAGATTACTATACGGGAGTTATTTTCAAAGGGTATATATATGAAATAGGAGAAGAAATTGTTAGTGGCGGAAGATATGATGAGTTAATTGGAAATTTTGGAGAGATGCTGCCGGCTGTTGGACTCGCGGTGCAAGTCAATCAAATTGTGAAGGCGCTGCAAGAGCAACAAGAACCATATGAACAAAAGGGAATAGATATTATTATTCATTATGAGTTAAATAGATTAGCAGAAGCGGAAAGATTACGAAATTTACTTCAAAAGGACGGGAAAAAAGTAGAGCTATCCTTATTCTCTAATGTAAATGACACCTTTCAATTTGCAAGAAAAAATCAAATAGTAACGGTCGTTGAGGCGAAGAACGAATCATTAGTGGAATATGTATGGAAAGAGAAATGGGTAGTCCAGAAAGAAGGAGAAACTTCATGCGTAACATTCAAATTGCGTTAACGAAGGGAAGATTAGAAAAACATGTGATTCCGCTCTTTGAGCAGATTGGAATTGATTGTTCGGAGCTCAAAAATAAAGGACGAAAGCTTGTTTTTCAAAGTAAAAATACAGATATCTCATTTATTTTAGTGAAAGCAGTAGATGTTGCTACTTATGTAGAACATGGAGTAGCTGATATTGGGGTCGTTGGAAAAGATATTTTAATGGAAAACGAGAAAGATATTTATGAAATGTTAGATTTAGGAGTGGGCGTGTGTAAGTTTTGTGTTGCTTCTATTCCTACGTATAATCCGAAGAGCTACCGAAAGAAACGCATTGCGACGAAATATCCACATATTACTTCTAACTATTTTCATGATAAAGGGGAGGATGTAGAAATTATTAAAATAGAAGGTTCTGTAGAAATCGCTCCTATTCTTGGATTGGCAGATGCAATTGTTGATATTGTGGAAACAGGAAAAACATTACAAGAAAATGGGCTCATTGTATTTGAGGAAATGTATTCTATATCTGCTCGGATGATTGTAAATAAGGCTGCATTAAAAACTAAAAAAGACGAAATATTCAGTATTGTAAATATGATGGAGCAAGAAATTTTGTCAGGAAAATAGGGGGACTTGTAATGGAGATAGTTTGTGAAGATTTTCAAAAGGCGTTATCGAAAATAAAATTGCTACGAGAAAACGCTAATATAATAGAAGAAACTGTTCAAAGAAGTGTAAGCGAAATCGTTCGAAAGGTAAGGAAGAGTACGGATGAGGCTCTATCTTTTTATACAAAAAAGTTTGATGGTGTGGAGATTAAAGAGTTTCGTGTAAGTGAGGAAGAAATAAAACGAGCGGGTATGTTTGTAGAGAATTCATTTTTAGAAGCGTTACAAGAGGCGAAGAAAAACATTATTTCTTATCACGAAAAGCAAAAAAGACAATCCATGTTCGATTGCACGAGTGAAGGCATTATTAGAGGGCAAATCATTCGGCCGTTAGAAAATATAGGGGTATATGTGCCGGGCGGAACTGCTTCGTATCCTTCGTCAGTATTAATGAATGTATTGCCAGCAAAACTCGCTGGTGTGAAAAAGATTGTAATGGTAACACCACCAAGGCAAGGGGGGATTGATCCACATATTTTAGTTGCTGCAAGCCTTGCAGGAGTAGATGAAATTTATACGATAGGTGGTGCGCAAGCAATTGCTGCTTTAGCATATGGGACGGAATCGATTCCAAAAGTAGATAAAATAGTTGGACCAGGAAATTTGTACGTCGCTCTGGCGAAACGAGAAGTATACGGAATAGTAAATATCGATATGATTGCTGGACCGTCAGAAATTGTAGTTATTGCTGATGAAACCGGTAATGCAAAATATATCGCTGCTGATTTATTATCACAAGCAGAACATGACGAGAGAGCAACAGCAATTTGTATTACAACGAATATAGAGTTAGCAAAAGAAGTAGAAAGAGAGATAGAAAGACAGTTAGAAACATTACCAAGAAGCGAAATTGCACGTGAATCGATAAATAGAAATGGAGCTATCTTTATCGTTCCTTCTTTAGATGAGGCGCTACAATTATCGAATGAAATCGCTCCAGAACATTTAGAGTTACATATAAAAGAACCGATGAATGCTCTAGCTTATGTGAAACATGCAGGATCTATCTTTCTTGGTCCATATGCACCGGAACCGCTCGGTGATTATTTAGCAGGACCGAATCACGTGTTACCGACAAGTGGAACGGCAAGGTTTTTCTCACCGTTATCAGTCGATGATTTCGTGAAAAAATCAAGCTTTCTGTCTTATACGGAGGAAGCGTTAAGAGATGTACAACATCATATTGTAGAACTTGCCAATAAAGAAGGATTACATGCGCATGCGAGAGCAATTCAAATAAGATTTGAGGAGGAAGAATAATGCGTGAGTGCAGTCAAATACGTGAGACGACAGAAACAAAAATCAAATTAAGTTTGCAGCTTGATGAAGGCAAGAACGTTTCTGTACAAACGGGAGTTGGATTTTTTGATCATATGCTAACTTTATTTGCAAGGCATGGAAGATTCGGTTTACAAGTGGAGGCGGAAGGCGATGTATTCGTTGATGCGCATCATACAGTTGAAGATGTTGGAATTGTACTCGGAAATTGTTTGAAAGAAGCATTGCAAAATAAAGAGGGGATTAACCGTTATGGCTCCGCATATGTACCGATGGATGAATCTTTAGGTTTTGTCGCAATTGATATTAGCGGGCGCTCACATATTGTATTTCAAGGAGAATTAACGAATCCGAAGCTAGGGGATTTTGATACAGAACTAACAGAAGAATTTTTTAGAGCAGTTGCTCATGCTGCCAATATTACATTACACGCTCGCATTTTATACGGAAGCAATACACATCACAAAGTTGAAGCGTTATTTAAAGCGTTTGGTAGAGCGCTTAGAGAAGCAGTCGAAAGAAATGCCAGCATTACTGGTGTAAATTCCACGAAAGGGATGTTGTAATTGATTGCTATTATAGATTATGGAATGGGAAATATTCGCAGTGTGGAACAAGCATTACAATATATTGGAGCAGAGTACATCGTAACGGGTGATAAAGAAAAGATTTTTAGAAGTGATGGAGTGATTTTACCAGGAGTAGGTGCATTTCCGAAAGCGATGGATGTATTGGAAGAAAAAAATTTAGTGCGTGTGTTAAAAGAAGTCGGGCGTTCAGGAAAACCGCTTCTGGGCATTTGCCTAGGGATGCAGCTTTTATTTGAAAAAAGTGAGGAACTACAAGACTGTAACGGATTAAGTTTATTGCCAGGTGTTATTCGAAAGTTAAAGGTTCCTTATAAAATTCCACATATGGGATGGAATGAGTTAAAGAAAGAGGGAGAAATAGCACTTTGGAATGGAGTAGAGGACGGTTCTTTCGTATATTATGTTCACTCTTATTATGCAGATTGTCCAAATGAAATTGTGTATGGGATAAGTGAATATGGAGTGAAAGTACCTGGTTTTGTAGCAAAAGGAAATATATACGGCGCACAGTTTCATCCTGAAAAAAGCGGTGACATTGGAATGCAAATGTTGAAAAATTTCAAAGGGGTGGTAGAGGCATGGAAATCTTCCCAGCTATCGATTTAAAAGAGGGGCGATGCGTTAGACTTTATCAAGGAGAGTTTAGTAAAGAAACCGTAATGAATGAAGATCCGGTTGCGCAAGCGATTATATTCGAAAAATTGGGAGCGAAAAAGTTGCACATTGTTGATTTAGATGGCGCAATTGCTGGCGAGTCAGTAAATTTGCTCGTTATTGAAAGAATTTGCAAGGCAGTACGTATTCCTGTGCAAGTTGGAGGAGGAATTCGATCACTTGTAGCGGTAGAGAAGTTATTGTCAGTGGGTGTAGATAAAGTGATTTTAGGAACAGCTGCTCTTTATGATAAGGAATTTTTAGAAGAAGCAGTTCTTCTATATAAAGAGAAAATCATTGTTGGAATTGATGCGAAAAATGGTTTCGTAGCAACGAGAGGCTGGCTTGATGTGTCTGAAATTTCTTACATTGATTTAGCAAAGCAAATGGAGAATGTAGGTGTTCAAACGATTGTGTTTACAGACATTTCGAAAGACGGGACACTTGCAGGACCGAATTTAGAGCAATTGGAGTTACTACAAAAAAGCGTGAGCATTCGTCTTATTGCTTCTGGAGGAGTGGCATCTATTCAAGATGTGAAAAAATTAAATGATATGAATATATACGGCGTCATAATTGGTAAGGCTCTTTATGAGAAAACGATTGATTTAGAAGAAGTGTTAGAGGTAACAAAGTTATGTTAGCGAAACGCATTATTCCATGTCTAGATGTGAAAGAGGGCCGAGTCGTAAAGGGTGTAAATTTTATAGGGTTACAAGACGTCGGTGATCCTGTTGAAATAGCCGCTTTATATAATGAGGCGGGAGCAGATGAAATTGTATTTTTAGATATTACGGCAACGCATGAAGGACGAAAAACAATTCTAGATGTTGTAGAAAAAACAGCTTCGAAAGTATTTATTCCTCTTACAGTTGGCGGGGGAATTTCAAGTGTTAAAGATATGTACAATTTACTAAGAGCTGGAGCGGATAAAGTTTCAATCAACTCAGCGGCAGTGCGAAATCCAAAGCTAATCGAAGAAGGGGCAGAACACTTTGGCTCACAATGTATTGTCGTAGCAATTGATGCTAGAAAAGTAGCAGAAGAAAAGTGGAATGTTTATGTGAACGGCGGAAGAGTTGATACGGGTATGGATGCAATCGGGTGGGCAAAACACGTTGCCGAGCTAGGGGCAGGCGAAATTTTGTTAACGAGTATGGATGCAGATGGAACGAAAAACGGGTATGATCTTCGTTTAACAGAAGAAATTTCAAAAAGCGTTTCCGTACCAGTCATCGCGTCAGGCGGATGTGGTCACGTTGATCACATTATAGAAGTTTTTCAAAAGACAACAGTTGATGCAGCACTTGCGGCATCCATCTTTCATTATGGTGAGGCGACAGTGCAGGACGTAAAGAGAAAATTAAGAAATGCAAATGTTGAGGTGCGGTTATGAAACCTAACTTTTCAAAAGGATTATTACCAGCAGTTGTAATTGAAGAAGGGACAAAAGAAGTTTTAATGCTAGCTTATATGAATGAAGAAGCATATGAAAAAACGCTAGAAACGAAAAGAACATGTTTTTATTCTCGTTCAAGACAATCGTTATGGAATAAAGGAGAAACATCAGGAAATGTCCAATATGTGCAATCTCTTTACTTAGATTGTGATCAAGATTCAATTGTTGTTGTCGTAAAGCAAGTGGGACCTGCTTGTCATACAGGAGAGAAAACATGTTTTCACTACCAAATTATATAGGGGGATACATATGGAAAATGCCTTTAAATTACTATTTGAAACAATTGAAGAACGAAAGGGAAATCCACTTCCTGAATCGTATACAAATTATTTATTTTCAAAAGGCGAAGATAAAATTTTAAAGAAAATTGGTGAAGAATGCACGGAAGTAATTATCGCATCTAAAAATAATGACAAAGAAGAATTAGTGAAAGAAATGGTTGATGTATTGTATCACTGCTTTGTTTTATTAGCTGAAAAAAATATATCATTAGAAGATGTTATGGAGGAAGTGACAGAAAGAAATGGGAAGCTTTCGCGAGTAGGGGACAGAAGTGAAATAGATACATTATAAGGGGGAAATGTAGATGAAGGTGGATTATCACATTCATTTAGAAGAAGGGCCATATTCAATAGGATGGCTAGCTAAAATAAATGAAGTGTTACAACATTATGAACCACTTAAAGAAGAGAAACATTCTATGGAATGGCTTGTGAAAACACAAGAACGCCTGCAAAGACGTGTGAAAGAAGGGCCATTTACAATGAAATGGATTGAGTTATATTTAGAAGAAGCTTTGCAAAAAGGTATAAAAGAAGTTGGTATTGCCGATCATTTATACCGTTTTTATGAAGCGAGAGAATACTATGAAAGATATGTCGATATTAGTGATTCGAGGCTTGGTCGTTTACAGAAGGAATGGTTAGACCAAGTAAGAGTAACATCACTGCATGATTTTACAAAGGCAATTGAAGAGGCGAAAGAACGGTGGAGTAAAAGAGGTGTTACGCTTAAACTTGGAATTGAAGCGGATTATTTTATTGGTGGTGAACAAGAATTACAATCTTTACTCGCATTAGGAGATTTTGATTATGTAATTGGTTCTGTTCATTTTTTAAATGGATGGGGATTTGATAATCCAGATACGAAAGAATATTTTAAGGAACATGACTTATATGCTTTATATGATACGTTTTTCAAAACGGTTGAGTGTGCAGTTCGCTCTAATTTATTTGATATTATAGCTCATCTTGATAACATAAAAGTATTTAATTATCGGTTAGATGAAAATGAACAACTTTCTTATTATAAGGAAATTGCGCGTGCGTTAGTAGAAACAAATACGGCAACGGAAATAAATGCAGGATTGTACTATCGCTATCCTGTACGCGAAATGTGTCCGAGTCCGCTATATTTACAAGTACTAGCTAAGCATGGCGTTCCAGTTACTCTCTCCTCAGATGCTCATTATCCGAATGATTTAGGGAAATATGTGGAAGAGAATATAAAGACGTTACGTAATCATGATATTTCTCACATAGCTACATTTACGAAACGAGTAAGAACGATGAGATTACTGGAAGAAGAAGTAACAATTTCAAAATGATCACGATTTTTTGATGAAAACCACCCTTTTTGTTCAAAATAAGAAAGAATAAAAAGGAGGGTAAGAAATGGCGAAACAACAAAATAAACAAAATGTACAAGTTGCACAACAACAAGCTTATACTTCTGAAACGAATGCTACATCTCAATCCGTTATTGAGGAACAAATTAGTGATACAGTTGCAGAGGGAACGATCGATGTGAAGCTTGGAAAACAATCGCAAGAAAAAGCATAAGAAGAGGGGGAGACTTGCATCTCCTCTTTTTTTGTGGAAAAGTGTCGATTTTCAAAACTATAATCAAATTCCTTGGTTTTTATATGTGGATTTCTTACAATAAAAGATAAGAGATATCTTATTTTCTATAGAAGAGGTGTTAGTAGTGGCAAAAATATTAGTAGCAGGGAAAATTCCAGCAATCGGATTAGAACTATTAAAGGATCATGATGTAGAAATGTACGATAAAGAGGCGTTAATTTCTTTAGATGAATTAACAGAGCGTGTAAAAGACAAAGATGCATTGTTAAGCCTACTTTCTACAAAGGTGACAAAAGAAGTGATTGATGCGGCACCTAATTTGAAGATTGTTGCAAACTATGGTGCTGGTTACGACAATATTGATTACACGTATGCGGGTGAAAAAGGAATTGTAGTATCGAATACACCGAAAGTATCAACTGAAGCTACTGCAGAACTAACATTTGCACTTCTTTTAGCAGCGGCACGTAGAATTCCGGAAGGTGATACGCTATGTCGTACAACTGGATTTAATGGATGGGCACCATTATTTTTCTTAGGCCGCGAAGTACACGGTAAAACAATTGGAATTATTGGCCTTGGAGAAATCGGAAAGGCAGTTGCAAAGCGTGCGAAAGCGTTTGGAATGAATGTTTTATATACAGGACCAAACCGAAAGCCTGAAGCTGAAAGTGAGCTGGAAGCAACATATGTAACATTAGAAGAATTATTACAAACAGCAGACTTTATTACAATTAACTGTGCGTATAATCCGAAATTGCACCATATGATTGATGAAGAACAGTTCAAAATGATGAAGAAAACAGCGTATATTATAAATGCTTCACGTGGACCAATCATGCATGAAGCAGCACTCGCTCATGCATTAAAAACGAATGAAATTGAAGGGGCGGCTCTTGATGTGTTTGAATTTGAACCGAAAATTACTGAAGAGCTAAAAGGGTTAAAGAATGTAGTACTTGCTCCTCACGTAGGAAATGCAACATTCGAAACGCGTGATGCGATGGCTGAAATGGCAGTAAGAAATATTTTAGCAGTATTAAACGGTGAAGAGCCTGTAACACCTGTAAATCAAAAAGTATTCGTTACAAAATAAAAAGAAACCTTCCGGTTCCGGAAGGTTTCTTATTTGTCTTTATTTGCTCTTTTAGATGGTATTTGTCTAAGAAATTGAGATAGCATATACAAAATGTATAGTGGAATAGCAATGAATAAGAAAACAGAAAAATTACCGAACCCTGTTTGGTACATTGTGATAATGATTCCAACTAAAAATAGTGTAATAATGATGCTATATCGTGGAATTGGTACATCTTTTAAACTTGGGATACGAATGCGGCTCACCATTAAAAATGCGAACGTTACAAATACTGTAATAAGAACGATTTTTGGAATGGTATGTGAAAATAATGTTAAGAAAGCAACAAGCCCTCCCGCTGCTGTAATCGGTACCCCAGTGAAATATTTCATTGAAGTAGAAGATGGTGTAACATTAAATCGAGCTAAACGATATGCTCCGAAAAGAGGGAATAGTCCCGCTATGTATAGTCCGATGATTCCATAATTGGAGAAAGATGTGTAATACATGAGAACAGCAGGTGCTGCACCAAATGTTACGACATCTGCAAGCGAGTCAAGCTCTTTTCCCATTTGTGAATCAACGCGTAATAATCGAGCAACACGCCCATCAAGACTATCTAACATCATCCCGATAAGTACTAAAATAGCAGCTGATTTATAATATCCTAAAGATGCATAGCCGATTGATAAGAATCCACTATATAAATTTCCGAGCGTAAATAAGTTTGGAATAGCTGCTCTATACAAAATCTGATCCCTTGCTTTCTGTAATAAATTCTTAATTAGTTTATGAAATTTTACTTATTTTATCATACCATAAATTTCTTCCTCATACGAAAAAAATTCCCAATTTGTGAAAGATTTCATAGCGGAATGATTTGAAAAATAAGTAAAAAAAGAAGCAACTTTTATAAAAGTTGCTTCTGGCGCTATTCAAATTTCGTTGTCATTGTTCCGGTTTTATAACGATTGTTAGGATCGAAACGTAATAAGTCTCCATAAATGAGTTTGTCGGAGAGTTTCAATTCAGTTTTTGCTTTTTCAATATTTGGTTGACATAATGAAATGTCCGCTTCTTCACCTGTATTTCGTTTATAGCACATGTTTTTTGTATAAACATAGTTTTCCGAAACGAAGCTACCATCACGCATTACCATAAGTGGATCTTCTTCTTTAATAAATAGGTCAGTTCCAAATTCAACTGATTGATTTGTTTTAATACCAAGTAAATGAAGTAGCGTTGGTTTAATATCAATTTGACCAGATACTTTAGAAATGGCTTTTCCTTCTTGACCAGGTACATGAATAATGAGAGGGACGCGTTGTAATTGCATAGAATCAAACGGTGTAATAGCATCTTTCCCAAGGAACTGAGCCATAGCTGCATTATGGTTTTCAGAAATACCGTAATGATCTCCATAAATAACAATAACGGAATTATCATACAGTCCTTCCTCTTTTAATTGTTTAATAAATAGTTTAAGAGCTTCATCCGTGTAACGAACGGTTGGGAAGTAGCGGTTTACAACACCACTTTCCGAATTAAACTCATCAACATATTGATCTTCTGGATTTAGAAGAAATGGAAAATGATTTGTTAAAGTAATAAATTTTGTATAGAACGGTTGTGGTAAAGATTTTAGCTTTGGAATCGATTGTTCAAAGAACCCTTTATCTTTTAATCCCCAACCGACAGACATTTGTTCTGTGCCTACGTAATCATTTAAATTAAAGTAACGATCATATCCAAGTGCAGGATACATTACATCACGATTCCAAAACGTTTTATCGTTTGAATGGAAGACAGCAGAAGAATATCCATATTTTTTTAATTGTTCTGGTGTAGCTGTATATTCATTTGTTGCGTGAGTAAAGAATACAGAACCGCGGTCTAACGGATAAAGTGAATTTTCAACGATAAATTCAGCATCAGAAGTTTTACCTTGTCCCGTTTGATGATAGAAGTTATCGAAATAAAAACTATCTTTAATAAATTCATTTAAAAATGGAGTGATTTCTTTTCCATTTATTTTTTTATTAATAACAAAACTTTGTGTAGATTCCATTGAAATCAAAATTACATTTTTACCTTTTGCAGCTCCAAATAAGTTTTTATCAACTTGCTTATCTTTTGAGTCTGTATAGTTTTTAATTTCAGAGAACCCGTCACCACTTGCAAATACACGTTCAGCCGAAGATTTAGATTGAAGTGTAATATCAAATAGATGATATGTGTATAAACCTAAATTTTTCACGACAGTTTGACGATCAAATGAGCGTGAGAACATTTGTGGCTTATAAATAACTGAAACGACAATTTGTAATGCTAATAGAGCTGTTACACCGCTAAAGAAAATTCGCTTCTCAGAGCGAGAAAGTGGCGTCTTGTCGCAAAATGCTGGGAATTTACGTGAAAGAAACATTAAAATAATTGCATCTGCAAATAAAAGTAATGTTTTGTACGTAAAGAGTTCTTTTATACTTGTCCCTAAATCAGCCATATTATTTGTTTGAAATAAAACTGGGAACGTAACGAAATCGTTATAAAACCCATAAAACATTGCATTTCCAAATAAAATAAAGGACAGTATAAAACTGATTCCAACTATAATGCGGTTTCGGTGTTTAGATGCAAGTAAAGCAAAACCGAAAAATAAAAGTAACGCAGCTAGTGGATTAATAAAAAGCATAAATTCTTCAAAGAAGTTATCAATTTTAATATCAAATGCTAGCTTGTACACAATATATGTTTTTATCCATAATAAAACGACTGCAACGAGTGCAAATCGCAGTTTTGGAAACAGACGTTGTAGCATAATATACTCCTCTCCTAAAAAGCATGACAGTTCTTGTGAGCCGGTTTGATTAGCGCCTCATTTTATATATACGAACAGTCCTTTGTTATTATGTTTATTATACTATGAGTATCATTATACGAAAATAAAAGAGAGTTGTGGACTTTTTTATAATAATTGAGTAGAAAAAGGGCAGTGGGAGACAATAAAACGGAGTTTCTATGTATGATAATTATCGTGCGCAGAAAGAATCGTGTAATAATACGGAGGTTATAATGCGAAAATTATTATATTTTATAGTATGCAGTAGTGTTATACTTTTTGCTTCACCGAGTGTGTCGGTAGCCCAATATGATGCACCTCTTATGGAAGATGCCCTTTATTCTGTTTTATTTCCGAAAATAAATAAAGCAATTGAAAAACAATATGGGAGCTTGAAGCCTTATCAATGTCCTAAAATTATTAGTTTAAAAAAAGTGTATAGCGGTACATATTTATTTCAAGCAAGTATTGAAGTAACGAAGTATGAACGAGTTGCTGGGAAAATTGCTCCACCATTTGAGAAGGTAACGATTACATTTAATAATGAAGAAGGCGAATGGGAAGTGTCAAAGATTTCAGTAAAGCGCTTACCAAATGATACGAAATTAAACTGTAAAAAAACAATATAAAAAATTGTTTGACAAATAAAATGGTCCTTTGGTATTGTTAATAGCAACAATTAGATGTTTGAAAATTAAATAGACTTACCTCATCTACTCTCAAAGGTAGAGGCCGCGATAGGAAAGAGTAAGCTATGGGAGATTTAATGGAATCTGTGATCATAGGTTGAAAGGGACTATTGCCGAAATATAAGAATAACCATCTTATTCATATATTGGGACTGCATTGAATAAATGTAGTACTGTCATAATATTTATTTTATGGAGAGCTATTTGGAGATGTTGATGCGGTTTCTTATTTTGAGGAGATAACAACTCGTTTATTTTTTCAATATATATTTTTCCTAATAAGAAACGCGTGTGAACATTGTTCCGCGCGTTTTTTGTCTATCTAAAAGCGTGCTGCAATGAATAGAAGATTGGGGTTATGAGTTTTAGAGGAAATAAGGGAGGAATTCAAATGTATTTACACGGCACGAGCCGAATCAATGGGCAAGGACACTTAGAAATTGGAGGATGCGATACGACGCAGCTAGCAAAACAATACGGAACACCACTTTATGTATACGATGAAGAGTCAATTCGAGGAAAGTGCCGCGCGTTTCATCGTGCGTTTAAAGAAAGTGGTTTCTCTTATCAAGTAGCATATGCAAGCAAGGCGTTCTTGTGCATGGAGATGTGCCGAGTGGCTCGTGAAGAGAATATGTCATTAGATGTTGTTTCTGGAGGAGAATTATATACTGCGCTGCAAGCAGGATTTCCGGCATCACGCATTCATTTTCACGGCAATAATAAAACAGAAGAAGAAATTGTGATGGCTCTTCAGGCGAATATTGGTTGTTTTGTCGTAGATAATTTCTTGGAATTAGAAATTTTGCATGATTTAGCAGTGCAACATGGGAAATTTGTGAACATATTAATTCGTGTAACGCCCGGAGTAGAGGCGCACACACATGAATATATTACAACAGGCCAAGATGATTCGAAATTTGGATTTGGCGTGTCAAATGGTCAAGCGATGCAAGTGATTGAGATTGCTTTACAAAAATCAAATTATAATGTGTTAGGAATTCATTCACATATCGGATCACAAATATTTGAAACGGCCGGCTTTGTGCGAGCGATTGAAGTTCTTCGTCAATTTTTAGAAGAAGTGAGAGAGCGAACAAACTATGTAGTAAAAGTGCTAAATGTAGGCGGAGGATTCGGAATACGCTACACAGAGTCAGATACACCATTAACTCTTGAGACATATGTGCGAGCTGTAACAAGTGCTATGAGGGAACAATTTACAGTATGTAATTATCCCCTGCCAGAAATATGGGTTGAACCAGGCCGTAGTATTGTAGGGGATGCTGGAACGACAATTTATACAGTCGGATCTGTGAAAGACATTCCTGGTATTCGGAAATATGTATCAGTGGATGGTGGGATGACTGATAATTTAAGACCTGCTTTATATAACGCTCGTTATGAAGCGATGTTAGCGAATCGAGGGAATGATGAGAATGAGGAACTTGTCTCGATTGCTGGGAAGTGCTGTGAGAGTGGAGATATGTTAATTTGGGATATCACTCTACCGAAAGTTGCTTCAGCCGATTTATTAGCAATTTCTTGTACAGGGGCATATGGATACTCGATGGCGAATAATTATAATCGGATTCGTAGACCAGCTGTCGTCTTCGCGAAAGGCGGCACATCACAAATTGTTGTAGAGCGTGAAACATATGAAAATATTATTGGGAACGATCGCATACGTATTAAAGAACTTGTGTGAATGGGAAAAAGGAGTTGTTCGGATGGGCAATTCCTTTTTTATAAAATAAAATAATTAAAATATATCGGAAAACTAGGATTGAAAAAAATCAGAATTGTGATAAAATACAAATACAAAGCTTATCAAGAGAAGCGGAGGGAACTGGCCCGAAGAAGCTCGGCAACCTGCTTATAGAAAGCAAGGTGCTAAATCCAGCAAAATGGAATCCATTTTGAAAGATAAGGTAAAATATATTACCGAACAGTCTTTTCGAAATGGGAAAGATTTTTTTTATGAATAAAAAGGGGGGCTGTTCGCGTGAGTGTACGGGAACATTTTGAGGAAGTATCTGAGAAAATTCAAGCGATGCTTGCTGATATGAAATATGGTTCAATTACAATTGTTGTGCAAGATGGGAAAGTCATTCAATTAGAGAAAAGTGAAAAGGTACGTTTAAAGTAAAAAGCGCTGACTAGAAAAACTAGAGGCGGTTTTAACCTATTATATTAGGTTAAAACCGTCTTTTTGCTTTTACAGGGGGAAAGAACATGTTGACGTATGAAACGTGGGAAGAAAATAATGTTTCATTTTCAGAAGAAGATGAAACGAAAGGCGCGCTATCAGTATTAAGTTGGGCTTATAAAGAATATAAAAGTGAAATTGTATACGCATGTAGCTTCGGAGTGGAAGGGATGGTATTGCTGCATCTTATAAACCAAGTAAATCCATCTGCTAAAGTTGTATTTTTAGATACGAATGTTCATTTTCAAGAAACGTATGAATTAATTCAAAAAGTGCGGAAACGATTTCCTTCATTAAATATTATAGAAAAACAGCCGGAACTTACGCTTGATGAACAAGCGAAGTTGCATGGTGAGAAATTATGGGAAAGTAATCCGAATCTTTGTTGTAAAATTAGAAAAATTTTACCGTTAGAAAAATCATTAGCAGCGGAAAAAGCTTGGATATCGGGCTTAAGGAGGGAACAATCAGAAACACGTAAGCATACAAAGTTTATAAATCAAGATCATCGCTTTCAATCTATTAAAGTTTGTCCACTCATTCATTGGACGTGGAAAGAAGTGTGGCGATATGTATACAAACATAGCTTACCGTATAACCCGCTGCATGATGTTGGATATCCAAGTATTGGGTGTGAGAAGTGTACGTTACCTGTAGGTGAGGGTGGCGATTCGAGAGATGGTAGGTGGTCTGGGAAAGTGAAAACAGAATGTGGTCTTCATTACCAATAAGATGAATTTGAAAATAAAGCTAAGAGAGGAAATAGAAAATGAGTACAAGAAACGAATTAATAAATCGTATAGACGAGACTTACGACGTATCACAAATCGAAAAAGAAATTGAACTAGACAACATTGCGTTAAGTGATTTAGAGCTATTAGCGACAGGGGGATATAGCCCACTTACTGGTTTTTTAGGAAAGAAAGATTATGATTCGGTCGTAGAAACGCTTCGCTTAGCAAACGGGAGCATATGGAGTATACCGATTATATTACCAGTAACAGAAGAAGTAGCAGAGAGTCTAAAAGCTGGAGAGGAAGTAAAACTTGTTAATGCTGAAAATGTATATGGTGTCATTCAAATAGAAGATATTTTTGTGCCTGACAAGGAAAAAGAAGCGTTACTTGTGTATAAAACGACGGATGAGGCTCATCCAGGAGTGAAAAAATTATATGAACGACCGAACGTTTATGTCGGGGGAGCTATTATTCTTACAAAACGCTTTGAAAATAATCCGTTTCCTTCTTATCATTTAGATCCAATTGAAACGAGAGAAGAATTTAAAAAACGTGGTTGGAAAACAGTGGTTGGATTTCAAACGAGAAATCCGGTACATCGTGCCCATGAATACATTCAAAAATCTGCCCTTGAAATTGTAGATGGTCTCTTTTTAAATCCACTCGTTGGGGAAACGAAATCGGACGATATTCCTGCTGATGTAAGGATGGAAAGCTATGAAGTATTACTTCAAAACTATTATCCGAAAAATCGTGTCTTTTTAGGTGTATTTCCTGCAGCAATGCGTTACGCAGGACCGAGGGAAGCGATATTCCATGCAATAGTCAGAAAGAATTTTGGATGCACCCACTTTATCGTAGGGCGCGATCATGCAGGAGTAGGAGATTATTACGGGACTTATGAAGCACAAGAAATTTTTACAAACTTTACAGTGGAAGAGTTAGGGATTACACCGTTATTTTTTGAACATAGCTTTTACTGCACGAAATGTGAAGCGATGGCTTCGACGAAAACATGCCCACACGGAAAAGAGGATCATGTCATTTTATCAGGTACGAAAGTAAGAGAACTATTAAGAAACGGTGAGGTTCCGCCGAGTACATTTAGTCGTAAAGAAGTAGTGGAAGTGCTAATTAAAGGTTTGAAAAAAGAAGTAGTAACAGAATAGGGAGAGAATGACATGGATACGAATATTACTTGGCATACAGCATCTGTTTCAAAAGATGAGAGAAGAGTAAGAAATGGGCATCATAGTTTTGTAGTTTGGTTTACTGGTCTATCAGCTTCAGGTAAATCTACGGTGGCGAACGCGGTTGCTCGTAAACTATTTGAAAAGAATATTGGAAATTATGTACTAGATGGAGATAATGTACGCCACGGTTTAAATAAAGACTTAGGTTTTTCTGAAAGTGATCGTATGGAAAACATAAGACGGATTGGTGAAGTGGCGAAGCTATTTGTAGATCAAGGTACTGTTGTTCTTACAGCGTTTATTTCACCGTTTCGAGTAGACCGAAAACAAGTTAGAGATCTATTAGCAGCAGATGAGTTTATAGAAGTGTTTGTAAAATGTCCAATTGAAGAGTGTGAAAAACGTGATCCAAAAGGGTTATACAAAAAGGCAAGACAGGGTGATATTAAAGAGTTTACTGGTGTTGATTCACCGTATGAGGAGCCAGAGAAAGCAGAGTTAATTGTAGAAACGCACAAGTATTCTATTGAAGAATGTGCAGAACAAATCGTGAAGTACTTACAAGAGCGTAGTTTTATATAGGGGGATAAAAAATGAGTTATGAAAAAGTATGGGCTAACAATGAAAAATTAAATCAGACTGAGAAAAATAAATTGAAAAAAGATGGATTGGAAATCTTTAATGATATTCCTTACTATGCAGAAAATGGCTTCGAATCTATTCCGAAAGAAGAGTGGGACGCATTCAAATGGGCAGGGTTATATTTACAAAGACCGAAAGAAGCTGGATATTTTATGATGCGTGTAAATATTCCTTCAGGGATTATTACGAATGCACAGGCAGAAGTGCTTGCTTCTATCGCTGAGGATTATGGGCGTGACGTAATAGATATTACGACAAGACAGGCGATTCAGTTTCATTGGTTAGAAATTCATCAAATTCCAGATATTTTTAAAAGATTAGCAAGAGTTGGGTTATCTTCAGCGGGGGCGTGTGGTGATATAACGCGTAATATTACAGGGAATCCACTTGCTGGTATTGATGCAAATGAACTGTTTGATACAACGGGTATTGTGAAAGAGGTATATGATTATTTCCAACATAATGAAGAGTTTTCTAACTTACCGCGTAAATTTAAAATGTCTATTAGTTCTAACATTTATAATTCAGCAAACGCAGAGATTAACTGTGTTGCATTTACACCTGCAACGAAAGAGATAGATGGTGAGAAAAAAGTTGGTTTTCATATAAAAGTAGGCGGTGGATTATCAGCCCGTCCATATTTAGCTGATGAATTAGATGTATTCGTTTTACCAGAAGAAGTGAAGGCGGTAGCAATTGCGATTGCTACGATATTCCGTGATTTTGGATACCGTGAAAAACGTCATTTAGCTCGTTTGAAATTTCTAGTTGCAGACTGGGGAGCAGAGAAATTTAAAGAGAAACTAATAGAGTATATAGGACCATTGCAAAGTAAAGGAGAAAGTGCTCTCAAAGGATGGAATGCGGGATACTTTTATGGTGTTCAAGATCAAAAACAAGATGGACTAAAATATGTAGGTTTTAATGTGCCGGTAGGACGTCTACATGCAGAAGAAATGTTTGAGATTGCAAGAATTGCTAAGCAGTATGGAAATGGACAGATTCGTACATGTAATTCGCAAAACTTTATTATTCCGAATGTTCCGCCAAAAAATGTAACAGGTTTACTAAATGAGCCGTTGTTTAAAGCCATATCAGCAAGTCCTAAATCATTTATTGGTCATGCGGTTTCCTGTACCGGTATTGAGTATTGCAATCTTGCTTTAGTAGAAACGAAAGAAAGATTACGCAAAATCGCAGAGTACTTAGATACACAAATTGCACTCGATGTTCCAGTTCGTATTCATATGGTAGGATGCCCGAATTCATGTGGGCAACGTCAAATTGCTGATATTGGATTGCAAGGGGTGAAAATGAAAACGAAGGAAAAAGGAATTGTTGAAGCATTTGAAATATACGTAGGTGGAACGCTGTTAGATGGCGGTGCTTATAACCAAAAGTTAAAAGGGAAAATAGATGGCGAGGATCTACCTGATGTACTTGCATCATTTATAAGCTATTTCAAAGAGAATAAATTACCAGCTGAAACATTTTATGATTTTGTCAGCCGTGTTGGTATAGAGACATTACAAATAGCGTTAAATACTGTGTTAGAAGAAGTAATAGCGTCTTAGGAGGGACAATATGGATTTATATCGATTTGAAGCTGTGTTAGTAAATAGTATTGTTCCGATTGTTGTTGTTGCTCAAAGTGAAGAACAGGCATTTAAGCTCGCGGAGATAGAGCTTGAAAAGCATTTTTTACCGTTACCAGAAGTAAAGGAGATTTCTCTATTTGAAAAAAAGAAGATTCGAAAAGGTGCAGCATTTGTTATTCATGAGTAGGAAAAAGGTAATACGAAATAATGAAAACTTCCATTCGTATATAAGGATGGAAGTTTCACTTTAATAGTAGAAATGAGGAGAGATGATGGGGAAGGTTTATATCGTTGGTGCAGGTCCTGGTGATCCAGATTTAATTACTGTGAAAGGGTTGAAATGTATTAAGAAGGCAGATGTTATTTTATACGACCGTCTCGTGAATAAAGAGTTGCTTTCCCATGCAAAGCCTGAAGCGGATTTAATTTATTGCGGAAAACTACCAAATTATCACACGATGAAGCAAGAGACGATTAACACGTTTCTTATTAAATATGCGAAAAAGGGAAAAGTTGTAACGAGGCTAAAGGGCGGCGATCCATTTGTATTTGGTAGAGGAGGAGAAGAAGCTGAAGCGTTAGCAAAGCAAGGGGTACCATTTGAAATCGTTCCTGGTATTTCAGCTGGAATAGCTGCTCCTGCTTATGCTGGCATTCCAGTGACACATCGTGATGCAAGTGCAAGTTTTGCTATTGTGACAGGGCATAGGAAAGAAGGTGCTGAAGAAGAAGTGAAGTGGGAAAATTTAGCGAAAGGTGTAGAGACTTTAGCTGTATATATGGGGGTTAGCAATTTACCCTACATATGTGAACAACTGATGAAGCATGGAAAAGACAAAAGTACACCTGCTGCTATTATTGAACGCGGAACGACATCAATGCAGCGCACAGTTGTTGGGACGTTAGGAACAATTGTGGATGTTGCAAAAAAAGAACAAATTCAAAATCCGAGCATGATTGTAATTGGAGAAGTGGTCCGTTTTCGAGAAAAAATCCATTGGTTTGAGAAACAGACAGAAAGTACCTATCAAGTAAGTGGAGTGTTATAAAATGAAAGCCATCTTATATATATGCCATGGAAGTCGTTTGAAAGCAGCTAAAGAAGAAGCGGTTGCATTTATTACGTCATGCATGAACCGTGTAGAGGCAAGTATTCAAGAAGTTTGTTTTTTAGAGTTAGCGAGCCCAACGATTAATGAAGGGTTCCGTACATGTGTGAAGCGTGGTGCTACAGAGATTATTGTTATTCCAGTTTTTTTATTAGCGGCAGGTCATGTGAAAAAAGATATACCGTTTGAATTGGAAAAGTTAAATAATCAATTTTCGAATGTTAAAGTGACCTACGGTAACCCGTTTGGTGTATCAGAAACACTTGTGAAATCGGTGTATAGTGGAAGTGGCATTGAACAGGAAGATAAGAATGAAGTGACGCTACTTCTCGTAGCAAGAGGGAGTAGTGATCCTGAAGTATTAAGAGATATAAACTGGATTGCTTCTTTATTTCAACATGAAGAGAAAATTAAAAAAGTAGAGGTTTGTTATTTAGCGGCTGCCGAGCCGAAATTTGAGGAGAAGTTAAAGGAAGTTGTTGAACGAAAAGAAAAGAATATGGTTGTACTGCCTTACTTATTATTTACAGGTTTACTTATGAAACATATTGAAAAAGAAGTGCGCCAATATGAGTTGGATGAGATAAAAATAAGTCCGTATTTAGGAAAGAATGAAGCATTTCAATATATGTTAATTCAGAAAACGAAGAAATTATTGAAGGGAGATCAATATGTATCCACTTACAGTGCGAGTTGAGAAGAAACGTGTTGTTGTCATTGGTGGAGGAAAAGTCGCGGGATTCAAAATTATTCCTTTACTAAAACAAGGTGCGGATATAGTTGTGGTAAGTCCTGAATTGGATGCGAATTTAGTGAAACTTGTGGAAGAAAAGAAAATTCGTTGGTATCAAAGGGAGTATGAAAAAAGTGACATTAAAGGTGCTTTTTTAGTCGTTGCAGCGAGTAGTGATGCCGTATTAAATGAACAAGTTGCTGAAGATAGCGCAGAAAATCAGTTAGTAAATGTTATTACGAACCCGGAAAGTGGTAATGTTCATTTTCCAGCGGCAATTCATCGTGGATTATTGAATGTGGCTGTTTCTACCGGAGGAGCGAGTCCGAAACTTGCAAAAAAAATTCGTGATGATATCGCAAATAAATATGATGAGGCGTATGAACCGTATCTTGATTTTTTATCCGAAGTTAGAATAAAAGTGAAAGAACTACAAATAGAGAAAAGAGAGAGAAATATATTGTTGCAAGAAGTATTAAAGTCGGTATATGTTCAAAATGAACAAAAAAGAGAATTGTTTTTACAAGAATTAGAGAGAAGAGTTCATATAGGATAATGAATAAATTGTACTTTACAACTATAAAAATATAATTTATAATCACAAGTAACTTCAATAGATGAAATCGATGAGCAAGAAGAGTATGTATATTTGATACGTTCAGAGAGCTGGGGGAAGGTGTGAGCCCGGTACGATAAAATTTACAGAATGGGCTTGCGAGAGGTATGTTGAACATTGTAGTAGGCAACCCGGGTTCCGCCGTTAAAAGGATAGAGTATCGGAATTTTCCTGTACTTGAACAAGTGGGATTTATCAATCCAATTGAGGTGGTACCACGGTATTTACATTACATATATCGTCCTCTACATGCATATTTGCGTGTAGGGGACTTTTTTATTTTCTAAAGGAGGTGTGCGAGTATGAAATGAAAGTGTATAATTAACAAAAGTTTAAATATTCAGAAAAGGAGAATTTATGATGAAAGAAACACAGCAATGGACGTCGAAAATAGGCTTTGTACTCGCAGCAGCCGGAGCCGCAGTAGGTCTTGGTGCCATATGGAAATTTCCATATGTTGCAGGTAATGGTGGGGGAGGCGCATTCTTCCTTGTATTTTTACTATTAACTTTATTTATAGGTATGCCTCTTCTAATAGCGGAATTTGTCATTGGGCGTAGCACCCAAAAAGAGGCAGTTACAGCTTATAAAGTACTAGTACCAAATAGTAAATTATATCCTTGGATTGGTCGTATGGGAGTTGTAACTTGTTTTAGTGTACTCTCTTTCTATAGTGTCGTAGGTGGATGGATTTTACTGTACTTATACTATAGTGTTACAGGAAGCTTTTGGAATGGTGTTGTTGATTATGGAAAATTATTTGGTGAAACGATTTCAAATCCAGTAAGTGCGATTGGAGCGCAATTTATCTTTATGCTTTGTACTATTTTTGTAGTAAGTAAAGGTGTAGAGAAGGGAATAGAAAAGGCAAGTAAGTATATGATGCCACTATTATTTATTTTGTTTATTGCAATCATTATTCGTGCGTTAACACTCGATGGTGCTTTTGCTGGGGTAGAGTTCTTTTTGAAACCAGATTTTTCAAAGCTGACAGCAGATACGATTTTATACGCGATGGGACAATCGTTCTTCTCGCTAACAGTAGGTGCCTCAGTAATGGTCACGTATAGTTCGTACTTGAAGAAAGAAGAACATTTAGCTAAATCAGCAACGTCTATTGTAAGTTTAACTGTTTTTATTACAGTACTTGCAGGATTAGCAATTTTCCCGGCGATTTTCGCATTAGGCGTTAAGCCGACTGAAGGACCAGGACTACTGTTTATCGTCCTTCCAGCAGTATTTGCGAAAATACCATTTGGACAATTTTTCTTCATTATGTTTTTAGTTTTATTTTTCTTTGCAACTTTAACATCTGCGATTTCCATGCTTGAAATTGTAGTAGCATCTGTTGCGAAAGATAATGAGAAAAAGCGTCCGTCAGCATCATTATTAATTGGTATTCTTATTTTTGCAGTTGGAATCCCGTCAGCATTATCGTTTGGAATTATGAGTGATGTGAAAATATTTGGTAAGACATTCTTTGATTTCGTCGATTTTTCGGTAAGTAATGTATTACTGCCGCTCGGAGTACTAGCCATTTCGCTATTCGTACCAAATAAAATGAGTAAAGAAATGTTAATGAAAGAATTAGAAGTTACGGAAACGAAAGGGAAAACATTATTTAATATTTGGTTCTTCTTGCTTCGTTATGTTATTCCAGTAACGGTAATTATTGTATTTTTAAATGCGATAGGCGTATTTAAAATGTTTGCATAATAAAAAGACGGAGATTTCTCCGTCTTTTTATTATGTTGTAGGTGTATTCAATAAACGATTATACGCTTTATAGGCTGTGACGACTGCAATGAATGATCCGATTAAAAATAATGCTGAGCCGCCAAATGTAAATAACCGGCCAATGTAAGTTTCTCTAGCTTCTTCTATTTTCTGTTGTAATTGTGTATTCATATGATTCACCTCGTAAAATATGGGCATTTAGTTGTAGTCTATGTGGAATGCCTATAGTGTGTGAAGTGGAAATAAAAAAACTCGGTATGAACCGAGTTTTTTTTATAATCCGATATAAGGAGATGGATCCACTGCGTTTGTCTTACCGACATTCCATTCTCCAAGGTGAAGTTCGAAGTGTAAATGCTGCCCGTATGATTGGCCAGTATTTCCCATGAATCCAAGTTGAGTGCCTTGTTTTACAGTTTGTCCATTTGATACAGAACGGCTACTCATATGAGCATATACTGTCGTATATGTTTTTCCGTTTATACGGTGAGATAAGTACACAACGTTTCCGTAACTAGATGATAATTCTGAGCGAATAACAACACCATCAGCAGCGGCAATAATTGGAACGGTTCCTGAGGCTGCGATATCGATTCCTTTATGGTTATCTATAGAGCGCACGCCAAACCCAGAAGTTTTTGATCCAGCTGCTGGCTTAATAAACCCGCCAATATTTGTATCGTGTGGTGTTGGAGCTGCTTGAGCTGTTTGAGCAGATGTAGTGGCTTGTTTACGAGCTTCTTCTGCCTTGCGAGCTTCTTCAGCTTTACGAGCCTCTTCGGCACGTTTTTCTTCTTCAATTGCTTTTTGAACAGCTTGACGCTGATTTTCTAAAATGCCTTTAGATTCTTCTAATCCTTCAATCTCTGAATCTACTTTTGCTACTTTCGTATGTAGATCGCTAATAAAGGTTTGCTGCTGTTGTTGGTTATTTTGTAATTCTTGCTGTTTTTGTTCTAATTTTTGCTCGGATTCTTTCAGTTGTTGCTCTTTTTTCTCAACAGCCTCTTTTTCTTTCGTCACAGCATTTTGGTCAGTTGTTTGCTTTTTAACAATATCTGTATCATTGTTTAAAATTAAACTTACAGAGTACATATTATCAACAAGATCAGCAATGTTTGTAGAATTTGTTAATACCTCTGTGATGATGTTTGTACGAGGTTTTTCTTGCATAGATTGTAAACGTTGTTTAATAACTTCCTGACGCGTATCTATGTTTGTTTGTAATTGCTCTATATGTTTCTTTTTTTCAGTAATTATTTGTTGTGTTTTACTAATTTCTTTTTTTGTATCGTTTAATTCAGCTTCGTTTTTATTAATAGAAGTAGTTAAATCGTCGATTTTCTTTTGTAATTCTTGAATTTCTTTTTCTATTTGTTCTTTCTCAACTGATTTATTTTGTAAGTCATTTTGTTTTCCTTCTAATTCAGATTGAATATTAGATAATTTATCTTGATTCGTTTCAGCGTATACGGGTGAAAGTAACGGAGAAACAAAAAGTGTTCCTGCTGCTAAAACACTAAACGCTGCAAATTTCTTTTTCATGGTTGTCTGGCTCCTTTCCCTATGAATGTTATATATCATAAGAAGAAGAGTGTCTATCGTTGTAACCATAATGTAAAGAAAATTTTATAAAGTTGCTAAGTTTTGTCGGAATTTATCATTTTTCAACAGTATTTGTAATGGTGATTTTACTTTTTTAGTTTGTGCAACAAAGGTGTATTCTAGATTTTATCTGTAAAATAAAGGGAAAAAATCGTGATTTTATATAGTGAAATTCAAGTTGAAAACCCACTAAAATACTAGTGAGGAATCGTTCTCATGTTAGGTTTTCTGACATGGGTTTTATTTTTGTCAAGAAAATTATTTGTGTTCAGGAAAAGTTATTTTGTTGTCAGATTTAATTTTTTGATTTATGATTTTTAACAGGGACAAAATGTAGTGAATTGTCGAATAATATGTAATACTCTTAATTTCAAGTTTTATAGATATAGAATGAGAGGTAGAGTGACACATCGAAGAGGGGGTTACAACAAATATGAAAAGAATAGGACTTGCATGGCAAATTTTAATTGGACTTGCCCTAGGTATCGCGGTGGGGGCAATTTTTTATGGCGATAGCACAGTTGTAGGGTACCTAAAACCAATTGGTGATATTTTTATCCGATTAATTAAAATGATCGTTGTGCCGATTGTTGTAGCAAGTATTGTTGTTGGAGTTGCTGGTGTTGGCGATGTTAAAAAACTAGGCCGATTAGGCGGGAAAACAATTCTTTATTTTGAAATTATTACAACAATTGCAATTGTTGTTGGTCTACTGGTAGCGAATATTTTCCAACCAGGAAAAGGCGTGAATATGGATCAATTAACAAAGACTGATATTTCTAAATATGCAGAAACAACAGCTCAAGTACAAAGTCATTCGTTTGCAGATACATTTGTGAATATCGTTCCAACGAATATTATGAAATCATTGGTTGAGGGCGATATGCTTGCGATTATCTTCTTCTCTGTACTATTTGGTTTAGGAGTTGCGGCGATTGGTGAAAGAGGAAGACCGGTTCTTCAATTTTTCCAAGGTGTAGCAGATGCGATGTTTTACGTGACTAACCAAGTTATGAAATTTGCACCGTTTGGTGTATTCGCATTAATTGGTGTAACAGTTTCGACGTTTGGTTTATCTTCATTAATTCCATTAGGGAAATTAGTCATAGTTGTATATGGTGCGATGATTTTCTTCGTTGTAGTCATACTAGGACTTACAGCGAAACTATTTGGAATTAACATTTTCCAATTCTTTAAGATTTTAAAAGACGAGCTGATCTTAGCATATTCTACAGCAAGTTCAGAAACAGTTTTACCAAAAATCATGGAGAAAATGGAGAAATTCGGTTGTCCGAAAGCAATTACATCTTTCGTTATTCCGACAGGTTATTCATTTAACTTAGATGGATCAACTTTATATCAAGCAATTGCAGCAATTTTCTTAGCGCAAATGTACGGTATTGAATTATCCATTACACAACAAATTACATTATTACTTGTATTAATGGTTACATCAAAAGGTATTGCGGGTGTACCGGGCGTATCATTCGTTGTATTATTAGCAACACTTGGTACAGTAGGTATTCCAGCTGAAGGTTTAGCCTTTATCGCTGGTATTGACCGTATTTTAGATATGGCTCGTACAGCAGTTAACGTTGTAGGAAACTCTTTAGCAGCTGTAGTTATGTCTAAGTGGGAAGGTCAATATGACGCTGAAAAAGGACAAGCTTATTTGAAAGAGATTTCTGAAAAAGGTCAAGCAGCTTAATTATAATTTGAACAAGCTCTCACATAATATGTGGGGGCTTTTCTATATAGAAGGGGAGCGGACGTAATGAAACGTAAATATGGTGACGGTTCTTCGTGGAAGCGACTAATAGAGAAGGATTATACGGTTAAGCAAGTGGAAGAAGGAATGCTAGGAATATTAGAAATAAAAAAGGTAAGAGAACCTAGTTGTAAAGAATATGATAGTAAAGAACTTTGTATCGCAGGGAATCAATATACGTGGATTCAATATTTCATAGACGGGAAAAACTTTGCGATTACAGCTATGTTAGATGATCAGAAAAAATTAGTGCAATATTATATCGATGTGGCGAAAGAATATAAAATTGACGACCGTGGTTTACCGTATTTTGATGATTTATATTTAGATGTAGTGTTATTACCGAACGGTAAAATGTATATATTGGATGAAGATGAGCTAGAGGATGCTTATAAAAGTGGCGATGTTACAAAAGAAGAGTATGAGTTAGCTTGGTACACTACGAAATGGATAATAGATGCAATAAAAAATAGTGAATTTTATTGGATTTCAATATTGGAAGAAGAAATCAAAAAGTTAAAATGATTGTTGTATTCAAATTTTTGTATAATTACCAAAAAAATCTATACAAAAAATAATTGACTTTTGTTTTGTAAGCGAGTAAAGTTAGGGAAGAAATTATTATTAAAAAATAAATATGAAACCTTCTTATAAAGAGAGGCGGAGGGACTGGCCCTACGATGCCTCGGCAGCGGACTCGATTTCAGAGTGCTGTGCCAAATCCAGCAAGCATGTGCTTGAAAGATGAGAAGAGCGTTCCTTATAGATGTATAAGACCTCTTCTCATTGGAAGAGGTCTTTTGTTATTCATTAGAAAAAGGTTGAAACTAGGGAGAGATGGTACTTTGAAAGAAACGAGAGGAAATGGTTTGGCTTTATTACCACTTGGGATATTTTTGGCGCTATTTATTGGTTCTGGAATTATTACAGGTGATTTCTATAAATTGCCGATACTTGTAGCAATTTCAATTGCTGTAGGAGTCGCTTTAGCAATGAATCGTAAAGAAAGTTTTAATGTAAAAGTAGAACGATTTGCTAAAGGTGCAGGGAACCCGGATATTATGATTATGGTTCTGATTTTTGTACTTGCAGGAGCATTTTCTGAAACAGCAAAAGGGATGGGCGGCGTTGATTCTACAGTTAATTTAGCGTTATCCATTTTACCGCAAGGATTTATCGTAGCTGGAATTTTTGTTATAGGGGCATTTATTTCATTAGCGATGGGAACTTCAATGGGAACAATTGCTGCATTAGCACCAATTGCTGTAGGTATTAGTGGGCAAACTGATATCTCTATTGCACTTACGATGGCTACTGTTGTTGGTGGGGCGATGTTTGGGGATAATTTATCATTTATTTCAGATACAACAATCGCAGCTGTACGTTCACAAGGAACAGAAATGAAAGATAAGTTTAAAACGAACTTTTTAATTGTATTACCAGCAGCTATTATTACAGTTGTACTATTAGTAATCGTTACTTTAGGAAGTGACACGCAGATTAAAGCGCATAGCTTTGACTGGATAAAGATTTTACCGTATGCAGGAGTACTTATTACAGCATTGCTTGGTTGGAATGTACTTATTGTGTTAACTGGTGGAACTGTACTATCCGGCGTTATAGGTCTTTTAGATGGGAGTTACACGTTAGAGAGTTTCTTTAAAAGTGTAACGACTGGAATGGGCGGTATGATGGAGTTAGTATTACTTGCTATTTTAATTGGTGGTATGGTCGAACTGATTCAATATAATGGTGGTATTCAATATTTAATGAATATTTTAACTCGTAACATTCGTTCGAAAAAAGGAGCAGAGTTCGGTATCGCTGGCTTAGTGAGTATGACGAATATGTGTACAGCGAATAATACGATTTCTATTATTTTTACAGGTCCACTTGCGAAAAACATTGCAGATCAATATGAAATTGATCCTCGTAAATCAGCGAGTGTATTAGATCTTTTCTCATGTTGTGTGCAAGGGTTAATTCCGTATGGTGCGCAAATGTTAACGGCAGCAGGATTTGCGGCGTTATCTCCGATTGAATTGTTACCATATGCGTTTTATCCTATCTTAGTTGGAGTATGTGGAATTATTTCTATATTAATTGGTTTCCCGAGGTTTTCTAAAGTAGCGGGAAAGAAAGAGTATCACAAAACAGCATAATTTAAAATGAAGTTTATGAATAGTAATGAAAGCCGTACAGAGAATGTTCTCTGTACGGCTTTTTATGTGCGATAAAAGAGTGAATCATCCTATCCTACCGCATATTTTTACAAAAGGCTGAATGCAACTCAGTCTTAAGTCTGAGTCGAAAACGGTTCTTAAGCTCGTTATGGAAAAGTGAAAAAATAGTTAAGATAAGAGTATCAAATCGAAGGGAGGCAAGCACAAGATGAAACAATTTCTAGCGTTTATCGCGGCTGGTATTTTAGCTTTAATTGCTCTTGGCAGTCTTGCTGGTATTATAGGATTCGCAATTGGAGCAGGAGTTGTGTACTGGAGCTATAAATCATTTGTGCGAGCACAATCATTTTTTGGAAAGTTAGCTTGGGGTATTGTTGGTTTGATCGGCTTGTCCATCGCCCTTTCTCATTCCCCAGCATTAATCGGTATCGCAGCATTAGTAGTTTTATACTACGGATACCGTGAGTGGAAAAAAGAAAAAAATGTAGTTGTTGATTCTGCACCAGAAAGTTCTAAACCATATAGCAACTTTGAAGATGAGTGGAACAAGTTAATGAAAAACTAATAAAAAATTAATAAAAACCAAATCAAATTGATAAAGTAGAAGAGAGGAAGATTATAATGAAACAATCTTTATTCGGACGTGTACGCGATGCAATTTTAGCAGATTTTCATAATGTGTTAGATGAGAAAGAAAGAAAAAATCCAATCGCGATGTTAAACCAATATTTACGCGATAGTGAGCGTGAAATAACAAAAATTGAGAAGTTAATTGAGCGCCACAAAACATTAAAATCTAATTTCGCTCGTGAGCTTGAGCAAGCACGTTATTTCGTTAATAAAAGATCAAAGCAAGCGATCGTCGCTCAAGAAGCAGGCGAATTACAGCTACATGAGCGTGCGCTAGAAGAAGTAGCGTATTATGAAGGGCAAGTAACTCGATTAGAAGAAATGTATGCAGGTGTTGTAGATCAAATTGATGAGTTAGAGCGTCGTCTTGCTGAGATGAAAAATAAATTAAAAGAAATGCACGCAAAACGTATGGAATTAATGGCACGTGAAAATATGGCACATGCAAATCGTCGTATGAATACAGCGATGCATAAAATGGATGAAAATAATCCGTTCTTACGCTTTGAGGAAATTGAAGATCATATTCGCGACTTAGAATCTCGTATAAATGAGGAGCATGAACGTGACACATTTGATATGAAGATTGCAAAGCTTGAGCGTGAAATGAAAGAGAAGAATGATGTATCGTTAACGAAAGAGTTAACAAAATAATAGTAGTATATTATAAAACAGGCTTATGATATAGTGATAGGAGAAAAGGTGTTGGAAAGCAATGCCTTTTCTTCTATGTATATGTAACAAGAAGGGGGGAGCTGAAATGAAGAAACAATTTTCAAAAACACAATTAATGGGGATGCTCCTCATCATATTTGGATTCGGTCTTTTTCTTGATATGATACTTGGACATTTTGAACCAGGTGGTCTCATTTTTGCATTTATTATGCTTATGTTTGGAAGGCATTATCGTAAGAAGAATCGTTATGTAAGGGGAAATGTCTTTTTATTTGTTGGTGGTATCGTATTTTTATTCTTCTTATTTTCATCAGCAGCATTTGTTCTTGTCGTATTTGCTTGTTTAGCTTTAATTGGTTATCAACTGATTCAACAAGGACATCAGCAAAAAGCAATGAAGGTTGAAATTAAAGAAAAAGGGATTATAGACGAAGAGAAGCAAATATATCGTACAGAACCATATTTAAAAAATATGTTTGTAGGGAATATACGAATGATGGATCATATTTATGAACTTGAGGATATTAATGTTCAATATGGTGCTTGTGATGTGGAAATAGATTTAACAACTGCTATGATTCCAGAAGGAGAAACGGTAATTGTTATCCGAGGTGTCGTTGGTAATATTCGTTTATATGTGCCATATGATATTGAATTGTCTTTAAATCATTCTGTTATTGTCGGACGTGTGCTCCTGCCAGGACATGAAGAGACAGGATTTAATCGCAATGTTACATTTAGAACAGAGCAGTATAAAGAAGCGCCTCGTCGTATTAAAATTATTTCTTCGCTTGTCGTAGGCGATACGGAAGTGAGGAAAGTATAATGAAGAAACAAAAAAATATTTCGTGGATGTATATTCGTTATTCTATGTTGTCTTCTGTTAGTATTGCACTCATTTGTACAATTGTATATGTATGGAAAAGCGAGCAACAAGTGTATGATTTATTATGGAAGGAATCCATCGCTTCTGTTCCAATTGGCTTGTTTATTATGACTACAAGTTTACTTATCGGGGGAATTGTAGGATATGCAATCGGTTACTATATAGAGCAGCGTATACAAGGATTAAATACTTTTCTATTTGAAGTGGAGCGAGGGAATTTTCCGAGTGATGTTTCGTTTACTGCAGATGATGAATTTCATGAAGTAGAACGAAAAGTAATCGGTCTTGCTCGTCGATTAGAGGAGCAAGCTGGACTCTTTCAAAAAGTAACGAATGAACGAGCTCATTGGAATGAAGAGATGAGACAAGAAGCGATATCTCAAGAAAGGCATCGATTGGCGAGGGAGCTGCATGATTCTGTAAGTCAGCAGCTTTTTGCAATGTCGATGATGATGTCGGCTATTAATGAACAAGTAGCTGAAATTCCAGAAACGACAAAAAAGCAGTTGCAGCTCGTTGAAAATATGGTTGTAAATGCACAATCAGAAATGAGAGCGTTGCTTCTTCATTTACGGCCTGTACAATTAGAAGGTAAGAAACTGACACAAGGTATAGAGGAATTATTGACGGAATTATCGCGAAAGCAACATATGAAAATTGAATGGCTAATCGAGCCAATAGAATTGAAAAAAGGTGTAGAAGATCATTTATTTCGTATTGTGCAAGAAGCTTTATCCAATACTTTACGACATGCGAAAGCGAAGAAAACGGAAGTACGTCTTCGGAAAATTGATCAATATGCAATTCTAAAAATTATTGATGATGGCGTTGGATTTGAAGTCGGAGTGAATAAGGCTGGTTCATATGGTTTAAGATCAATGCAAGAGCGTGTTCATGAAATTGGTGGGACATTAAAAGTACTTAGTTTCCCCGCTAAAGGGACACAAATAGAAGTAAAAGTACCGATTATGATTGAGAGAGGGGGAGAATCATGATAAAAGTGTTACTTGTCGATGATCATGAAATGGTTCGAATGGGTGTATCAGCATATTTATCAACGCAGCCAGATATCGAAGTAGTTGGAGAAGCTGAAAATGGAAGAAAAGGTTCAGAGTTAGCACTGCAATTAAGACCAGATATTATTTTGATGGACCTTGTCATGGACGAGATGGATGGGGTTGAAGCAACACGTGCTATTATTCAGGAATGGCCAGAAGCGAAAATTGTAGTTGTAACGAGCTTTTTAGATGATGAGAAATTGTACCCTGTTATTGAGGCGGGAGCGACAAGTTATTTATTAAAAACATCAAGAGCAAGTGATATAGCAGACGCTGTACGAGCTACTTATGATGGAGAAACTGTATTAGAGCCAAAAGTTACTGGTAAAATGATGTCTCGTATGCGTCAGAAGAAAGAACAACCTTTGCATGAGGAGTTAACAGAAAGAGAGTCTGAAATTTTGTTATTAATTGCAGAGGGGAAAAGTAATCAAGAGATTGCAGATGAATTGTTTATTGCTCTCAAAACAGTAAAGACACATGTGAGTAATATTTTAAATAAGCTAAATGTAAGTGATCGGACACAGGCAGTTATTTATGCGTTTAGACATCAATTGACGAAATGATAAAGTGAAACTTTAATCAGTGGGGGGGTATCTCCGCTGATTATTAGTTTACGCCAAATCTTTTTATTGACGCTAACAAATGTAAGCGTTATCATTAAGTTGTTAACAGTACATACAAAGGGAAGAGAGTGTATGTTAGTTCAAACGATATTTGGCATGGATAAGTCTAAAAAATTAGGGGATTATGTGAACGCATTACAAGCGCTTTGTGAACAATATAATGTTGAAACAGATAAAATTGCAATTGTTGAGGCGACAGAAGAGTACTATTTATTTTTAGTAAAGCAAGAAGATTGCTACGATGTTATCAAAGTAGAAACAGTGGATACAAATATCGAATATTATACGAAAGCGTATAAAATAAGCAGTTTTAATCATACTGCTTATCAAAAGTAAAAAAACTCCCTTTCGGGAGTTTTTTAGGATGCTTTTACTTCGCGGGAATCGGTTATTAAGGGAACTTTTTTCGCACCGCTTAACTTAGCGATTGTAAGGCCGATAATAGCCCCGGCTAATGCTGGTATTAGCCAGCCAATTCCTTCATTATATAAAGGGATAAATTCAAAATATGGTGTGATAAATGAAACTGAAATGCCACCTTGTTTTAATCCGTCAAATACGCTTACGATTGCTGCTCCAATTAAAGCACCTACATAAACAGAGCGATATCCACCGAAATATTTATGAAGTAACGATAGTAGAACGAGTACAATTGCAACTGGATATACAACAAGTAGAATTGGAACAGAGATGGCAATAATTTTCGTTAAACCTAAGTTGGCAACTAATAATCCTAATGCACAAATGATACTCGCGAACATTTTGTATGAAAATTTAGTCAATAATGTTGAGAAATATTGACTACACGCAGATACAAGTCCAACACAAGTTGTTAGACAAGCGAGTGTAACGATTAGAGATAATAGAAGTAAACCGTATGGACCGAATAATTGCTGTACGATAACAGTAAGTAATTTTCCGCCATTTTGTGCATATCCGAGCGAGACGCTAGTTGCACCGAGCCAGCCAAGTGCACCATATACAAGTACGAGACCAGTAGCGGCAATAAGTCCTGCTTTCGCTGTTGCGATGGCAATGGATTTACGATCCTTTACACCTTTAGAGCGAATGGCATTTACAACGATAATTCCAAATGCAAGCGCAGAAATGGTATCCATCGTTAAGTATCCTTCCATAAAACCTTTGAAGATTGGAGAAGTTTGATACTCTTGCATTGCTGGTCCTGATTGCCCGAGTGGTGTAAATACACTTTTAACAAATAGTAAGAAAATAGAGAGTAATAAAATAGGTGTTAAAATATTTCCGATGCGATCGACAAGTTTAGATGGATTTAAACTAAGCCAAAATACGATAGCGAAGAAGACGACTGTGTATAAAAATAGTGCTAGGTTACTAGAACGAATTGTTTCTGGTAAGAAAGAACTAACACCCATTTCATAAGCGACATTTGCAACGCGTGGAATTCCCATAGAAGGACCGATTGCGATATATACAACTACAGTAAAGAAAATTCCGAATAATGGGTGAACATGACTTGCGAGTTGTTGCATGCCGTTTCCTGATAAAGAAATTGCAATAACAGTTAATAATGGTAAACCGACTCCTGTTAGTAAAAATCCAATCATTGCCGGCCAAAAGTTTTCACCTGCATTTTGTCCAAGCATGGGAGGGAAAATTAAATTACCTGCCCCAAAAAATAAAGAAAATAGCATAAGACCCGTGAAAAAAATATGTTTTTTTGATACAGTGTTCATTGTTTTTCCTCCTTTTTTAAATTCATTTGTAAGAACACAAAAAACTCGTCCCTAAAGAAAGGGACGAGTTATATTTACCCGCGATACCACCCTAATTTATACATGTAGAAATGAGTCTATATGTATACGGCTTTACAACGTACAACATGATACGTGTTCCTTGTAACGGGGGACAGCCGGTAAGAACTTACTGTAACATTCGGTTCTACTTCTCGGAGATGATTTTCGGTTACGCACTGAACGTTGGCTTTCAGCAAATCGCCAACTCTCTGGGGGACAGTCCTATAACGTACTCGTTCTCGTCAATGAATTTTTATTCAAGTATTCTGACAGTATTGTCACATGTTTTTTTTTGAAAGTCAACATTTTTTTGAAAGATATATTTATATATGGAAATATTGAATGTGATATTCGTTGTTGTAAAGGGAATGGTGAATTGTAAAATGGGAGTAAAAATTTGTAGAGAATTGTAAAACTTATAAAGAAAGTTGATATTTATAGGAGTAAAGAAGGTATTGTTTGAATTTACAGAGAATAATACAACAATCCACTTGCTGGAAAGAACAAACCAAAAGAGGTGACTGGAATGCTTGCGATGGGAGTATTATTTGGCATTATTGCTATAATTGGTTTTATGTGGTTATATTATTCGCGTTCGTTTAAACAAGCAGAAGTTTTACTCTTTCAAAAAGGTAGTTTGTTGACAAATCAGTCTAGATATTTAGTATGTCCGAAGTGTGGAAGTGCACAGGCCAGAAGTGGAGGATATCAAGAGTGTTGCAAAATTAGATTATGAAAGAAGGAAGCCTCACATTATGTTGTGAGGCTTCCTTCCTTACAATTTCATGGCGCTCCAAATTGTCCACCGATCTCTTTCGATAATAGGAGAGATGCTTTGTAATGCGGTCTGGACCTGTTGTAGAAGTTGAGAAAGTTCATGATCTGTTAATTCATATAGAATGGATCGACCTGTTCGAGGTGATAAATCTTGTAGCAATGCTTCTACAGAATCATGTATTTTTCGTACTTCCCATTGTGTTTGAGAGGGGAATACGTGAAGAAAATATTTTTGTAATTCTTGCTGTATCGTGGTGGTTTTTGGCCGCCTTTTTGATTCTATTTCAATGAGTTTTGGAAAGGTAGAGAAAAAATATCCACGAATGTGTTCGGGGCTTCCAGGAATTGTACAATCTTCAATAGTTCGGTCTTGTACAATAAGTACACCGTTTTTCTTTAATATACGAGAAGCTTCACGTAAAAATGTAGGAATGTCTTGTAAATGATGAATCACTGCGCGCGAAATAACAATGTCGAATGTATCATTAGGATATGGGACGTTATGTGCATCACCGTGAATGAATGAAATATTTGGAAAGCCGCTACAATTTTCTTTTGCAGCTTGTAATATTTCTTTTGAAAAATCAAGTCCAATGACATTTTTGGCCCCCATAAGAGCAAGTTCTTTCGTATAAATCCCGCCACCACAGCCGATATCAATTATTTGCTTGTTTTGTATATTTGTAATACTTTTTATCATTTCTCCCCAAGAAATATGGGCGTTTCGCTGTGCGTATGTGTATTTATTATTTGCATCGTGAAAATTAATGGACATGAAAAAGACCTCCTTTCAATACTTAGTATAGCGTATTTTATAGTGTTTCACGTTTTTGTTTTTTATATGAAGAGTATAAGAATTTCTTATTGTAAAAGGAGGATTAAGTTGAAAAGGAAATATGTATTGTTGTTATTTGCTACGTTACTAGCATCTTGTGGTCAAGTAGAGCAAAAAAAAGAAACAAAAAAAGTGGAAGAGACGGTGAATGAAGTGAAAGAAACGAAAGGGGTAACCGTTATACAAAAAAAACATAAAGAGAAAAAGTTACAGGAATCAGAAGCTAAGTTAGTAATAGACATTATAGATAAAGCGGAAAAACAAGAAGTAACAGGTAGTTTTGGTGAACCGGAATATGAAATACAAATTAATAGGGATGGAAAAAAAGAAACATATTATGCGTGGCTAAGAGGAGAAGACAGACGAGGATGGGTACAATATAAGAAAGCTATGTATATGCTGAATAAAAAAGATACGGAAAAGCTTTTGGCTATATTTCCAAATGTTTCAGAACAAAAAGAAGACGAGATGCAGGTAGGTCCTTTAACGGATGTAACAAAAAAAGATTTGCAGATTACTGCGTTTCATATTAAAGCAGGCGATCAAAAAGTGAATTATACGGTGCGGTATACGATTTCACAATCACTATACAACAAGTTAGAGAAGGAACAAGAGTATTATTTACAAGTCGTTTTCCCAGAAAAAGTTCAAAAATTAATTGGAGCAAAAGAGAGTGAAAAAATTTCAGGTGAAAAGGTAAAGGAAGGGTATAAACAATATGAATTGCATGCTACTGTTCCGGTAAAAGATGCTTCAGAATCACAATTAAAGTCATTAGAAACATATTATGAAAATTATGATTTGAAAATATTAAATAGCAAAAAAGAAAAAATAGGTGTTTTTCAAAATATCATTCAAATTGTTAAAGAGTATGGTGAAAAAATGGATTTACAAAGATAAAATGAAACTTTAATTAGCCCTGACAGATCGGGATGAAGGTAATTAGTAAAGTTTATATGGCCTTTCCTAGGAAATGATAATAGAGAGGGGAAAACACCCCCTCTCTATTATTTTGCTTTTGCAGATGGCTCATTCATTGATTTTCGTGTAATAAGAAAAGAAATCATAAGAGCGGAAAGGATGACAAGGGCAATAAATACGTGATTGGGCAACAAATCTAATAATAATACGTAACTAACGGTATAAAAAATAAGAGTTGAAGCTAAAAACGATAGAGCGCCTATTATGAGAGATTGTAAATTCATTTGCAAACACCTCCTTATATTTATACTTATATTTTTGGCTAAAAATGGATTAAATAAACATTATTTCTAACGATAGAAAAAAATATGTCATAATAGAGAAAAGAATAGTTTTGATGAATAAATATGATTCATTAATGAGAGATAAAGGAGAGGAATATGAAAAATAATAAAAAAGGATTATGGGGAATTATTGTTGCAATAGGGCTATTTTTACTTTCTAAGTTAAAGTGGGTATTTGCAATTTTTAAACTAGCAAAGTTTTCAACGGTATTTAGTATGTTTCTATCACTTGGTGCATACGCGGTTATATATGGTTGGAAATTTGGGGTAGCGCTCATTTATTTGTTGTTTATTCATGAAATGGGCCATTTATGGGCTGCGAAAAGAAAAGGTATACCAACATCGCCAGCAATATTTATTCCATTTATGGGCGCTCTTATTGGGATGAAAGAGATGCCGAAAAATGCAAAAGATGAAGCTTACATCGCCTTCATGGGACCTCTTTTCGGATTGTTGTCATTTTTACCTGCGATTCCACTTTATATAATAACGAAAGAGCCATTTTGGGCATTAATTATTTTACTTGGAAGTATGATTAACTTCTTTAACTTGATTCCGGTTTCTCCATTAGATGGTGGACGAATTATCTCAGTTGTAAGTACAAAGATTTGGGGAGCGGGTCTTATTGTATTGCTCGGTTATGCCATTTACTTTAAAAGTATTTTGGGAGGATTTATTTTTATTATCGGCTGTATGGAATTATATAGAGTAATAAAGAGAGATGAGCCAATTAAGGAATTAGGATATAGAATTGATGGAATGAAAGAATATGTTGCAAGACTTGAAGAGGAGTTAAAAGAAACAGGTGCGGTGCATCGAAATATATATATGATGCAACATGAAATAAATATATTAAGGCAAAAAGAAAGAGAGAAAGAATTAAAAGTAGGAGAACTTCAAAAGATTGAAGTGTTAGAGCATCTTTTACCAAAGTTTGAGCCGCTTGATTACGTTCCATATGAAGATGAAAAAGAAACGCATACAATTCATATAAGAGAAGCATTTGAAATGTCAGAAAGAAAATTACAGGAATGGGAGACGGAAAAGAGACAACAGGAAAACTATTATAAAGTTGATATGAAAACAAAATGGACAGTCTTTGCTTGTTATATCGGATTAATGGCTATACTCGGTTACACAGCTTATGAAGGGTACATTGTTTTACAAGAACATTTACCAACGAGAAATGTATAGAAAAATATTGTCGAAATGATAGGAAGAATTTATACAGGAATTATATTTCTACGAGAGAATGTTACAAGTATAGTCATACTTTGTAATATCTTTAGTAGAGAAGGAGTTCTGTATATGAAGAAATTGTTAATTGTATTCGGGATTATTATCGTAATGATCATTGCGAGCTATAGTCTTATGAAATTGCTATTACATTATGCGAATAAGCCTGCTGAGGTAAGTACAATAGCTCAAATAGAAGATGTGCAAGAGGAGACAAAAGTGCTAGATTTTATTCGTATGACGCATGAAAGTTATAATAATTTCTTAAATTACGGTAAAGCAGAGAATTATACAGAAGGAGACTGGAACCAATTTAAACAATGGTTTCAACAACAAGAATCGTCTTTAAAAAATATACATACAGAAATAAAGAATGAAAAAATAAAACGTGATGTAAATAGAAGCTATGAAATTGTAAAAAAAGGTGTGGAACTTCAAAATATTGAGTATGTAGTTTATGCACATCGTGTATACCATGACTTAGATATTATTGTAAATAAATATAGAGGTGAAACGAACATCTGGGGGTATACAGAGTTTGGAGATGGAAAAGATATAAGGGTAATTGAACAAGCTATACAGTCCAAATAATAAGCTAGCTAGAATTCTAGTTGGCTTATTTTCTTTTGTAAGTGCAATGTTCATATATTATTCACAAAAACACCGTGTTAATAGTGATTAAAATCACAATATGTACTATACAATTCAGTTAAACTAAAAACAGTTAAGGAAATAGAGGAGTGGGATACAATGTTAAGTGCAAAAACAATTGAAATCGTAAAGTCAACAGTACCATTATTACAAGAAAAAGGCGTTGAAATTACAACGAGATTTTATCAAATTTTATTTTCGGAACATCCGGAGTTATTGAATATTTTCAACCATACAAATCAGAAAAAGGGAAGACAACAACAAGCGCTAGCGAATGCTGTTTATGCAGCTGCAACGTATATTGATAATTTAGAAGCTATTATTCCAGTTGTAAAACAAATTGGTCATAAGCATAGAAGTTTAGGTATTAAAGCAGAGCATTACCCGATTGTAGGTACATGTTTACTACGTGCAATTAAAGAGGTCGCAGGTGCACCTGATGAAGTTTTAAATGCATGGGGAGAAGCTTATGGTGTCATTGCTGATGCATTCATTAGCATTGAAGCAGAGATGTATGAAGAAGCGGCACATAAAGAAGGTGGATGGAAAGATTTCCGTAACTTTGTGGTTGTTAAAAAAGTGAAGGAAAGCGACGTTATTACATCATTTTATTTAAAACCCGAAGATGGTGGACAAGTTTCTTCATTCATCCCAGGACAATATGTAACGATTCAAATAAATATAGAAGGTGAAACGTATACACATAATCGTCAATATAGTTTATCAGATGCTCCTGGAAAAGAATATTATCGTATTAGTGTAAAGAAAGAAAAAGGTGTAGATGCACCGGACGGTAAAGTATCTAACTACTTACACGATCATGTAGAAGAAGGGGATATGTTACCAGTAAGTGCACCAGCAGGAGATTTCGTATTAAATATGGATTCAACATTACCAGTTGTGCTAATTAGTGGTGGAGTAGGTATTACACCAATGATGAGTATGCTAAATACGTTAATTGAACAAAACTCAAAACGTAATGTATGTTTTGTTCATGCAGCGATAAATAGTAATACACATGCAATGAAAGAACACGTTGAGACAGTAGATAATGAATACGAACAAGTTAAAGCATACACTTGCTATTCTGCACCAACTGAAAAAGATATGGAAATGAAGAACTTTGATAAAGAAGGTTTCATTGAAGCTGAATGGTTACAAACTATTATTCCGACAACTGAAGCAGAATTTTATTTCTGTGGTCCCGTACCATTTATGAAGCATATAAATGCTGCACTAACTAATTTAGGTGTGGAACAAGAGCATATTCATTATGAATTTTTCGGTCCAGCAGCAAGCTTACAATAGATGAAGTTTGAAATAAATAAAAAACGAGGTATTATTTTACCTCGTTTTTTATTTGTTCTCGTAACAGCCGATTTACCGTTTCACGGCGTATACCTATGAGTTGACCGATTTCAGTTTGTGTTAATATTTCATATATAGGAATGTCACCTAAATATAGTGTGAACCATTCTTGTAAACGATGTAGACGTTCTTTCGGAGAGACGGTTGTCAATTGATCGATACGCTGTTGCATCATTCTTAATTTTGATTGTAGTTGCATAGCAATATTTGCATATGATGCAGGATTTGCCTGAAGTTGATCGTACCATTCATTACTAATTATAGGTTCAACTTCTGTTTTCATTAAAGCGATTGCTGTACCGTGATATTCCTTCGGTGAAATTAAAGAATGGTGAGGTATCGTTTCACCTGGAACGATAATGTTGAATAGAAATGGTGTTCCATCTTCTTCTATCCGTACTACTTTTAATAAACCTGTTTTTATAAAATATAAAGGACCGTCCTCGCCTTGACGGAATAGTACATCTCCTTTGTGTAGAATCAATGTTAGCCCCCCATTTAAACATTTCTATTTCTTCTATTTTAGCGTATATGTATAAAGACAATATGCTTTTAAATAGCAATTTCATTGACGAAATATATGCTATTACAGTAGTATACTATTTAGTGTGTAATAGTACTAGCAATGAATACGCTGTAGGGGGTTTAGTATATTGTTAGATGCGATAAAAATGACGGATATGAGAATTCCGGCGAATGCTATCATTCATGTAGAAGAGATGAAAGGTGGAGTCGTGTTATCCGTTGAAGTAGACGGCCAAATTATTTATACGATGGCTTATGATGAAGAAACAGATAGTTATGCTGAATTATATGATCGAAACGATAAGAGGGCGTGCCAAGTACATGAGGATTTTATGGGATGGTCACTTCTTCACTAAAAAAGATGTCAATATGACATCTTTTTTTATTAAAACGATAGAATATACAAAGAAATGAAATATAAGGATAAAATTTGTAATAAATGATTTTGCATTGTTAGCACTTTGTAACTGCAAGTGAATTATTTTTTCGCTATCATAAAGATAACAGTCGCAGTTATAGGAGTGGTCAACTTGAAGAAATTACATATTTCCAATTATATGTTATTATGTGTTTGTTTAATTTTATTTGTTCTCTTAGGAGGATTTTTATATTCATGTGTATAAGAAAAACGCATTCTAAAAAGAACGCGTTATAAAAAAGAAGTAATGATTAATCTAGTTCCAAGAATGATTAATGTGATACGTAATAAATTAATTACGGCATTACCACTTAATTTTGTATTAATATAAGCCCCGATTTTCCCGCCAATCCATGCACCAGGAATAAGAATTAATGCGTAAACCCAGCTGACATTTCCAAGGGAGATGTGAGTTGCAGAACTTACAATTGCTGATAAAAAAACGATAAACATCGAAGTTGCTACAGCAATATGTGCTGGGAATGCAAAAAGTAGCATCATTGCTGGAACAAGTAAGGCACCGCCGCCAATTCCAAATAATCCAGATATAAAACCAACTATAAAGGCGATAAAGATAGCGAGAAGCGGTGGAAATTGATAGTGTACAGTGTTTCCTTCGTTATCTGTAAAAGAACGCTTAATTACCGTCATATTTGATAAAGAAAGGGGGTTTAATTTGTCTCGTAACATAAGAAGGATGGAGACAAAAATAAGGAAAATCCCAAAATATAAAGAAAATGTATCTTGGTTTAAAAATTTGTTTGCCCACGAGCCGATGATACCACCAGGGCCACTCCCGATAAATAAAATAAGTCCACTTTTGTAATCTACTCGTTTATGCTTCATATAAGTAAGGGTGGAAGATAGTCCTGTAAAAACGACTGTTACCATTGAAGTTCCTACTGCAAGTTGTGGTGATAGACTGTGTAATCCGATTAATAACGGAACAATAATAATTCCGCCACCAAGCCCGACTAGACTCCCGACTGTCCCGGCGATTAACCCGATGAAAAGTAACATGATGTATTCCAAAATTTCCAACTCCTCTATATAACTTATCCACCAATTATTATACACGCTTTTTAATAAGAAAAAGGTTTGTTCACAAAAAAGTCGTCTTCCTAGAAAAATAAGGAAGACGACTTTTAATTAAAAGATTAAGTGTAATAAAGCGTAAAATAATGCAGCTAACGAAGCTGAAATAGGAAGTGTAATAACCCATGTAATTAACATACGTTTTGCAGTTCCCCATTTTACACCTTTCACACGATGTGAAGCACCAACCCCTAAAATAGAAGAAGAGATAACGTGCGTTGTACTAACCGGTAAGTGAATGAATGTTGCGCCGAAAATAACAAGTGATGATGATAAATCAGCAGCTACACCATTTACAGGACGAATTTTCATAATTTGTCCACCGACAGTTTTAATAATTTTCCATCCGCCAACAGAAGTACCAAGACCCATTGCGATTGCACAACATAATTGTACCCAGAACGGAATGTCGTCAGAAGTATGATAGTTATTGGCCATAAGAGCCATCGTAATGATTCCCATTGCTTTTTGTGCATCATTCGTACCATGTGTATAAGCTTGTAATGCTGCAGTGAAAATCTGGAATAAACGGAAGTTTTTGTTCGTTTTCGTTAAATTAAAGTTTTTAAAGACCACTTTAAAAATACTGTATACGATATAACCAATAACAAAAGCGATAATCGGTGAAATGATTAAAGCTTCAAGAATTTTTATGAACCCTTTAAGATTTAATGAGCTAATACCGGCAGCAGCGATAGCTGCACCTGCGATTGAGCCGATAATTGCATGCGAAGAACTACTTGGAATACCGTAGTACCAAGTAATTAAATTCCAAGCTATTGCCGCAAGCAAAGCAGCTAAAATTACAAGAGAACCATTTTGCAAGGCAAATGGATCAACGATATCTTTTGTAATCGTTTTTGCTACACCTGTAAATGTCATCGCACCTAAAAAGTTCATAATAGCTGCCATAATAATTGCATGTCTAGGCTTTAGAGCTTTCGTTGAAACAGCCGTTGCAATAGCGTTTGCTGTATCGTGAAATCCATTGATAAAGTCAAAAGCTAAAGCGCAAATGACTACTAAAACGGTCAGTATCAAGAGTGTATCCATGATCAAACTCCTTACGCGTTCTTCATAATAATTGTTTCTAATACGTTTGCAACGCTTTGGCAGCTATCCGCTACTTCTTCAAGCTCTTCGTAAATCTCTTTGTATTGAATAATCTTAATCGGATCTTTCTCACGAGAGAATAAGTGCTTAATTGCATGACGGCGAATATCATCACATTGTGATTCGTAATCCTTAATCTTAATCGCGTTCGTACGAATGTCGACTAACTTCTTTTTAGACAGTAGTTCAACAGAATTTGCAATCTCAATCGCACATTGATTAATTGCTTCAACGAATTTAATCATGTATTCATCAGCTTCTGTAATAGAATACATTTCGAATAGACCAGCACTATGATCTAATCCGTCTAATACATCATCCATACTCATTGCAAGTTGTAGGATGTCCTCACGTTCAATTGGAGTAATAAACGCTTTGTTTAGCTCCATAATGATTTCGTGAATAAATGAGTCACCTTTTGACTCATACTCTTTCATGCGCATAGAAAACTCTTTTAAATCGCTAGCATTTTTAATTTTATACTCCACGAAAAACTGCGCGCCTTCTTTTAAATTTTCTGAAACATTCATTAACATTTCAGAAAATTTATCTTTTTTTGATTTAAATACCATTATTAGTTACCCCCACAAAAGTAATATATGTAAAATATATTGGCTAATCAATTCTAACAAAAAACTGTCGTTTTTTAAAACATTTTATCGAAAAGTTTACAAAAACTTAACATAACTCTCATTGTTGTATTAATAATATTAATAATCAATAGTGAATATCTTACTTGTAGAATGTCCTTTTCTTGCAAAAAGTATGAATGTGAAAGAAAAGCTTTACACTATAGGAACGACTACGTTATTATAATAAATTTAAAAGGAGGTATATTCTTCCTTTTGAAAAGAAGAGTGTAAACAAACGAAGGAAGTGAACGAATGAAATTGAAGAACACTCACTTAAAAAAAATGCAGGAGTGGTTCAACAAGAGGAAGAAACTTCGTAATTCATTAATTGTATTAGGGAGTTTACTCGCTACTCTATTTGTTGCTATAAATATAATAATTTCCATTCAAGACATATCTGAATTAAAACAAGCTGTTCCGCAACCGACCTTAATTTATGATGCAAATAATGAAGTTGCGACTAAATTAGCTTCTTCTAAAACAGAAGGTGTTAAAAGGAAAGATATTCCTGGCATTATGGTTCAGGCAATTGTTGCAGTAGAAGATAAGGAGTTTTTTAACCATCACGGTATTTACTATAGTGGAATTATAAGTGCAGTTTTTAAAAATATTACAGCAGGAGAAGTTGTAGCAGGGGGAAGTACAATTACACAACAACTTGCGAAAAATGTATTTCTGACACAAGACCGCACATACTCTCGAAAAATAAAGGAATATTTTTTAACAAAAAAAATAGAGCGTACGTATACGAAAGATGAAATTATTGAAATGTATATGAACCAAATTTATTTTGGCGAAGGTGCTTGGGGTATAAAAAGGGCAGCTAAATCTTATTTTGATAAAGATGTAAAAGATTTAACGGTTTCAGAGGCTGCAACGATTGCTGGCTTGATTAAAGCACCGTCTGCATATTCACCATATAAAAACTTTAATAAGTCAATCGAACGACGTAATGTTGTATTAAGTTTAATGAAAGAGCAAGGATATATTTCTGACGAACAGTATAATAAAGAAAAAGAGAGCGGTCTTGTGTTAAAACGTGGTGTGGATGATAAATACAAAGGGAAATACTCTCAATATGTAGATTATATTGTTAGGGAAGCTATGGACAAGTACGAATTAACACAAAATGAAATTTTAGCAGGTGGTTATCGTATTTACACAGAGCTTGATCCGAAAAAACAACAGGCTGTAGAAGACGTTGTGAATAATGAGAGTTATTTCAAAGATAATGGCTCAGACCAGCTTATGCAAACGGGTGTAGTTCTTATGAATCCAAAAACAGGTGGTGTACCAGCTTTAGTTGGAGGTAGAGGACCGTATCAGTTTTTACAGTTTAACCATGCAACCCAATTAAAAAGACAACCTGGCTCAACGTTAAAGCCTCTGGCTGTATATGTACCAGCTTTAGAGCAAGGGTATGAAGTATACGATATATTAAAAGATGAACCATTTAATATTAAAGAATATAAACCGCAAAATAGTGATCACACTTTTCACGGTGATGTGACAATGTATGAAGCCGTGGCAAAGTCGTACAATGTTTCGGCTGTTTGGCTATTGGAACAAATTGGATTGGATAAAGGATTGAAATCTTTAGAGCGATTTGGTATTCCATTAGTGCCAGAAGATCGTACGTATCCAATTGCTTTAGGCGGGATGCATGTTGGGACCTCTCCATTTGTAATGGCTCAAGCATACAGTACATTTGCAAATGACGGTGTCCAAGTGGAAGCTCATGCGATTAGAGAGATACAAAATGCTGAAGGTGAAACAATTGGAAAGTGGTATAAGAAAGAGACACGAGTGACGAGCGAGAAAATTGCTCAAAAGATGACATATTTATTAAAAGGTGTTGTCGAAAAGGGAACGGGCGAAAAGGCGAAAGTTAATAATGTTGATACGGCCGGTAAGACAGGAACTACTCAAATTGTAAATGGACCAAGCACAGGTGCAAAGGATTCATGGTTTGTTGGATACACACCAGATTTAGTAGGTGCGATTTGGGTAGGATTTGATAAAACAGATAGCGATCATTATGTTCCAGGGGGGAGTCAAATTACGACGACAATGTTCCGGGATATTATGAAAAAAGCGAATGCCAATCCAGCTCAAAAAGCATTCCAGTTATCGCTCATATCTGAGGCTGATTATAAAAAACAATTGAATACAATAGAAGAGGAAAAACGAAGAAAAGAAGAAGAGAAGAGAAGGAAAGAAGAGGAACAGCAAAGAAAAAAAGAGCAACAAGAGTGGCTCGACAAAGTGAAAGAATGGATTCCTTCACTTTGGTAAAAGAAAGAGGCGAATAACGAAATTCGCCTCTTTTTCGTATGAGAAATTAAGTGAACTTTTAATCGGTGGGAGGAGCTGTATCTATCCCTACGAGTTGTTAGCCCATATTAATTGGGATAAATAGTATTACTCGTTAAGTGTAACATTTGTACTGCCAAAGGATTGAGAATCGTATGTGATGATTATTTTTCCTTTACTAATAGGTTCGTAAGGTAATTCTTCTTCGTAATTACCATTATTTTCATTATGGATAGAAAGCGTGATTTCATCAATTTCTTTATTTGTATACTGAACTTTAATCGTTTCAGCAATTTGAAGTAACGCTTCGGAACTAGCAGCTTTCGTAATAAGCATTCCTTTTATAACTTTTTTTTCATTATTTGAGGCATTGGAATAAGGGATGTTGCTTTGTTTTGCATACAAAAGTTTGTATGGAACAGTTTTTCTCTCTGCTTTTGATATAGTGGAATATTTTAGAGTTAAAAAAAATCCTACACATAAAATAATGCATATCATAAGAGCAACCCAAATGCGTATTAGTGACATAACTCTCATTTTCATCCCTCTTTCATATCTTTGACTTCACTATTTATCATACAAAATGAGGATTAAGACAGAGTAAATTTGAGGTAAAGAAACGTAAAGAAGGAGCACTTATCCTCCCAAATAAGTGCTCCTTTCTATATAAAGAGAGATTTAATGCACGGTTAAACGATACATATTATTATAAATATACTTATTGATTGAAAATTAGTAAATTCGGAATACGGATAGTGTTGCAGTTGTATCGCCTGTGTTAGGAATAGAAATAGTGTTTGCTGTAGGCTGTACAGCAATCGTTGTACCAGCTTGTAAAGTAACGATTGTAGAGAAAGAAACAGCACTACCGATAACGTTAGTTGAGAAGTTACGATTAGGTGGTTGGCCATTGAATGAAATACCGAATCCGAATGGTGAAGATCCTGGGAAAGTTGTAGACGCTGAGAAACTAATATCATATACGCCTGTTTCTAAAATTGTTAAAGTATCTGAAGTATCGTTGAAAGAGATATTAGTTAATTCAAAAACTTGATTGAATTGGATGTTTGTTCCAGGGGATATAGTTTGTGGATTTGAGTTTCCGATAGCTGCGATAGTTACAGGAATTGGAGTACCCGCTGCTCCTGTTGCGCCAGTAGCACCTTGAGCACCAGTAGCACCTGTTGCGCCAGCTGGTCCTTGAGCACCAGCCGGTCCTTGAGGTCCAGTAGCCCCAGTAGCACCTGTTGCGCCTCCTCCAAGGCAACCTGACCCGTATTGAACTAGGATAGTTTGGATCTCTGTTATGAGTTTAACTAGTTTGTCGATAGTGCAGCAATCTACTTTGAATAACTTAGCGATATACAATAAATAATTAAGCAAGCTTTGTAGCTCAACGTACAATGCTCCGCATGAGAAAGGTTTTGTTTTTAAAATAGTTAATAGATTAGCGATAATAGAATTTCCAATTTGTTTTTGTGCTGGAGATAAATCTAAGCAATTGAGGAATTTTTGTAGGTTATTTAGGGCAGCAATCAAGTTATCGATATTATTTTGAGAAGGGTTTTGAAAGACAGCTTGAATAGCTTGGCCAAGAGCTTGAAGAAGTCTAACGAATTCTGTAAGTTCGGACTTAGAGATGTTAATATAACTACAAGCTCTGACTTCGCAACAATCATTACCATAAAATACTTTTCCTTTCTTTCATAGAATCAATAGTCGTTACTATATATTAAAATGAAATTTATACTAAATTCGTGATGGACAAACTACCATTTCTAAAAAAAATAAGAAATTGGCCCTCTTAGCAAAAATAAGTAAGATAAAGAGAAGGTTTATATAATGTAAAGACGAAAAATTCAGCATAAAAAACTGCATGCTAATTGTTGTAGATATTTAACAATTGGCATGCAGTTTGTGGAGGAGTACCTCATTTGTAGTCATTTAATCTTTCAAGGGTTGTTTTAGGTAAAATTGGAATTGAAATAGTGAAAGTTGTACCATCTTGATTACTGGTCATTTTTAATGTACCGTTATGATTTTGAATAATTTTCTTCGTTACTGACAAGCCCAGTCCTGTGCCCGAATCTTTTGTTGAGAAGAATGGATCAAAGATATACTCTTGAATGGCTGTTGGAATACCAATTCCATTATCAGTGAAAGTAATACGAACAAAATTATCTAGGCGATAACTAGTAATTTGGATAGAAAGTTTTTTTTCACCTTGAGCATCGACAGCATTCTGAAATAGGTTTAAAAAAACTTGTACAAGTTCATGACGATCAATATGGACTAATACATCATCTAATTCGGTAGAAAAATTATAATCAATTGAAATATTATGTAAAAAGACTTCACTAGCTAGTAACTGTTGAATATACTCACGTAAAAATGTATTAATAGGAAACGGTTCTCTTGTAAATTCGCGTGTTTTTGAAATAGCTAAAAATTTTGTAATAATACTATTTGCGCGGTCTAATTCAGGAATAAGTAAGTTTTCAAATAATTCTTTATTAGATGGAGAAACAGTTTCTTGTAAAAATTGTAAATAACCTCGTACGGTTGTAAGAGGATTACGTACTTCATGTGCAATCCCAGCTGCAATTCGCCCTGCTAAAGAAAATTTCTCTGCATCACGTTCTGTGTTTAAATAATGAAAGACACTAATAACTCTAAAAATCTCTCCGTTATAATCACGAATAATTCGGTTATTTAAAATGCCATAGTTTTTGTCTAAAACTTCTTCATTATATATTTCTGTTCCCGTTCTTAATGTTTCAAGAGCTTTAATTTTTTCTTCTGGCAATTGTAGTAATTGTTGAATTGGCTTTCCGATTATATCATTTCGTACTACACCAAAATCATCTGCTGCAGCTTGGTTACATAAAGTGATATTTCCTTTAGCATCAACAAAGGTTACATGATGTGAAAAAGCATCAAAAATATGAATGAAGTATGTTTCAAGTTGCTCAAATAAAAATAATGAATCGCAAGTAAGTTGAAAATCAGCCTCTTTATTCTCTTTTTTTATGTTTTGAATGGAATGAGTCGTTCTCGTTTTCTTTATTTGTAAACCAATATGTGGATTTTTGTATGTGAAATGATTTGGTAATTGATTCACAAGTTCTTCATAAAAACGTACTTTATTTTCTAATTCTTCTATTCGTTTTTCATGAGATACAATATCATCGTTTGGAAGCATAAATAAATAACCCCTCAATTTAAAAATTCTTCCATCTAGTATATCATATTTTTATACGGATACTCTTAAAGAAGGGGCTACTTAATAAAATTGATTAGCTGAAGTGTTCGGGAAGTGAGTAGAATGAATAGAAGGTGAAGTTAAAAAGGGAGGGATATATTTGCTTTTCATTGGAGTGACAGGGTGGGGAGATCATGATTCTTTATATATAGATCCCTATGAAAATAGAAATAAATTACGAACATATAGTGAGTATTTTCCTATAGTGGAAGTGGATAGTTCATTTTATGCGATGCAACCTGCACGAAACTATACAAAATGGGCAATGGAAACACCGAAAGATTTTGCTTTTATAGTAAAAGCATATCAAGGAATGACAGGACATATGAAAGGTGAAATCCCTTTTTCTACGTTTGATGAGATGTTTGATGTGTACAAACAATCTATTCTGCCTTTAATAGAAGCTGATAAATTAAAAATGATTTTATTTCAATATCCACCATGGTTTGATTGTAAAAAGAAAAATGTGGATTTTCTTCGATATACGAAAGAAAAAATGGAAGGTTTACCGTGTGCCATAGAATTTCGAAATCAAACATGGTTTTATCCCGAAATGAAAGATAAGACGATACAGTTTCTAGAACATGAGAAATGGATTCATACCATTTGTGATGAGCCGCAGGCCGGGATAGGTTCGGTACCGCTCGTATTAGAAGTAACGAATGCAGAGATGGTGTTAATACGTTTTCATGGTAGGAATGTTCATGGGTGGCTTGATAAAGGGGAAAATTGGAGAGCGGTTCGTTGCTTATATCGCTACAACAATAAAGAATTAGAAGAATGGGTAGAAAGACTAGAGCAATTAAAAAAGAAGACAAAGGACATATATGTACTATTTAACAATAATTCGGGCGGAGATGCAGCGGATAATGCGAAACAGCTTATGAAAATGATGAACATTACATATGGTGAGCCGAAGCCTGAGCAATTAAATTTGTTTGAATGATAATAAACAAGAAAGGCACTGTACAAACAGGGGGAATGTACAGTGCCTTTCTATATGAAAAAGAGGGGTAACAATGTTACTGAGCGTTTGGTTGATTCATCAATTGTTGGCTTCGTAATAAATGATAATGGTTATCATTATCATTGTCAATAGTTTTCCGAAAAATAAATAAAAAACTTTTTATGAGACATTACCGGGTAGGAAGATTCCTGATAAAAGGTTTGGCTGAAGCAAAGAAGTTTTTCGGGGGAGAATGCTAGTAAACTCCTAATAAAGTATCAAAAAAAAAGAACAGCAATTAATGCTGTTCTTTTCCAGTGACGAATTGTTGTAAATCAAAAGGAGTTATCGCTTGGATAAACTCTTTTGAGATAAGTGTTTGAACAAGAGTACTTTCAGAAATGGAAGCACCTGTTTTCTTTTCATAAGCTTGTTTTAATAAATCAAGTTTTTCAGCCGTTTCTTTCGGTAATTCAATTGTTAATGTGTTCATAATTTCTCCCCCTTACTATTAGAGTACCACTACAATATAGGAGAGACAAGAAAAGAGAATGTGAAACATAAAAAAGGTTACCATTTATAAATGGTAACTTTTTTTATGTATAAGAGTTATTAAGCAATACCGATATACTTTAAAGTTTTTGATGGAGTACTATGATCAAAGAAGTGTTGTAAAAATGCGATATCAACACCTGATTTGTATGCACAATATCCCCAAGTTTTTCGAAGTGTATGTGAGCTAATCCCTTCTAATCCAACTTCTTTTGCAGCTTTGTTTAAAATGTACCATGCATGTTGTCTCGTAATAGATTTCGTTCCTTTTTGAGACTTTAATAATGGTTCATTACGTTTCCAAGTTTTACGTTCTTTCATGTAGTCTTCGATCGCGTGCTGCAAGTCTTCATTTACAGCAAACCATTTATGTTTCTTTACTTTTTCATTGTAAAATAAAATGGAATGGCGAACATTTTCATGTTCATCGATTACATCACTAACTTTTAATTGTAAGATTTCACTTACTTTTAAGCCAGAATTTACAGCTAATACGAATAATAAGCCATCACGTTTCGAAGATTGTAAAAGTATATTTTTGATAGTTTCTAATTGTTTTTCATTTTGAATAGGTTGTCCTGCTTGTTTCATTTCACGCACTCTCCTCTTTTATGTGTGTAAAGGAAAGGATTAACTTGTTTCTTACTATAAAGGGAGAGTGTGAATTTCATGTGAACTCCTAGTGAAATTAAGACAAATTATTTGACTTCTTTTACTTTTTGTAAATTAAAGTAGAATACAACACTATTAGTCGTGTTATATACACCGTACTCGGCATGGTGGAGGTCTAAAATGTTTTTTACAATAGATAACCCGAGACCGGTACCTCCAGTATGACGGCTACGAGATGCATCTAAACGGTAGAAACGATCCCAAATTTTTTCAAGACTTTCTTCAGGGATAGGGTTTCCTGTATTTTCGATTTCGACTTTTACTATATCTTCCAGTTCTATAACGGAGACGTGTATTTTTTCTCCATCTGGCGTATAGCGAATTGCATTGCTAAGTAAGTTCACAACGACTTGCTCAATACGACTACGATTCGCTTTAACGAATATAGAAGAGTCTACATCTACGTTTACTTGTAAATGCTTTTCCTCCATGCTAAATAATAACTTTGTATAGACTTGTTGAATTAATTCACCGATTGAGAATGTCGTCATATCTAGTTTGTACGTACCAGATTCTAGTTTTGCTAATTCTAACATTTCAACAATAAGTCTGTTCATGTTTTCTGTTTCTTCTAAAATAACATCTGTGTAATACGTCGTATCTTTACTAACGCCATCTTTAATTCCTTCTGCGAAACTTCTAATTACACTAAGTGGTGTTTTTAATTCGTGTGATACACCAGAAATGAATTCTTTTCGCGTTTTCTCTAATTGACGTTCACGTTCAATATCTTGTTGTAATTTTGTATTGGCAACATTTAATCGATCGATTCGGTCTTTTAAGTTTACAGATAACGTATTAATACTACCGGAAAGCCCGCCAATTTCATCGTCTGCTGTCACAGGTAATTTTTCACTAAAATCAAAATTGGCCATTTTTTTTGTAACGCGATTCATTTTAATTAATGGTTTCACAATGATTTTTGAGTAGTAGAAGGATAATAAAATAATTACGAGAAATACGATGATTAAGGCATAGACATAATAATCCTTTAAAACGAGCATCGCTTCATTAACAGGTTGTAAAGATGCTATCGCAAAAGCGTATTCTGTAATTTTTCCATTTTCCACAATAGGTTTTACAAAGATACTATTTTTTATATTCTCTCCACCATCTATTATATAAGTGTTTAATTGGTGTGAATTAGCAGTGCCATTTCTAATAATCTCTGCAAAATATTGAACGGCTTGTAATGTTTCAAAATCATTTGCAAGACGAACATCTGCTTTGGATGGAAGCTGTAACTTAGATACGATACCAGTAAACTCAATTTGAGTCACAGTTTTGGATCGGCTTGTAAGTCTATTTTTAGCAGGGTTTCCATTAATGGATTGAAAATCTGAGTTGACATTTTCGTTTTGCCATCGATTATAGTTTGTTGTCAATTCTAGTGGTGTTATGGTGGAATCTTGTACAAAACCGACGACGTTTATCATCCCATCTTTTTTTAATCCTAAGTTTTCGAATTTATTATATTCTTCTGGCGTTAAAACATTATTGAGTGGAATGGAATATGCTTTATTATTTTTAGGATTAATTACATCAATGTAGAAATTATTGTCACTTTTAATAATGCCGTTCGTATTTAAAAACTGCATTTCAGCATTTGTTTTGTCATGAAATTCTTGTTTTAGTTTTCGAATTTCCTCATAAGTTTTACCACTTTCTTCGTAAGTATTTACGAACTTCTCAAAAGCAGTTTGAACTGTTTTTACTTTTTTATTAATGTAAAATTTCTCTAAAAATAGAGATTGTCCTAAGAAAAAAAGGAGGAATATGATTGTAAATAATGTTGATGTTAATAAAAATAGTTTAAAGACGATACTTCTGTTTTTCACTGCGTCACCTCTTGTGAGAAATACTGTAAATGATTTCTTAATTATAACAAACGTTACAAAAAAGTAGAGGAGAAAATCTGTCTCTTCTGAAAGTAGTTTTTAATAAAAAGTCACATAAAAAGAACTCGACAGACGTATGACGAGTTCTTTAATGTATTATTGTTGAATTGCTGCATCTAAAGCGATTTCAATCATTTCGTTAAATGTAGTTTGACGCTCTTCAGATGTTGTTTCTTCACCAGTGAAAATGTGATCGCTTACTGTTAATACAGATAACGCATTTACACCGTATTTCGCTGCTAATGTATAAAGAGCAGTTGTTTCCATTTCTACTGCTAGTACACCATAATCTCCAAGTTTTTTAACCATGTCCATGCTTTCGCGGTAAAATACATCTGCTGTTAAAACATTACCAACACGAACGTGTAAGCCTTTTTCAGTTCCAGCATCGTAAGCTTTCTTTAAAAGGTCAAAGTTTGCAGCTGGTGCAAAATCAAAACCTGGGAATGTTAAACGGTTCATATTAGAATCTGTACAAGCTGTCATTGCAATAATAACGTCACGTACTTTTACGTCTTTTTGAATCGCACCGCAAGTTCCAACGCGAATTAAATTTTTAACTCCGTAGCTTTGGATTAATTCGTTTACATAAATAGAAATAGAAGGTACACCCATACCTGTACCTTGAACAGATACGCGTTTTCCTTTATAAGTTCCAGTGAAACCTAACATACCACGCACGTTATTATAGCAAGTAACGTCCTCTAGAAATGTTTCAGCAATATATTTTGCACGTAATGGATCACCAGGTAATAGAATAGATTCAGCAATTTCGCCTTGTTTTGCTTCAATATGTACACTCATGAAAAGTCCTCCTTATAATGTATTGATAGAAATCAATATCATTTGCATTATACACTATCAATCCTTTCAATTAAAATCTTTTAATTATTTGTAATATGTGCAAAGCAGGAGGATTTCATAAATCATAATCTAGAATATATATGTAAGAAGTTTTGTATAAACAGAGACAATAAAAATGGTAGGTGATATTTTGAAAAATCTTGTCATTGGACTTGTTGCTTTACTATTTATTGTAGTAGGCGGATTTTACATAAAAAAGTATCAGGAAACTACAGAGACTGTAGGTGATGTTCAGGAAGTAAAATGGGATGTGTCAAATGGAAAAGGAAATGAGAAAGTAAATATTTTGTTTCAATTACTAAATAATAAAAATAACGAAGTTCGTGGTGTGAATGATCAAATTCGGGCAGTTATTGTAGACGGACAATTAAAACATGTACAACAAATGAAACCTACATTTGCAGGGAATGGATCATATAAGGTATCTTCCAAAATAGCGAAAGATGAAAGGTATACAATATTTTTATATGAAGACAAAAACAAGTCTGTGAAATCATTTGCGAAGAATGATTTTGGGAGAGAAATAGAGGAGAAAAATAAGAAAAAAGTAAAATTTCCAATTGATAGTGTGCTTACAAAAAAAATAGGGGAGTATGAAGTTTCTCTATTATTTGGTGCATTGCATCCGAATGAACCAGCGACGTTAACATTTCAATTCCAAGCGAAAAAGGGTGAGAAATTGAAATTACATTCAGAGAGAGGAGAAGTGGAAGCGCTCTATATCGTGGACGAAACGAGAGAAAACTTTTTATACGCAATACCTGTTGATACAGATGAGCAATTACAATACCGTATTACATTTCCTATAGAAGGAACGTATAAAATATGGGGAGATTTCTATATAAATGGTAAGAAATATGAAAAAGAATTTATTGTACAAGTTCAAAAAAGAAAAAACAGCTAAATGTTTAGCTGTTTTTTCTTTTTCCTATTAATTTTGTTACAGAGAGCATTGTAATTGGTAAAGAATGATTCTTTCTAAATGCTAAATATTTACCGCTCCATGCTGGTTTATATTTTTCTTTAAAATGACGTAGCCCGCTGAAGCTATACGTATAACGAACATTATTAAAGATGGCAGCAGCAACTCGTTCGGACCAAAAAGATTGTGTCGATAAACCTACATTTGAAAGTGGTGCCATACCAATATTAAAGGAGTGGTATTCATTTTCTTTTGCCCACTGGAATAGGTGGATGAAAATTGCATCCATAATGCCGCTAGGTGCATCTGGATAATAGCGCATTAAATCAACAGACAATGATCCGTCTTGATATACGGGCATAAAGGTTGTAAATGCAATGATTTTTCCATCAGCATCACATAATGTAGCGATAGGTGCTCGGCTAATATATTCACGATCAAAGTATCCGAGTGAAAAACCTTTCTCTTTTTTTCCGCCGAGCCACGCATCTGAAACTTTTCTTAACTCTTCAAATAATTCGTTTGAGAATGGTGGCTGATGAATAGAGAATGTATAGCCTTCTCGTTCGAAACGGTTGAAAGTCGCTCGCATACCGGCTCGTTTTTTTCCTGTTATTGTAAATGTGTTCAAATCAACGACAGCTTCTTCACCAAGTTTAAAGAAGTTGTAACCAAAATCATGATATAAACTCATCCATTTACTTTCTATTTGGTAGAATACACAAATGTATCCAAATCGATCAGCCTCAGCTAAAAACTCTTGTAACACAGTACGGTAGGAGGAAGGATCCCCAATTGGATCACCTAGCACAACGAGACGTTTTCCAGTTATAGAGAAGAGAAGGAGCGCTTTCCCATCACTACTGAAGAAAAATTGTTTATCTCCTAAAAATCCTAAATGACTAAGTACATTACCAGCATGTTCATCTAAAAAGTTTTGCAACCTTTTATCATTAGCTGGTTGCCCGGGAAATTCATTTCGATAACGATTGGCAAGGAGTGAGCCAATCAGTAAAAATGTAGGAACGAAAAAGGCAGCTGCTAATGCACTTCGTTTCACTTGTGTAATATTACGAACGACAAAATCAGGTTTAAAAGCTTCTTTTGCACCTGCAAATAAAATACCTAAGTTTTTATATAAATATAAAGTTATGAGTAAGAATATAAAAACTTTTACCATATCAGAAAGTGAGACTTCCATTTTCTCGCGTACAAATCTTTTACGAAGCATATATAATACAGCGAGTACGATTAATAAAATAAACGTCTCTTCAATATCAATCCCTTTTAGCGTATTAAAGATGGCTGCTCCGATTAAAGAAATAATCGTCATATAGTAAGAACGCTTTGTTCCATAATATATCCCTCGCGAAAGGATCAGGAGGAGAATACCAAATGTTAGTGATAAGCTAAAAGAAAATTGAATAAGATGTTTTGGAGCTAGAATATGTAAGGCGTGTGCCCTGTTTATACTTGTCGGTAGAATGGTCGATAAAATAACCATTAATCCAGCAAATACTGTTAAAGCAGCAGAGGCCCATGAACCTAGTTTTCCTAGAAAATCACGCTGCAAAGTCCATATAACACCAGTTGTTTCTAATGCAGGCGCAATAAAAGGTTTATCTTCAAACTTTTTAATGGCCACGCCTGTCATTTCAAAAGCTGCAAAAATAAGACCAAGGCAGAAAGGTAAAATGTAATAGACGAGGCGATATAATAACATAGCAGGTAGTAATACGCCTGTATCAATGCCGTATTGTCCGAGCCCAGTTAAAAAGACAAGATCAAATGAACCAAGTCCACCAGGAACAAGACTAACAACACCAGCTAAAGCAGCAATTACATACACACCTAAAAACTTTTGAAATTCGATATCGATACCAAATAATATTAGTATGACGTACATAACAATACCGGCAGATACCCACTCAACTAATGAAACTAATGAGTATAAAACAGTTGGATTTTTTTCTTCTTCCCCGTCTTCTTGCCCTTCGGTTTGCTTTGGTTTTCTATTTTTTAGTTTAGAAAAGCCAATGTATATAGGGACGAAAAGGGCGAAGAAAATAAGAACAGGCCATAGCCACGGTTTTTCATGCAAAATAAAACTTGTGTCTAATATTCCAATAAGACCGAGGAAAGAAAGAATTGCGAGTCCGTTAATAAAAGCAGTTGTCATCCAGGCGATACTTTTAATAAGTTTGCCATTTTCTTTTATGTATGGACGATAAAGCATTGTGCGTACACCAGCTCCAACGAGACCACCAAACCCAATAAATCCATTTAAAGTATTAGCAATCCATGAGATACGAAAAATCTTTTGGACTGGTATATCAGCTTTTAAATAACGAAGCATAACATAGTCATAAAAGAACATTGTTGATACGGCAAATGCACCAAGTGTAATTGCTAAAAAGACTCCTCCGGTTGGAATGTTTTTAATTGTATTGATTGCTTCTAAAAAAGAAATGCCTGCTAATTCTTTTTTTGCTTGAAAGAATACAATTGTTAATACAACAAATGGGAAGATAATTTTCCCGATTTGTAAGAAACGTTTCCATGAAAACGACATAAATACAACTCTCCTTGTATAAGAAAACTGAGACAATAATATTATTATGACAAACTTCAAGAAAAATAAAAAGGTAAATTCCTGTATAGGGAAGCTATTTTTTATATGGGTTATATTTAAAAGAGTATTTCGTTTGTCAGAAAATTAAGTTAAAATGAATTGGAAGAAGGAAGAGAGGGGAAGTAGATGATTATAATAGGTTATGCGGGATATGAGTTAGAGAAAGCGAAACCTAATACATCAGAAGATTTCTTTAATAGATCTGAAGTGACATATATATTAAATAATAAAGAGAGAACTTTTTCCGTTTTATACGTTCGATATTTTGAAGAAGTTTTACAAGAAATTACTCCTTTTGAAGGAAATCCAGTATGTAAAGTAGAAGAACAAGACATATATTTACGGGATATTGTAGCGATATGTTGTTTACTGAAAGAGAATGAGCATCGCATGCAAAAACGTTTATATTTAAATAATATAGAAGCATTCCAACAATATTTTGATGAGGAAACAGTGGTGAAAGTACAAGAAATATTAGCTGAATTACATAAAAATAAAAGAGTAGAAATAGCGTGAAATGGCAAAGGAGAGGGAAAAAATGTCTAATCTAATGGTTGAAAATCAAACAGAACAAGTTTCTATGTTTTTAGAAGATGTTATTACTTTGATAACCAATTATGTAAATTATCATACGTTGCCTTCTTTATTAGAAGAAAAACCAGCAGGGAACGAGCAATATTATAAAGGGTTATTAGCATCAATAAGACGTCTTCTCGTTTTTTGTGAAGAAGGACATGATGCATGTTTTGTTTTGTTAAATAGCCAGCCATTTCGAAAAACAGCAGCTGAGAAAATTTTATATAAAATTTATCATCAAGTAATTGCAGAGTTTTTCTCACCAAAGAGTGATCATTGGTATGAAAATAGTCGGTCTGCCTATACAGGGAAAAACTCCATCGTTTTTCAACAAACGCCACCAGCATCTATAGAGCAAGTGATGAAGAGTTTAGAAGGAAAATTTCAATTGATGCGTGAAGAACTAGAATATTATGAGACGGATTACCAAACAAAGATGTTACACAAATATTAATTGCGAAAAAGAAGCTAAGGGGACTTAGCTTCTTTTCCTTTTGTAAAGTTATATAAGGGATTTCCTTTGAATATATTTATGGGGATAGCATTAAGGAGGTGTAACATGAGTCAGCAAGGTGTATTTACAGATTACTTTCATGAAGTAGAAAGCTGGTGTGAAAGTGTTCTTCACGTATTAGATAGCCGTGCAATGGAAGTGTATGATGTCCATATGCTTGCTTATAAAATTCAAACGTTATTAGATCGTATGAAAGAGCATGAGTATGATGCAGAGTTTATGTATGAAATAAGTGATGATGTAGAACATATTCAGCATCATTTGCAGGAAGTATTCGTGCAAGGAGAAGAGGAATATGAACTATATGAAAGAGGGGATAGTGAACGAGCTGTTCCGATTGGAGGGCATACACTTCCACCATTACCTTATCCGTATAATGCGTTAGAACCGTATATTTCTAGAGAAATTATGATGTTACACCATGATAAACATCATCGCAGTTACGTGGAAGGGTTAAATAAGGCAGAGAAAATGATGGAAGAAGCGAGAAAAACAAATCAATTTGATTTAATTAAGCATTGGGAAAGAGAAGCGGCTTTTCATGGATCAGGTCATTACTTACACACGATATTTTGGAATAACATGAAAAAAGATGGTGGCGGAAGTCCAAGAGGGGCTCTTTCACAACAGATTGAACAAGATTTTGGGAGTTTTTTACGTTTTCAAAAACATTTCACAGAAGCAGCTTCTAAAGTGGAAGGATCAGGCTGGGCGCTTCTCGTTTGGGTACCACGATCTGGAAGATTAGAAATTTTGCAGAGTACACTTCATCAATTATTTACACAATGGGATACGATACCGCTCCTCGTGCTAGACGTGTGGGAACATGCGTATTATTTACAATACCAAAATCGAAAAGATGAATATATTAAAAACTGGTGGAATGTTGTAAATTGGCCTGATGTAGAAAAAAGATTTGAAAGTGCGAAACAAATTGAATGGACACCGTATTAGACGCAGGTTCTCTGCGTCTTTTTTATTAGAAGGAGAAAGAGATTTCGTTCATATTTTAAAAGGCCAAGCATACACTTGTACAAAAAGTGCCAAAAGGACGTGGGGGGAAATATGAGACGAATTTGTGTAATAATCACGCTTCTTATTATGTACGCAAGCGTTATACCAATTCCTACATATGCAAAGATGAACAGTAATGTCAGTGCTCGAAATGCTGTATTAATGGAGCAACAGTCCGGTCGTGTATTATACGGAAAAGCAGAGCATGAGCCACAAAAAATTGCTAGTATAACAAAAATTATGACAGCCTTGTTAGCTGCTGAATCAGGAAAAATGAAAGAAATGGTATCGGTTAGTAATGAAGCGGTGAGAGTAGAAGGATCAGCAATTTATTTAAAGCCTGGACAGAAAGTGAAGTTAGAGGATTTAGTATACGGACTCATGCTTAGATCTGGTAATGATGCAGCACAAGTAATTGCTGAAAATGTAGGAGGAAGTATAGAAGGGTTCGTATATTTAATGAATGAAAAGGCGAAACAAATTGGAATGAAAGATACTCACTTTTCAAACCCACATGGTTTGGATGGAGATGGATCCCATTATTCATCAGCCTATGATATGGCACTTTTAACAAAGTATGCAATGGGGAACGAAACCTTTAAGAAGATTTTTGGGACAAAAACGTATAAATCAGATTCGTGGGATTATCCGTGGAAAAACAAACATAAACTCGTGACATCTTATTATGAATTTGCGACAGGAGGAAAAACAGGTTTTACGAAGAAAGCAGGACGGACACTTGTTACAACAGCATCAAAAGATGGACTAGATCTAATTGTCGTAACTTTGAGCGCTTCTAGTGATTGGGATGATCATATGAATTTATTTGATAAAGGTTTTGAACGTTTCAAGCAAACGAACGTTGTAGGACAAGGAGCTCTTGCTGAAATAACTGAAAAGAAATATGCCAATCATGTATATACAAAAAATAGTTTTGCAGTGCCATTAACTGAGCAGGAAAGAAAGAATGTCGTATTAAAAGTTGAACTTGATAAAAGTGCAAAACTTAAAGATGGAGTAAAGGTTGGGAAGACGGAAATTTATGTTGGCAATGAGAAAGTTGGAGAACGGAATTTATTTTATAGTAAACGAAAGTTAGTAGCTACAACGGGAATGTATTGGAATAATGTGAAAGAAATTTTTTCTCATATGATAGGTGTTGGGAGCGATGGTTAATCTCGTATGGGTAGCGATGGCAGTCATAGGGATTGTATATGCCATGATAAATGGAACGATGGGAGCAATAAATAAAGCCGTATTTGACGGAGCAAAAGATGCAGTAACAATTTGTATAGGACTTATTAGTGTATTAGTATTTTGGCTCGGTTTAATGAAAATTGCAGAGGAAGCAGGGTTGTTAAAAAAGTTAGTGTCACTTTTTATGCCGATAGTAAAAAGGTTGTTTCCAGAAATACCGAAAGATCATCCGTCAATGGGATTTATTTTATCGAATATGATGGCGAACTTTTTTGGGTTAGGTAATGCAGCAACTCCTCTTGGTATTAAAGCGATGGAACAATTGAAAGAGTTAAATGGAGGGAAGGATTCGGCGAGCCGTTCTATGGTGACGTTTCTCGCATTAAATACATCAGCGATTACTTTAATTCCTACTACTGTCATTTCGATTCGAATGACGTATGAATCAGCGAATCCTACTGAAATTGTTGGGGTAACATTCATTGCACAAGTACTCTCTATGATCGGAGCGATTTGGATTGACCGCTATTTTTACCGAAGAAGGAGTAGGAAGGGGCGGAAAAAATGAGTATTGTCAATACGATATCATTATGGGTAATCCCTTGTGTAATCGGTTTTATCCTTTTATATGGCACGATAAAGAAAGTGCCGACGTATGAATCGTTCGTTGAGGGGGGAAAAGAAGGGATTCAAATTGCGATCTCTATTTTACCGTTTATGGTTGGAATGCTTGTATCTATTTCGATTTTTCGGGCGTCTGGAGCGTTAGATGCAATGATATCAGTAATGAAGCCGATGTTAGATTTAATTCATGTCCCAGCAGAAATTGTTCCACTAGCACTTATACGCCCTATTTCAGGCTCTGCTGGTTTAAGTATTACGACCGATTTAATTGCCACATATGGGCCAGACTCGTTTATTGGAAGATTGGCTTCTACGATGCAAGGGAGTACAGATACGACTTTTTATATTTTAACAGTATACTTCGGAGCTGTTGGAATTAGAAAAATGGGAGATGCATTAAAAGTAGGACTTTTTGCCGATTTAATCGGGATTATTTGTTCAATTGTGTTTGTTTCTTTAATGTTTAAGTAAGGCGGCTATTCATTTTTTATGCTATTTCGCTTATAATACGTATACGACCACTATTAAGGTGTTGCTTAATAGTGGTTTTTTTATGTGGTATTTTTGACAAAATGATGAACTTTTATTGTGAGCAATATGAAGAATATGGACAATAATAAAAGGTAAAAACATGATTTGCCCTTTATATGTTTATTATCATCGCTATGTTGTTTAAGTAAGATGAAGCGAATGGCCGTCAAGCGTATGCGGTTGCCAAGTCTTTCTAATGTAAGGTAAGATAAATTCGAGGTGAAAAAAAGAAATGGAACGATTACAAAAAGTGATTGCGCAAGCAGGTATTGCATCGAGAAGAAAGGCTGAGGAATTAATTCAGCAAGGAAAAGTAAAAGTGAATGGAAAAATAGTGAAGGAGTTAGGAACGAAAGTAACTCCTCAAGATAAAGTAGAAGTAAATAACATCCCTCTTGAAAAAGAAGAACCTGTTTATTTTTTACTATATAAACCAACTGGCGTAATTTCAAGTGTATCAGATGATAAAGGAAGAAGTGTTGTAACAGACTTTTTCCCTGAAATTAGACAACGTTTATTCCCAATCGGACGCTTAGATTATGATACGTCTGGCGTATTATTGATGACAAATGATGGGGAATTTGCAAATGTATTAATGCATCCGAGATATAAAGTTGAAAAAACGTATGTTGCAAAAATTAAAGGGCCATTAACAGGTGAGAAAATTCGCATGTTAGAACGAGGTGTTGCATTAGAAGATGGGAAAACAGCACCAGCACAAGTGAAAATTATTTCTTGGGACAAGCGTAAAGAGACTGCGATTGTACAATTAACGATTCATGAAGGACGTAATCGTCAAGTACGCCGCATGTTTGAAGCGTTAGATTGTAAAGTAGTGAAACTAAAGCGTGAACGCTACGCCTTTTTAGAAGTGGGTAGCTTGCGACCTGGTGATGCGAGAGAATTGTCACCACATGAGGTGAAACAATTACGTGCATTGGCTTCTACAAAGCCGCGCTAATCGATAGTGTGAAACTTTCACCAGTGGAATGCTCCGCTGGTGATTTATTAAAAAATACATATATTTATCACTCGTCGAAGAGAGGGGAGACAATATGAAAAAAAATCGCTTATTATTTCGCGTTATGATTCTACTCATTTTATGCGGTGCTGTAGGATTTACACTTTATCAAGGATATTTCACTAAAGAAGAGAAAATGCAAATCGGAAAAGAAGCACCTAATTTTGTTGTAACAGATTTAGAAGGAAAGAAAATTGAATTAAAAGATTTAAAGGGAAAAGGTGTATTTTTAAACTTTTGGGGCACTTGGTGTAAACCGTGTGAAAAAGAAATGCCTTATATGAACGAATTATATCCAAAGTATAAAGAAAAAGGCGTTGAAATTATTGCGTTAGATGCAGATGAAACGGATATTGCTGTTAAGAATTTTGTGAAACAATACGATCTTAAGTTCCCAGTCGCAATTGATAAAGGTGGAGAAATTATAAAAACGTATGGAGTAATACCGTTACCAACAAGCTTCTTGATTGATAAGGATGGTAAGGTGATTCAAGAGATTAAAGGTGAACAAACGATAGAACAATTGGAAGAGTATTTAAAGAAAATTACTCCGTAATAAAGAAAGCCTTTACATACGAGGCGCTTACCTATAGCGTCTTTGATTTAAAAATTCTGAGTATTGCGGTAACTTGAGGGTAGAATATACAATAGTACATATAGATATAGGGGCGGTGAGAGTGTTGAAAGAAATTAAGTGTGAATGTGGACACGTTAATCCGATAGGAACTGTTTTTTGTGAAGCATGTGGGAAACCATTTGAAAGCAATGAAAATATAAAACTATTGGATATGCGCTATGAGGGGAGTGCTCGGAGATCTCTCACGCAAACAAAAACGATAGTCGATAAAATTTGGAGCTTTTTCTCTTCTGTAAAAGTGGGTGTATGGCTCATTGTAATCACTTTAGCTGCATCAGCGATAGGAACTATTTTTCCACAAGAAATGTACATAACTCCAGGAATTGCACCAGCTGAATATTATAAGCAAGAATACGGATTTTTAGGGCAATTATACTATCAATTAGGATTTAATAATTTATACGGTTCATGGTGGTATATGATTTTAATTGCTTCAATTGGTATTTCACTTGTGATATGTAGCTTAGACCGTGTCATTCCACTTTATAAAGCTTTAAAGAAGCAAGGGGTGAAAAGACACCCTAGCTTTTTAAAGAGACAAAGATTATACGGTACTGGTACACCGCAAGATGGTGATCTTGAAAGAGTGCAAAAGAATTTAAAGAAAAGAAACTATAACGTGAAAGTGGAAGACGGAAATATTTTGGCGGAAAAGGGACGGTTTTCACGCTGGGGTCCATATGTGAATCATATTGGTCTCATTATCTTTTTATTCGGTGCAATGCTCCGTTTTTTACCGAGTATGTACGTAGACGAAGCCCTTTGGTTACGTGACGGTGAAACGAAAGAAATACCAGGAACGGATGGTCAATACTATTTAAAAAACGAGAAATTTATTAAGGAAGTTTATGATAAAAGTAAGGACAAGGAAGTTTTTGATGAAGCGATTGATCGTGTAGGCGATAAAATGATTGCGAAAAACTTCCAAACGAATGCTGTATTATATAAAGCGGTCGGCGAAAATATAGCAGGACAAAAACCGAAATTAGAAAAAGTAAAAGAAGCGGAAATTCGAGTGAATGAACCGCTGAAATTTGATCAATTTGCTATATATCAAGTGGATTACAAAGAAAGTGAATTTAAAAGCATGTCATTCCATTTGCAAAACAAAGAAAATAATCAAAAGTGGGGACCGATCAAAGTTGATTTAACGAACCCTACAGAAAAATATGATTTAGGAAATGGTTATTCTTTAGAACTATTAAGCTATTTCCCTGACTTTTATTTTGATGAGAGTGGAAGACCAAATACGAAAACGAAATTACCAAACAACCCTGCATTTGTGTTTAAAATGTTTACGCCTGAAACACCAGATGGTGAAGTGAGTTTTGTTGGTATTCAGCAAAATATAGAACCTGATGGAAATAATAAATATAAAATGTCGTTTGCAGGTGTGGAAATGCAAAATGCAACAGCACTTACTGTAAGGAAAGATTTAACGCTTTGGATTCTCGGTATTGGAGGATTTATATTTATGGTTGGTGTCATTCAAGGGATGTATTGGAATCATCGTCGTATTTGGATACAACGCGTTAATGATGAATGGTGGATTGCAGGACACACGAATAAAAATTGGTTCGGTTTAAAGAAAGATATTGAAAGAGTACTAGAAGGTACGGCAATTCCGCAGCCAAGCGATAAAGTAGTGGATAAAAAAATTAGTTAAGGTGGGGAAACGATATGGTGCAAATAAGTAGTAACTTTCTCTTTACCGCATTTATTTTATATTTAATTGCAACTCTATTTTTCGGGGGAGCAATTAAAGAAAAAGGTCATAAATGGGCAAATATAGGAATAACGATTACAATTTTAGGGTTTATTGCACAAACAGTATATTTTGTTACAAGATGGATTGCATCAGGACATGCACCAGTTAGTAACTTTTTTGAATTCGGTACATTTTTCGGCATGATGCTTGTCGGAGCATTTATTGTCATGTATTTTATGTATCGCGTAAGTATAATCGGACTTTTTGCATTACCAGTTGCACTTTTATTAATTGCCTATGCAAGTATGTTTCCGAGGGAAATATCTCCGCTTATTCCTTCTTTAAAAAGTAATTGGTTGCATATTCACGTGACGACTGCAGCAGCAGGACAAGCAATTTTAGCAATTAGTTTTATTACGGGCGTTATGTATTTATTGAAAAATGTAGACCAATCAACGAGAAGCAAACGTACATTTTGGTTAGAAACGGTAGTGTTCACACTTGTTTGTACAGTTGGTTTTATTGGAGTGACAACGTTATTTTCTAGTATGAAATATGAAGCGAAGTTTCAATGGGTTGATAAAAATGAACAACAAGTGGAAATGAAGTACAATCTTCCAGCTTTAGTAGGACCGCACGAAGGAAAGTTATTGACAGAAAATAAATTAGAACCGACAGTTGAAGTTCCAGCGATTGTAAATGCGAAAAAATTAAATACTGTTATTTGGTCAGTGTTAGTTGGGACATTACTTTATATTGTATTAAGACTTGTTTTACGCAAACGAGTATCGGCAGCACTTCAGCCGTTAGTAAAGAATACAAATAGTGATTTACTGGATGAAATCGGATATCGTTCTATTGCAATTGGATTCCCGGTTTTCACATTAGGTGCATTAATTTTTGCCATGATTTGGGCTCAAATAGCGTGGACACGTTTTTGGGGTTGGGATCCAAAAGAGGTTTGGGCGCTTATTACTTGGCTCTTTTATGCGGCGGTATTACATTTACGCTTATCAAAAGGGTGGCACGGAGAGAAGTCAGCGTGGTTAGCGGTAATTGGTTTTGCAATCATTATGTTTAACTTTATTGTAGTAAACTTAATTATCGCGGGTTTACATTCATACGCATAGAGAAATAAAATAGGAGAGTGAATGTCACTTTCCTATTTTATTTTTGTCAATTTTTCTTCTTTTTTGAGAAAAACATGACAAAGTAGCGGTTGATTTTGTAAAATGATGTCGAGGACATTATATCCTGTTCAAAAAAAATACATAGTTTTGGAAAAAAATTGAACAAACTTTATTATTCTTGTGAAGCATAATATGGGAAGTGAAACATTTAGAAGATTGCTTAAATAAACGAGAATAGCGCAACATACTAGTGTAGAAGGGTAGGTGTAAACCGTTGTGGTAAAAGTACGCAACGGGTAGAAATGGAAAATGAATCAAGAATTTTAATTGTAGACGATGAGGATCGTATTCGTCGTTTGTTGAAAATGTATTTAGAAAGAGAACAATATACAATTGAAGAAGCGGACAATGGTGATACAGCTTTAGAAATGGCGTTACAAAATGATTACGATTTGATCCTATTAGATCTTATGATGCCAGGTAAAGATGGTATTGAAGTGTGTAAAGGGGTTCGTGAGAAGAAAGCGACGCCAATTATTATGTTGACGGCAAAAGGTGAAGAAGTAAACCGAGTACAAGGGTTTGAGGTAGGAACTGATGATTATATTGTGAAACCATTTAGCCCACGTGAAGTAGTGCTTCGTGTGAAAGCGGTCTTACGCCGTTCTGTACCAACAACGTTCTTTACACAAGATACAACGACAAAAGATGTTACTGTGTTCCCTCATTTAACAATTGATAATGATGCACACCGTGTTACAGCAGATGGTAATGAAGTAAACTTAACACCGAAAGAGTACGAATTACTATTATTCTTGGCGAAAGCGCCTGATAAGGTATTTGATCGTGAGCAATTGTTAAAAGAAGTATGGCAATATGAATTCTTCGGAGATTTACGTACAGTTGATACGCATGTAAAGCGTTTACGTGAGAAGTTAAGCAAAAAATCACCAGATGCTGCGAAGATGATTGTTACCGTTTGGGGCGTAGGTTACAAGTTTGAGGTTGTGAACGACTGATGCTTTGGAGAAGTGTAGTAGGGAAATTATGGATGACCATATTGCTTCTCGTTTCGTTTGTGCTCGGATTTGTTGCGATTTTACTTTCACAGTTTTTTAGAACATATTATGTTGATATGAGTGAAGCTAGGCTTCAAAAAGTTGCAACAAGTGTTTCAGAGTTAATTGAAGAAGGTGCCGATGTAAAAACGATTGAGAATATCGCGTACAAATTCTCTGATCCACTTTCAAGGATCATTATTGTAGAAGATGGTAAAGAAATATCTTCTTCGCCGAAACAAGAAGGATTAGTCACTCTTACAATGGATGATTTGAAAGAAGACAAAGAATTAGCGGCTGTTTTTACAGACAAAAAAGAAATTAAGAATAACATTAGAAAAGCCTCTAATAGTAGAAAGAATAAAAACACTGAAAATGATATTATGATTGTCGGAAAACCAGTGCATTCAAAAAATCAAAGTGCAGTGTTCGTATACGAATCTTTACAAGTACCGATACAAGGTATGGAGAGAACGACTGATTTTATATTCTTATCAGCAGGGATTGCGATTATATTAACAACGTTCTTTGCATTCTTCTTATCTACTCGAATTACAGCACCACTCCGTAAAATGCGTGAGGTTGCTTTTGAGGTCGCGCGTGGGAAGTTTGATGCGAAAGCACCTATGGTATCTCAGGATGAGATTGGTGAGCTTGCAACGGCCTTAAATCAAATGGGGAAACAGTTGAAGTTTAATATGAATGCCCTGCAGCAAGAAAAAGAACAGTTAGCAAGTATTTTAAGTAGTATGGCAGATGGGGTTATTACGTTAAATCAAGAAGGTGAAGTCGTTGTAATTAATCCGCCGGCTGAACATTTCTTACAAGTTTGGCAAGAGGAAAAGGAAGTAGAGCTCAGTAAAAAACTACCTTCTGAACTTGTTGAACTATTCCATCTCGTTGTAGAAAGTGAGCAACAACAAGTGGTTGAAATTAATTTACAAAAAGGGAACTATGTAGTTCTTATGACGCCGCTTTACAATCAAACGAAAATTCGTGGTGCTGTAGCTGTATTACGTGATATGACGGAAGAGCGCCGTCTTGAGAAGATGCGTCAAGACTTTATTGCGAACGTATCACATGAACTTCGTACACCGATGGTAATGCTTCAAGGGTATAGTGAAGCGATTTTAGATGATATTGTGCAAACGAAAGAAGAAATTAATGAGTTTGTTCAAATTATTTATGATGAATCCGTTCGTTTAGGTAAACTTGTAAATGAACTATTAGATTTAGCGCGTATGGAAAGTGGTAATGTAGAGTTACATATAGGTGAAGTTGATATTCATCCTTTCGTTGAAAAAATAGGTCGTAAATTCCAAGGAATTGCAAAGGATAAAGAAGTCGCATTAACGGTTGATTTCCAGAATCCAATTGAACAATACCCGTTTGATGCAGATCGTATGGAACAAGTATTGACGAATTTAATTGATAACGCAATTCGTCATACGAATGCAGGCGGACATGTAACGCTTGTAATTAATACGAAAAATAATGGTCTTACTTTTGAAGTACAAGATTCGGGCGCTGGTATTCCAGAAGAAGATATTCCATTTTTATTTGATCGTTTCTACAAAGCTGATAAAGCAAGAACACGTGGGAAAAAAGGTGGAACGGGGCTCGGGCTTGCGATTGCAAAAAATATTGTGCAAGGCCATGATGGTAAAATTGCTGTTTCAAGTGTTGTTGGAGAGGGAACTACATTCTCTGTATATTTACCGAATCGTATAATTTAGATATACGTTTTTAAAGTTGATAATGAATAAAGTTCTACTGTTTTTTATTTTTTTGTAAAATCAATTAAATAAATAATAGTAGAACTTTTTTTCTATCTTAGTCGAATGAAGAATAGCAAGAGGGGTGTCGTGAAGCGATGAAATTATATACGAAAACAGGAGATAAAGGGACAACAAGTGTAATAGGCGGCAGAGTGGATAAAGATAATATCCGAGTTGAAGCATATGGCACGATAGATGAGGCGAATTCTCATATTGGATATGCAATGACTAAGCTACAAGGCGGATCTTTTGGAGATATTTACAATGAACTTGAAAATATTCAACATGAACTATTTGATTGCGGGGGAGACTTGGCGATAGTAGAGGGGGAAATTCCTTATAAAGTAACGGTTGAAATGGTTGAAAGCTTAGAAAGAAGGATTGATTCGTATATAGAAGAAGCACCGCCGTTAGAGCGTTTTATTTTACCAGGTGGAAGCGAAGCGGCAGCTGCTATTCATATTGCACGTACAGTTGTAAGGCGAGCAGAACGATGTGTAGTGTCCTTGCAAAAAGAAGGGAAAATAAATGAAGTTGTTCTAAAGTATGTAAATAGATTATCTGATTATTTGTTTGCGGTAGCTAGAGTAATAAACGCTCGATTACAAGTAAAAGATGTGGAGTATAATCGCAGTGCAATCGTTTTTCGTGATAAAAACGAGAAGGAAGTGGAGTGATTCACTTTCTTTTTTTGTATACTTTTTTCTGTAATATACCAAAATAAGAGAAGGTATGGTGTTAATTAGAAAACGGAGGATGTATATGAAAGTGTTAAAATGTGGCGTCATGTTATTGACGGTATTGTTTTTTTCTCAATTACATGTGTACGCAGAGGGAAATCAATGGACATGGCCTGTTGAAGGGCAGATAAGTGATTATTTTGGGACAAGGCATGGAAAACACTACGGTATAGATATAGCGGCACCGATTGGCACGCCTGTGGCAGCTATTCAAGAAGGTAAGGTAACAAAGTCTTACTATTCAAGTAGTTATGGAAACGTTGTATTTATTAAACATGGAGAATATGAGGCCGTGTATGCGCATTTAAATAAGAGATATGTAGTTCAAGGGGATTATATTTCAAAAGGAGAAATAATTGGAGAAGTAGGAAATACAGGAGAATCGAGAGGTGCACACTTACATTTAGAAGTTCATCAAGGAAGATGGACGATGGCGAAAAAGAATGCGATGAATCCATTGCTTGTTCTAAATGAACAGAGAAATGAAGTTGTTTCCTCATCCTTATATGTCGTCCAAAAAGGGGACACTTTAGTTAGTATTGCACGGAAATTTAGTATGTCAGTTAAGGAAGTTAAAGATAAAAATGGACTGCAGCAAGATAGGATTTATCCAAATCAACAATTATACGTAAAGTAAAAAAAGAGCTAGTTAAACTAGCTCTTTTTTTTACCAAAAAATAAAGACACATATAAATCCAGAAATAGCTAAGTAGCTATATAAGTAAAATACTTTCGTTCTTGTTTTTTCGTTCGTTCGAAATAGTACAATAGTCGGTTCAATTAAACCGATTGTCAAACAAAGTAAACCAAGAAGCATACAACCGATTGAAATGGAGTACAGGGCGATTTGTGGTGCTTGAAATGGAATCATCCATTTTAATAAAAATGCAATAAGTGCAGTGTAGCAAATGCTGCCGATGTATTTATTCAACGGTGCATTAGAACGGAACCCTGGAAGTTTTTTCAAGAAGGAGCGGGAAACAACTTCAGTTTGTAAAGATGTGTGCTCTTCAATTATTTTTTGAGCTTCTTTTCCTTTTTGGAAAAGGGATAATATCCAGTTTCGCTCACCTTGAAAAATAAATTGAGAAGTTGTCAAATAATGATCCACCTTCACTTTATTCCAACTTTTCCATGGGTGACGCTCACACAGTTTTAATTTACTCTCTGTTTTTTTATCATACTGATAAATACTGATGCCATCTTCATCGAAAGCAGCATAGTATGTCTCGCTTGAGAATGTGCCTAAATCAATTGGACAGTAGAAAAGTAATTCTTTTTTTAAGTAAAAGTATTCTTTTCTTAAGTTTTTTTTCATTGCTTCTCGAATAGAGTGTCTCTTTTCTTTTTTCATGACATTTCCTCCATAATCCAGAAAATGTTCTTATCTTAACAATTCAACATCTTATCACTTTTCATTATATATGACTAGGGGATTCATAGGGGAAATGCCGAATACTAAAAAATCTGGGGTGTATTGTAAAATATAGTGATTGGTTTTAATTATATAAAATTAATAACTTATTTTTAATAAGTTACACTTTTTTTGTTCACAATACGATTATGTTGTTGTATAATAAAGTGGAAAATAGAATATCGGTCTATCTTCGGGGCAGGGTGAAAATCCCGACCGGCGGTGATGAACTATATGTGATTTTGTTCTAAGCCCGCGAGCCGTTAAGGCAGGATTTGGTGTGATTCCAAAGCCGACAGTATAGTCTGGATGGGAGAAGATGGAGGTTCAAGCGTTCAAAAAAGATATGGATTTGAACGTCTGTTTGATGTGCCTTAAATTCTCCCTTTGTGTAAAACACAAAGGGTTTTTTCGTTCTATGAAAAAGTAGGCATAGCAGAACCTTTCCACTTTCCATGAGAAGATCGATGGAAAAGGAGAGAGAAAGATGAAACAAAAAAACAGTGTAGTGCAGATGGTGAGTGTAGCGATGCTAAGTAGTATTGCATATTTACTGATGATGTTGGATTTCCCGTTTCCAGGGCTTCCGCCATTTTTAAAGATTGATTTTAGTGATGTACCAGCTCTAATTGCAGCAATTATTTTCGGGCCAGTTGCAGGGATAATTGTAGAGGCGATAAAGAATATTTTACATTACGGAATTCAAGGGAGTTTAACGGGAGTGCCAGTTGGAGAAATTGCTAACTTTATTGCAGGATGTTTATTTATTGGACCGGCAGCTTTCTTATTTAGAAAGTATCGTACTGTTAAGAGTTTAACGACAGGATTAATGCTAGGGACAATTACAATGGCGCTCATTATGAGTGTATTAAATTACATCATTATATTCCCAGCTTACACTTGGTTTTTAAATTCACCAGCTATGTCTAGCGAGGCTATAAGAACAACGGTTGTAACGGCAATCTTACCATTTAATTTGATTAAAGGAATTGTTGTGACAATTGTATTTGTAGCGTTATTCTCACGCCTGAAAGTATGGGTGTTTGCAAAAATGAAAAATGCATAAAATATAAAATAAAACCATTAGTAGTATGGAACTACTAGTGGTTTTTTATTAAGTAGAATGAAAATAGAAAACAAAAAATATCCCTCATATGAATGAGGGATATTTTTTGAAGTTAATAAAAGACTATTCGAATTTTAAAGAGTCGCCATCAAATGATTCATCAGCAACTTTAATTGAGTCAGTTGGACAACCTTCGAATGCATCCATCATATCTTCAATTAATACATCTGGAATTTCAACGATACCTTGGTTATCGTCTAACGTTACAAATGCAATACCTTCATCATCATAATCATAAATGTCTGGTGCAGCAGCGCCGCAAGCACCACATGCGATACAAGTATCTTTATCAACGATTGTATATTTTGCCATCTTTTTTCCCTCCTGATAATATGTATGTGAAAAGCTCGCCATAAAAATTATAACCTTATTGTAAAACGGTTTTTAAAACTTTTCAACATAAAATTATAATGATAATCCTTATCAATTAGAGTGTCAACTAATTTTTGCATTATGTCATAAGATTTTCAAAATACGTAAATGTTATTTCGTTTGGTACAATATACTATATACAAGTACATAGTGCCGATATGATAAGTTTAATGAGTAAGTGCAATCATACTAAAAAGTAATTAAGCTAGATTGAAAGGTGGAAGCGGTAATGCAACTACAATATACTTTATTGTATTGTTTAAAACAATTGAATGGTGAAAGGACCGTTTCTTCTATTTATTATTTATTAAAAGGAAAACGATCTTCGCAAACGTTACAAGATGGAAACATGTTCCGAATTTCATTTTTGTTTGGAATATATAAATCGTTAAATAGAACAGACTATGATCGTGAAGTTGCAAAGTTGTTGCAAGCAGATTTGATTCGAGAAATACATGAAAATACATATTTGTTAACATCTAAAGGTAAAATGCAGTTACATACATGGGAGGAAGTGTATGCTTTTCCCGCGCATTTACATAGTTTACACTATGGTGAATTAGGTGAAACATTTTGGAAACGTTTATCATTAATTATTCAAACTATATCTAATTTACAACAGAATAATACGAAATTTATTCCCATTCAACAAGATACAGAAATAATGATGTGGGTAAAACGCTTTTTAACAGGTATACCATATAGGCGAAGTGAATTGGCTAAAAGATTATGGAAAGAAATACATAATCTTTTAGGAAAAGGTGATGTAGTAGAAGCGACGATTGTAACATATAGATTAACAGGATATGAACGTATCGGTTGTACATTGCAGCAATTAGCGGAAATTACGAAACAAGATATATTCCGGGTGTATTTTTTATTTTGGGGTACGATTCACTTCTTTATACAAGAAGTTCACGATAAAGAAAATGAATTTCCGCTATTGGCTGAGATTATCTCTTATCCAAATGAGAGAGCTGAATTATTTAGTTTATCAACGAAAAAAACATATAATTTTTGGAGACAAGGACGCTCTTTAGATGAAATAGCGACAATTAGAAATTTAAAGGTTGCAACGATAGAAGATCATTTTGTTGAAATTGCTTTGCGGGAAAAAGAGTTTTCAATCGAGATGTTTATGGAAAAAGACAAAATAGATAAAGTAACAAAAGTAATTGAGGCATTACAAACACGTAAGTTGCGTGAGTTGAAACAAGCGGTTGGAGAGGGTATCTCTTATTTTGAAGTTCGTCTTGTATTGGCGCGGATGGAGGGTATAAATGAAGCTTGAGGAATATTTATATAGATGGTTTGGATATTCTGAATTTCGTACAGGGCAAAAAGGGGTAATTACAGATTTATTAGAAGGAAAAGATGTTATAGCAATGCTCCCGACTGGAAGAGGGAAGTCTATGTGCTATCAACTTCCAGGGCTAATGCAAGAAGGAACCGTGCTTGTTGTATCACCATTATTATCTTTGATGGAAGATCAAGTTACACAATTAAAGTATGTTGTGAAAAACCGAGTAATAGCACTTAATAGTTTTCGGACATTACATGAAAAAAGAGAAGCGATGAAAAAATTAGCTTCATATAAATTTATTTTTGTTTCACCAGAGATGTTGCAGTCGGAAGTGTTAATAAGAGAATTGAAGAAAGTTCATATTTCATTATTTGTTGTGGATGAGGCTCATTGTATTTCACAATGGGGTTATGATTTTAGGCCAGACTATAAAAAACTAAATGTAGTCATTGAAAATATCGGGTCTCCTACGGTGCTAGCATTAACGGCAACAGCGACAAAAGATGTACTCCGAGATATAGCAGAGAGTTTAGATTTGAAGAAAGTGACGCAGCATGTATACTCTATTGATCGTCCAAATATTGCGATGGAAGTACAATTTGTGGAGACGATAGAAGAGAAGAAAGAAGCGCTTTTGAACCAGGTGATGTATTTACAAGGGCCAGGGATTGTATATTGTTCAAGCAGAGCGTGGACAGAACGTTTAACGGAGTATTTAAGAGGAAAAGGCGTGACTGGTGTCGCTTTTTATCATGGTGGTATGGAACATGAAGAGCGTATGTTAATTCAACAGCAGTTTATGAATGACCAGTTGCAGCTTGTAATATGTACAAGTGCTTTTGGTATGGGAGTAAATAAGTCGAATACGAGCTATATTATTCATTTTCATTATCCGACTAATATAGCTTCCTATTTACAAGAAATCGGAAGAGCTGGAAGAGATGGTGAACCGAGTATAGCTATCTTACTATGTAGTCCGTTAGATCACGATTTACCAATTTCAATAATTGAAGATGAATTGCCAAGTCAGTCGCAAATACAATTTTTATTCTCTTTACTACAAGAAAGAATGTTTCAAACGAAAGAATTACCAATAGAAGAGGTAGAAGAAATTTGTTATAATGCAGCAAGATTTAATGAACAATATTGGCGTTTCATCCGCTATCATCTTGAACAGCTTGGAATCATACAACAGCGAAAATTAAAATTAGAGAGCTTGTCAGATGAAATTATGAACAGATTAATAGTTGAAGTAGAAATAAGGCTACGTAATAAATATAGTGAGCTAGAAAACATGAAATCGTGGATACAAGTGAAAGAATGTAGGCGTGAATATTTGTTACAACAGTTCGGTTATAGAAAAGAGAACGAGTTGAAAAATTGCTGTGACTATTGTGGTATTACAAAAACAGATTATAAAAAAAGACAAGCGCAACAATCGGATTTCGACTATAATTGGGAAACAGAGTTACAAAAGCTTTTCGGTCTAGAAAAGATGGGGGAATGATGAACATTCAAAGGCATAATATTGAAGATATGAGTCCGAAAGAAATAAGGCTGAATCTGTATATCACACAGTTCATTATTATCGGTATCGGTTGTTTACTAGCATATGTATTATTCCGAGATATAAAATCGGTGTATAGTCTGTGGAAGTGGGAACCGGTGTCTATACTTATAATAGGTGGCTTGTTGGCGATTGGTATTGTGTTATTAGATTATGTTGCAATGCGAGTATTTCCAGAGTCTTGGTTTGATGATGGTGGTATTAACGATAAGATGTTTCAAGGAATGTCAGTTATGCACCTACTCGTTATTACGTTCATTATCGGCTTTGCAGAAGAATTTTTATTTAGAGGTGTAGTGCAGACGCACTTTGGAATTGTAATAGCGAGTTTAGTATTTGCAGTGTTACATATTCGGTATATAACAAAGCCATTTTTGTTTTGTTTCGTCTGTTTCATTAGTTTTGTCTTTGGTTATGTGTTTGAATGGACAGGAAATTTATTTATAACAATCTTTGCACACTTTCTTGTTGATTTTATAATGGGACTCCAATTAAGAAAATAAATGGAAGGTGGTGGTGAACAACATGAGAAAACGAATTCCTGATTTCGAAGAGGAATTAGAAGTTGAGCGAGTGGAAGAAAAAGAAAGTTTACCGCCGCGTAGTGAAATTCATAGAAATAAAGAGAAAAAAGAAAAGTTTAAAATGAATCATATTTTCGTCCGAGTTTTAACATTTCTATTCATATTACTACCAATTAGTATCTTATGGTATACAGATAAATATATTCAGGTGAAAAGTGATGGTAATAACGCTGGGAAAAGTGCGTTTGAGGTCATTTTCTTTGATTCAGCTAAATCTGAGTCTGAGGCAACATCTGAGAAAGTAGTAACGCATACGGTAAAAGAAGGAGAAACTTTAGAAAGTATAGCGAAGCAATATTTTTCAGATGAAACTGGGATTGAAGTGATTAAAAAGTATAATGATTTACAAGAAGATGAAGTGAATGTAGGTCAAGAAATAAAAATTCCGATAAAAGATAAGTCCGCAAAACAGGATAGCTAGTAGCATACCTACTATAAAAACTGAGGATTATCTTTATGCGGAAGGGAGTGAAAAATATATGATATGGATTATCTTATTAAGTGCTCTCATATGTATTGGTATTATATTTCTTCTTGTAATGTATACAGAAGCGATGCGTAATACTGTGTTAGAACATACTTTACTTTTTGAAGAATTTCCGAAAAGTTTTCAAAAAGTAAAGGTGTTTTTTATTTCTGATATTCATAGAAGGGTCATTTCAAGTTCATTAATTGAACAAGTAAAAGGAAAAGTAGACCTTGTAATTATTGGCGGTGATTTAGCGGAAAGAGGCGTCCCTTTATCGAAAATTTCTGCAAATATACAAAAGTTAAGAGCGATAGCTCCTGTATATTTTGTGTGGGGAAATAATGATTATGAGATTGAATATCATGAATTAGATGCTTTGTTATTAGAAAATAATGTGAAAGTTTTAGATAATACAAGAGTTGTATTTGAGTCTGAACTAGGAGAAAAAATTTGTTTGCTCGGTGTAGATGATGTTGGTTTGAAGCGTGATCGTTTAGATTTAGCTTTGGCTGATTGCAAAGAAGATGGTTTTCGCATATTAATTAGCCATAACCCTGATATAATAAATAAAATGTCTGGAAAAGAACAAATTTCACTTGTGTTAAGTGGACATACACATGGAGGACAGATTCGATTATTCCCATCTAAAAAATATTTAAAAGGTGGCGTATATAAGCATTCAAATATGACTCTTTTTGTTAGTAATGGGTATGGAACAACGTTGATTCCACTTCGCTTCCGAGCACCTGCTCAAACACATATTATTACGTTATGCGGAGGGAAATGATGCCAACTCTAAACGGGAAATATAACATAAAAGCTGTTTCGAATATAATTGGAATTCAGCCGAGTACGCTTCGTGCATGGGAAAGACGATATCAAATTATTGCCCCGAAGCGGAATCATGCGGGGCATCGATTATATACAGAAGAGCATATTCAAATTTTGAAATGGTTAATGGACAAGGTTTCTTCCGGCATGATGATTGGACAAGCAGTTCAATTATTAGAAGGGAATCGTTTGCAGAGTAATGTTCAAAAAGAAATACATTACGATAGAGAAGTTGTTTTAGTGGACGATTTACTGCAAGCTTTGTTAAAATTTGATGAAATTACAACTTCTGCATTGTTAAACGAGGCTTTCAGTATTTATGCAACAGAAAAAGTCATAGCAAGTATTGTTCTTCAAGTGTCAAATAAATTGTTAACGTTAAAAAATAATAATGAAGTTACAATGGTGCAATTCCAATATGTCGTATCATTTTTACAAACTCGTCTAGGAATGGTGTATCATAATGCATCATCATTTTCTTCTATACACAAAGTTGTCGTGTTAGAAAATAATATGTTGAAAGGGTTTGTTTTCTCAACGTATTTACGCTTAAAAGGATATGAGGTGATATATATTAGGTCAAGCTTAGCGGAAGATGGTATTTTGTTAGCTGTTGAGCAAATACAACCTACATATGTAGTAGTCTCTTTTGATGAGGAACGAGAACTTAAGAACGCGATAAAGGACATGAATTTGTTGCAAGAAAAAAGTGAGAAACTTTCTGTTGGGTTTATAGGAGAAATAGGTGCTCGAGATCAGTTGAACATTCAAACATGCCTAATTGGTGATACGAAAGAAGAATGGGATGATTGGTTAAAAATGTTAGAATAGTTGTTCGAAAAGAACCATCTATTTTCTATTTCATATAATAAAAATTATATTCATTGGTTACGTAGGGAGGGTATGAGATGAGGCTGGAACGATTAAATTACAATAAGATAAAAATTTTCTTAACATTTGATGATTTATCTGAACGAGGATTAACGAAAGAAGATTTGTGGAGAAATGCACCGAAAGTACAGCAATTATTTCGTGATATGATGCAAGAAGCAAATAAGGAACTAGGGTTTGAAGCGGATGGTCCAATTGCAGTTGAAGTATTTTCTCTACAAGCGCAAGGAATGGTCGTAATTGTAACGAAAGAACATCAAGATGTGGATACAGATGATGAGTTCCGTGACGAGTTTATTGAAATGCAAGTGACTCTAGATGAAAGCGAGCATATACTTTATGAGTTTGCTACACTAGATGACGTAATTAACCTGTCGAATCGTTTATATAACCTTGATGTAACTGGCGGAAAACTATATACGTGGGATGGGCGTTTCTATCTTTGGATGGAAGAAGAGGAGCAGGTTCAATTACTGAAGGCAGATTTTATAGCTATTTTAGCGGAATATGGTAATCCGTCTACAGCAACTATTTATCGTCTAATGGAGTATGGTAAAGAATTAATGGCTTCTCAAGCAATTGAACAAATACACAATTACTTTGTGAAAAAACAAAACCTTAGCTAATATAACAAAGCTAAGGTTTTGTTTTTTATTTGGAGAAACCTAAAATGTTGGTCTGAAAATGTCAAAACAATTAATGGTATAGCGGGAATCATAAATATTTGGGCGCTCTTTACTATACTTAAAAATATCTTCTTAAGTTGTTATATATAAGTAAAATAAAAAACATTTAAATATTTAAGTATTTTACTTTTCTAAAAGCAATAAAAGGACTATAATGATAGTGAAAACGCTTGCAATAGGAAATAGTTTGTATATATTTGTTAGCGTTTTCTATTGCATTCCAAATTTAACGGTGTATACTAGGCAATGAAGGTTTACTAAACAAGTGAAATTACAGGGGGTTTACTTACTATGGTAGCCGAAAAGGGAACTCAAACAAAAACACAACAACAAAGGGAACAACATTTTGAACTATTGAATTCGACACAAATTGTTATTAGTGAAGCATTAGAAAAATTGGGTTATCCAAACGAAGTATATGAATTATTAAAAGAACCAATTCGTATGATGACAGTGAAAATACCAGTTCGTATGGATGACGGGACTGTTAAAATATTTACAGGATATCGTGCACAACATAATGATGCTGTTGGTCCAACGAAAGGTGGAATTCGCTTCCATCCGAATGTAACAGAAAATGAAGTGAAAGCACTTTCAATCTGGATGAGTTTAAAATGCGGTATTGTTGATTTACCATACGGTGGAGGTAAAGGTGGAATTATCTGTGACCCACGTGAAATGTCATTCCGTGAGTTAGAAAGATTAAGCCGCGGTTATGTACGAGCAATTAGCCAAATCGTAGGACCGACGAAAGATATTCCAGCTCCAGATGTATTCACAAACTCTCAAATCATGGCATGGATGATGGATGAATATAGCCGTATTGATGAATTTAATTCACCAGGATTTATTACAGGTAAGCCACTTGTATTAGGTGGATCACATGGACGTGAAACAGCAACGGCGAAAGGTGTAACAATTTGTATTCGCGAAGCTGCAAAAAAACGCGACATTGATATTAAAGGTGCACGCGTTGTTGTTCAAGGATTCGGTAATGCTGGTAGCTTCTTAGCTAAATTTATGCATGATGCAGGCGCGAAAGTTATTGCAATCTCGGATGCTTACGGTGCATTGCATGATCCAAACGGATTAGATATTGATTATTTATTAGACCGTCGTGATAGCTTCGGTACAGTAACAAAACTATTTAATAATACAATTTCAAACAAAGAATTGTTAGAACTTGATTGCGACATTTTAGTTCCAGCTGCAATTGAGAACCAAATTACAGAAGAAAATGCTAATAATATTAAAGCAAAAATCGTTGTTGAAGCTGCAAATGGTCCAACAACATTAGAAGCAACTAAAATTTTAACAGATCGCGGAATTTTACTTGTTCCAGACGTATTAGCAAGTGCTGGCGGTGTAACAGTATCTTACTTTGAGTGGGTACAAAATAACCAAGGTTACTACTGGACTGAAGAAGAAGTAGAACAACGTTTAGAAAAAGTAATGGTAAGATCATTTGATTCTATTTATGAAACAGCACAAGTTCGTAAAGTGAACATGCGCTTAGCTGCGTATATGGTCGGTGTTCGTAAAATGGCTGAAGCAAGTCGCTTCAGAGGTTGGGTATAATATTATATCGTGAGAAAACGTGATTCCTTTCGAGGGAATCACGTTTTTTTGTTGAAGTATTAGTGTGAGGTGTTGTATATGGAAAATGAAATGATGGAACGAGTAGAACAATTAGAAGAAAAGGTTAAGAGGTTAGAGGGAGAACTCTCAAGAACGATGAAAGCCCGAAAAACAAGTAACGTTCGGATGTTCGGAGAAGGACTACTGTTTTTAATATTTGGTGCAGTTGTAGTAGGGCCGATTATCGCTTTTGTAATCTCAATTCTTACTTGGATTGTTGAAAAATAAAATAAAAACAAAAAAGAACGCTTGTTCTACACGAACAAACGTGCTATACTTTCCTTAGATAAACAAAACGGAAATGATTTTAAGGAGAGATAAATGATGAAAATGACAGTAGACCAAAGATTTATGATGCCAGCAGATGTTGTAGAACGAGTGGAAGTATTAAGAAACAAACAAAGTAAGCGCGGCACATTATTACAATCTGTAAATAAATTTTTCGGTTTAGATACGAAAGAAGATTGTGTTTGGTTTTACGGTTTTTATGGAGTTGCTGTAAGTATTTTATTATTTATGGTGTTCACATCAAATATTTTCGATTTTCTCTTCGCGTAAGAAATATGCGATAAGGACATTGCTACCGAATACATATATAAAGAAGTAAGGTAATCTTCTGAAGCGGGAGTTGGTAGTAATGGCGATGTTTCCTATAGAGCGTAACTATATTGGGTATGGAAGTTCACGACCGGGAATTCCTCTTTCTAAAGTAAGGTTTATTGTAAGTCATGATACGGGGAACCCTGGTAGCAATGCGATAGGGAATCGGGATTATTTTAATGAAATACAACCGAAAGCTTCGGCACATACATTTATAGATGATAAAACAATATTGGAAATTGTTCCTATAAATGAAGTTGCCTATCACGTTCGATATGGTGTGCCGACAGATAATGACTTATATGGTTATGATGCTAATAAGGCTGCCATTGGAGTGGAACTTTGTTATGGCGGTGATGTTAACTTTTGGGAAGCATATACCCGTTTTACGTGGTATCATGCGTATTTATGTCAAAACTTCGGCTTGAATCCGAAGAAAGATATCGTATCACATAAAACACTTGACCCAGCTAGAAAGATTGATCCTGAAAATGTATTAGGGAAACAAGGTATTAAATTTCAGCAGTTTTTAGCAGATGTCTATCGGATGTACGTTTCGTTTAGATGACAAATATATGAAAAATGAATACAATAAAGATAGGTGCCTACTGCTGTAAGTAGGTTTTTTCTTGTTTTTATAAATAGCGTATTGGTAGAAGACTAGGAGTGAGCTGAGTATGCAGAAAGAAACAGCTATCATAATTGGAGGCGGTCCGTGCGGATTAGCAGCAGCAATTTCGTTGCAAAAGGTAGGGATAAATCCGTTAGTAATTGAAAAAGGAAACATTGTAAATGCGATTTATAATTATCCAACTCATCAAACATTTTTCTCTTCTAGTGAAAAATTAGAAATTGGTGATGTAGCTTTTATTACAGAAAATCGTAAGCCAGTTCGAAATCAAGCGCTTGCGTATTATCGTGAAGTAGTAAAGCGTAAATCTGTACGTGTAAATGCTTTTGAGCGAGTGGAAAAAGTACAAAAAGATGGAGAAGTTTTTCATGTTGAGACAACAAAGCGTGACGGAAGTACAGAAATATATATAGCGAAATATGTTGTTGTAGCAACTGGATATTATGACAATCCAAATTATATGAATGTTCCCGGCGAGGAACTGAAGAAAGTAGCTCACTATTTTAAAGAGGGACATCCTTATTTTGATCGAGATGTAGTAGTTATAGGTGGGAAAAACTCGAGTATAGATGCCGCGTTAGAACTTGTTAAAACCGGTGCGCGTGTAACGGTTTTATATCGCGGAAGTGAGTATTCACCAAGCATTAAGCCGTGGATTTTGCCGGAGTTTGAGGCGTTAGTACGAAGCGGCACAATTCAAATGCATTTCAGGGCTCACGTGAAAGAAATTACTGAACATACATTAACGTTTACAGTCGATGATGAGGCATATACAATCCAAAATGATTTTGTATTTGCGATGACTGGTTACCATCCTGATCATAGTTTCTTAACGAAGATGGGTGTTCGGATTGATGTAGAAACAGGACGTCCGATTTATGCAGAGGATACAATGGAAACGAACGCTGAAAATATTTTCATTGCAGGTGTAATTGCTGCTGGAAATAATGCGAATGAAATATTTATTGAGAACGGTCGATTTCATGGGGATGCGATTGCGCAAACCATTGCGTCAAGGGAAATATAAAAAGAAGCTGTCGAAATAAACTTCGACAGCTTCTTTTTAATTGTGCATAAACATATTTTGGATTGTTTCATGAGAATTTGTATTCTCTAATGCAACTAATAATTTAACACGTGCTTTTTGAGCATTTAAACCGTATGTGAATACAATACCCATATCTTTTAATTGTTTGCCGCCACCTTCATATGAATATACATCTTGCACGATGCCATTGAAACAGCGAGAAACTAATACGACAGGGATTCCTTTGTCGATTAATCGTTCTAGACTAGGAAGTGTTCTTGGAGGTAAATTACCTTGTCCAAGTGCTTCAATAACAATCCCGTCTACTGGAAGGTTTTCAATTGCTGCTAACAATGTATCGTCCATACCAGCGTATGCTTTTAGAACAACTACGTTTTTAGAAACCTTATTTACTGAATATGTTTCATGGTGTACTAAAGCGTGATGGAATACAACGCCGCGCTTTGTTACCATACCAATTGGTCCATACTGTGGACTCTGGAATGTTGCCACGTTACTTGTATGTGTTTTCGTTACATTTGTAGCGCAATGGATTTCGTCGTTTAATACGACTAAAACACCTTTTTCAGCAGCTTCACTACAGCTAGCTACTTTTACAGCTGATAAGAAGTTATATAGACCATCAGCACCTAATTCATTACTAGAACGCATTGCACCTGTTACAACGATTGGAATAGTTGCTTGCACTGTTAAATCTAAGAAATAGGCTGTTTCTTCTAATGTATCCGTACCATGCGTAATGACTACGCCATGAATGTTGTCTTGTTTTACTCTTTCATCAATGATGACTTGTAATTGTAACATTTCGCTCGGTGTCATATGAGGAGATGGTAGATGGAACACGTCTTCAACGATTAAATCAACATCGCCTTCTAAATCAGGAATAAATTTTAAAAGAGGATTTTTTTCACCTGGTTGTACGACCCCAGTTTCTTTATCTTCCTCCATTGCAATTGTTCCACCTGTGTGTAAAACTAGGATTCTTTTCAATGTTTATACCCCTTTCAAGTTGAAAAATACATTTAGAACATAACATGTTTTGAGTAAATTCGACAATGGAAATGTATAAAAGTATGCCTCGAAAATGACAATAAAATTAGCTGCTATATATACGATGTATAAAATCATGAAACGAAATGTGTAAATGTAGGATAGGAGGGAGCAATTACATTGAAAAAGATGGAGAAAATTTTTATTCGTATATTAATAATACAATTCATTTGTCTTTCTGTTGTGCAATTGTTATTTATACATAAGTCATCAGTGAAATATTTATCTAAAATTGTTTATTATGAAGGTGTCATGGTAAAAAACAAAGCAGAAATCTTACAGGTGAATAGGTAGTTTTCATTTTCTTCTATGAAGGATTATGCTACAATAATTGAGGATTTAATGACGTGAAGCAAATGAGAAGAAGCAGGAAAATACCTGCTTTTCGTTTTGTTTTATAAGTGAAAAAATGAGGTGTTACAATGGATAAACGAATTTCAATTGCTATAGATGGTCCAGCAGCTGCTGGAAAAAGTACGGTTGCAAAAGTTGTGGCAAAGAAACTTTCTTACGTTTATATTGATACAGGCGCAATGTACCGCACGATTACATATGCAGCCCTTGAACAAAAAGTGGACATTGAAAATGAAGAGAAGTTAATGGAAGTTGTAAAGAATGTAAATATTGAGTTTCAGCAAGGAGAAAATACACAACTTGTATTTTTAAATGGACAAGATGTTTCTGAAGTAATTCGTACACCTGAGGTGACGAATCGAGTATCTATTGTGGCGAAACATCGCCTTGTTCGTGAAGAAATGGTACGTCGTCAACAAGAGTTAGCGGAAAAAGGCGGCGTTGTAATGGATGGCCGTGATATTGGTACACATGTGTTACCAGATGCTGAAGTGAAGATCTTTATGCTTGCTTCTGTTGAAGAAAGAGCAGAAAGAAGACATTTAGAAAATATAAATAAAGGTTTCGATTCTAATTTAGAGCAGTTAAAAAAAGAAATTGCTCAGCGTGATAAATTAGATTCAGAACGCGAGGTTTCTCCTCTAAAGAAAGCTGATGATGCATTGGAATTAGATACAACTTCTTTATCAATTGAAGAAGTTGTCCAAAAAATTATGAGTATTGTTTCAGGAGTGTTTGCGAAATAAAGAAAGGGGATAACCTCTTTCTTTTTTTGTTTATATAGAAATGTAAAGGATGCGTGAATTGTGAGTCTCTTTCCTTGACAAATGCTCGGATTTGTAAGAAGTTAGTAAAAGAAGGATAAAACTTTCAGAATATATTCGCTATTATATTTCAAAACATACTTTCTTCAAGATGATTTTGCTGTATACTATTTATATAGGTTTAATATATTTTCTAGTGAAATGTATGAAAACTGAGTATGTGATGATAAATTCTTAAACATGCAAATGGAAACATATGTTTTCATTTCGTATATACATAAAAAATGCTTTGTCAATTCTGTAGGGAGGTATTTCCATGGTAGAGAAAATGAATGAAGAAGTTATGGATTCAAAAGAATTACAAGTTGGTGACGTTGTTACAGGTTCTGTAACGAAAGTTGAAGAGAAACAAGTGCTTGTAAATGTTGGATACAAAACAGATGGCGTAATTCCAATTAGTGAATTAGCTAACGTTCATATTGAAAAAGCAAGCGATGTTGTAGAATTAGATCAAATACTAGAATTGAAAATTATTAAATTAGAAGAAGATGATCTTGTCTTATCTAAACGTGCTGTTGATGCTGAAAAAGCATGGGTAGAATTACAAGAGAAATTTACTTCTGGTCATGTGTTTGATGTTACTGTAAAAGATATCGTGAATGGTGGATTAGTTGTGGACCTTGGTGTTCGTGGTTTTATCCCAGCTTCACTTGTAGAAGTACATTATGTAGAAGATTTTACTGACTATAAAGGCAAAACATTAGCCGTGAAAATTGTTGAATTAGACCGTGAAAAAAATCGTGTAATCCTTTCGCATAAAGCAGTAGTAGAATTAGAACTAGATTCTAAGAAAAAAGAAGCGATTTCTTCATTAAAAGAAGGAGACGTTGTTGAAGGAACAGTGCAGCGATTAACGGATTTTGGTGCTTTCGTTAACGTTGGTGGTGTGGACGGTTTAGTTCATATTTCACAAATTTCGCACGAACGTGTAGAGCAACCTTCTGAAGTATTAGAGCAAGGTCAAAAGGTAAAGGTAAAGGTATTATCTGTTGATGCTGATACACAACGTATTTCTTTATCAATTAAAGCGGCTCAGCCAGGACCTTGGGAGAATGTTGCTGGCGAAATAAAAGCTGGAGATATTCGTGAGGGAGTAGTAAAACGTCTTGTTACATTCGGTGCATTCGTTGAAATTTTACCTGGCGTTGAAGGTCTTGTGCATGTATCTCAAATTGCAAATCGTCACGTGAAAAATCCAAATGAAGTATTGGAAATGGGACAAGAAGTAAAAGTGAAAGTGCTTGAAGTCCATGTTGCAGAGAAACGTATTTCTTTAAGTATAAAAGAAACGCTTGAGGAAAATAATGTAATTGAGGATTACAGTCAGTATGAACCAAATGCTGATTCTGCTACTTTCCAATTAAGTGATATTATTGGTGAACAACTGAAAAAATTAAAGAAATAAAGAGGGGTACAAGTGGTAAGGGCAAAACGTAAATTAGATCATATTGAATACGCTCTTTCTACTGGTCAGTCTCGTACGCATGGATTTCATGATATTGATTTTGTGCATCAAGGATTGCCAAATTCAAGTTATGACACAATAACATGTGAAACAAAAATCGGCGAACTTTCACTAAGTTCGCCGATTTTTATCAATGCGATGACTGGTGGTGGGGGAGAGAAAACGTTACATATTAATGAGCAATTAGCATATGTAGCGAAACATCATAATCTTGCTATGGCTGTAGGGTCGCAAATGGCGGCGTTAAAAGATGAAAGTGAGGCTGCTTCTTATACGATTATCAGAAAGGTAAATCCAAATGGTATTTTCTTTGCTAATTTAGGTAGTGAGGCAACTATTGAACAAGCAGAGCGTGCCGTTGATATGATTGAAGCGAATGCATTGCAAATTCATTTAAATGTCATACAAGAGTTAACGATGCCAGAAGGAGACCGTGACTTTACTGGTGTACTTCAGCGCATTGAGAAAATTGTATTAAATAGTAAAGTTCCTGTCATTGTGAAAGAAGTTGGATTTGGGATGAGTAAGGAAACAATACAACAGTTAGCGAGCATAGGTGTAACGGCAATTGATATTGGTGGACAAGGTGGTACAAATTTTGCTGCTGTTGAAAATGAAAGAAGACAGCGAATGCTTTCTTATTTTAATAACTGGGGCATACAAACAGCAACCTCGATTATTGAAGCAACCTCTACAAATAATAACCTCTCTTTTATTGCATCTGGGGGTATACAAACAGCGCTTGACGTAGCGAAAGCAATCGCATTAGGGGCGAATATAACTGCGTTTGCTGGATACTTTTTACGTATTTTAATGCAAGATGGTATCGAGAAGTTAGTGGATGAAATTGATCTTTTACATACAGATTTGAAATTTATTATGACAGCTCTTGGTGCAAAGACGATAGAAGAGTTACAGGCTGTACCTCTTGTTGTAAAGGGCGAAACGTATCATTGGTTAACACAGCGTGGTATTGATACGACGCATTATAGTAGAAGATAAAAAAATCAACCGTTTGGTTGATTTTTTTGTTTTTTGTTCGTTTTAGTAATATAAGGTGAGGAATGGAATTAATATTCTATCAAAATAAAATTATTCCTATATAAACACTATCTTGTGCAAGTTGCGACTGAAAAAGAGGCTGGAAAATGTAGATAGTTTGCTACTGAATTATTGGAGAGGGTTTAATTTCGCAAAGGAAAAATAGGTGGAGATAAAAATAAACCATAGAAAAATTCGGATGTTAAATGTTATTTTGATATAAGTAAAAATCATTAAAATAATTTTGTAAAAGACGGTTTCGTACAATATCGAAACCGTCTTTTTGTGTTCATTAGTGCTGATTTTGTTTTCGGGCTTGCTCTGGTGTATCCAGTCCAGTTGCACCCGGATATTGTAGTGATTGGTCACGATCAGATTCAACGCGTCGTGATTCTCTTAGTTTTCGTTCTTGACGATCTTTACCCATAATGAATAGCACCTCCTTATTAAAAGTGTTGCTGTTATATGAAAAAACTATGCGCGAAGAAAGTGGATTAACTTTCATAAAAAGTTCCCATAATGGAAAACATAGGAGGTGAAATGATGGAAGGGAGTACTTTTTATTTTTTAGCTTGGATAGGGTGGATTGTTGTAACTTTTTTTATGAAAAAGGACTCTATGAGGTGGAAGATAAGCGCTTGTATATTGATTTTTATTATTTGCTCTCCGTTACATGTAACGATTGCTTCATTCACGGTATCAGTAAATGCACTTTTGCTTTGTATTGTTGCTTTTATAGGAATCGCACTATATTCTATTTGGAAAAAATTATATAGCTTACTTTCGGCACTTATTATTGCAATGTTATATACAAGTTTTTATTTGTTAGAAGTATATGATCCGATTTGGATTGTGGTGGACAGGTTGTTTTTGTTAAGTGTTGCTCTTGTGTATGCATCGGTTTTATTGCATGAGGATCGCATATTACGATTATGTTCTCTTTATATAGGAATGTTACAGGGGGAATTGTTAGTGACACTTATTTTTCGAAAACTACATTTCCCTTATGATTACGGAAGTTTAGCGTTTTTTGATATCGTCGCCGTTGCTACATTTTTCATGGCAATTTTGTTTTGGATTGCAAAAGCATCAGTATACATGGAACAGTTCAAGAGGAAAGCACGTAAAAGAAAGGCGAGGGTAATACATGACTGAATATACAACGGCCATTTTATGCGGAGTAATAGCGGGGACAGTAACGAGAGTGCTAATGCTCCGGACAGATACGCGTCAGTATCCGACGAGGCTCCATGGAAAAATTATTCACGTTGCGATGGGGTTAATTGCAGCGGCTTTAGGAGCGATTGCGATTCCGTCAATTTTGAAAAAAGATTTTTCTGCTATTACATTTCTTACATTAGCAGCAACACAGTTTCGTGATGTGCGTAATATGGAAAGAAATACCCTTCAACAATTAGATGGATATGAGCTCGTACCGCGTGGAAATACATATATTGAAGGGATTGCATTAGTTTTTGAAAGTCGAAACTATTTGGCGATGTTAACGTCGTTTGCAACGACGTTTGCGTATATAGGATTCCATTCATGGATTGCTGGAGTAATTATGGCTATAATCGCATTTATTATCGCGAAAAAATTAATGTCTGGCAGAAGGTTACATGATCTTGTTGATATCGAGCATGTTCCACTTCGTTTTGAAGGAGCGGGGCTGTATATTGATAATATTTACATTATGAATATTGGATTACCAGCAAGGCAAGAGGAAATTATGAAATACGGAATGGGCTTTATTTTAAGGCCGAAAACAATTGATGCGATGGTGACAATCTCAAACTTAGGACAACGACAAGCTATTTTACATGATGTTTCTGTTGCTTTAGGGATTTATAGAGATTCTGGTACGCCAGCGCTTGTGCCGTTGGCAAAGCGTGATTTAGAAGATGGTAGGGTTGGGATTTTTGTCTTGCCACAAGATCAAGATGCAGAGAAAGCGATAGGTGTCATAGGGAATGTGCCGACGTTAGAAAGTGCTGTTCATATGTCATCGGAAGCCCCGAAAGGAAGGGGAGATAAAAGATGATGTTAGAAAGTGTAATTCTCGCGGTTATTACAACAACGCCGGAGAAATTTGCTGGTGGTGCCCCTTTGTTTACTTGTGAATCGACAGATGAGTTAGAATTTGTTGCAAATAATTTAGAGGCAATTTTAGATGGTATTGCGCATCGCTTACAAGAGAATGTATATATTATTGTGAAACATTAGTAACGTGTGGTATAATGTGAGGTGTTTTGATACGCTGAGAAATATTCTGGAATGCAAATCCCTTCTTGCACAAAGAAGGGTTTTTTACATAATAAACAGAAGCAAGTTGAAAGGATGAAAGTATATGCCGAAACCAGTAATAGCAATAGTAGGCCGCCCGAACGTAGGAAAATCTACTATTTTCAATAGAATTGTTGGAGAAAGAGTTTCAATCGTAGAAGATATACCAGGTATAACGCGAGACCGTATTTATAGTGCGGGAGAATGGTTAAATCATGAATTTAACATTATTGATACAGGTGGAATTGATATTGGAGACGAGCCGTTCTTGACACAAATTCGTCAACAAGCGGAAGTAGCGATTGATGAAGCAGATGTTATCATTTTTATGACGAATGGTCGCGATGGTGTAACTGCAGCAGATGAAGAAGTTGCTAAAATTTTATATCGTTCTAAAAAACCAATTGTACTTGCGGTAAATAAGGTTGATAATCCAGAAATGCGTAGTGATATTTATGATTTTTATGCGTTAGGATTTGGCGAGCCATTCCCGATTTCAGGTACACACGGTTTAGGACTTGGTGATTTGTTAGATGAAGCTGCAAATCATTTTCCAAAGATTGAAGAAGAAGCGTATGATGATGAAACAATCCGTTTCTCTTTAATTGGACGTCCAAATGTAGGGAAATCATCACTTGTAAATGCACTTCTTGGTCAAGAACGTGTAATTGTAAGTAATATAGCGGGAACGACACGTGATGCTGTTGATACACCATATAGTAAAGATGGTCAAGATTATGTAATCATCGATACAGCTGGTATGCGTAAAAAAGGGAAAGTATACGAAAGCACAGAAAAGTATAGTGTACTTCGTGCACTTAGAGCGATTGAACGTTCTGACGTTGTTTTAGTCGTTTTAGACGGAGAAGAAGGAATTATTGAACAGGATAAAAAAATTGCTGGATATGCTCATGATTCAGGACGTGCTGTTATTATCGTCGTAAACAAATGGGATGCAGTGAAAAAAGATGAAAAAACAATGAAAGCATTTGAAGAAAACATCCGTGCTCATTTCCAATTTTTAGAGTACGCACCGATTGTATTCTTATCTGCGAAAACGAAAAAACGTACACAAACATTATTACCAGTTATTAATGAAGTAAATGAAAGCCATAGTATCCGTATTCAAACGAACGTATTAAATGATGTAATTATGGATGCGGTAGCGATGAATCCAACACCAACTCATAATGGTAGCCGTCTGAAAATCTTCTATGCGACACAGGTTGCGGTAAAACCACCAACATTTGTTATATTTGTAAACGATACAGAATTAATGCACTTTTCATATGAGCGCTTCTTAAAGAATCGTTTACGTGAAGCGTTCGGTTTTGTAGGAACGCCGATTCACATTATCGCTAGAGCAAGAGACTAATGGAGAGGATGTGATTTTATGACAAAAATCACAGTAGTTGGAGCAGGTAGCTGGGGAACAGCGTTAGCGATGGTATTAGCTGACAATGGACATGATGTACGTATTTGGGGAAATCGTTCTGAACTTATGGATGAGATTAATACAAAACATGAGAATAGTCGATACCTTCCAGGAATTACATTGCCAAGCACAATCGCAGCCTACTCTTCTTTAGAAGAAGCATTAGTAGATGTAAATGTAGTACTTTTTGTAGTACCAACGAAAGCGTATAGAGAGGTATTACAAGATATGAAGAAATATGTAGCAGGTCCGACTACTTGGATTCATGCAAGTAAAGGGATTGAACCTGGTACATCAAAACGTATTTCAGAAGTGATTGAGGAAGAAATTCCAGAGGACTTGATTAAAGATGTTGTTGTACTATCTGGACCGAGTCATGCTGAAGAAGTTGGTTTACGTCAAGCGACAACTGTTACGTCTGCAGCAAAGCGTATGGAAGCGGCTGAGGAAGTACAAGATTTGTTTATGAATAGTTACTTCCGTGTATACACAAATCCAGATATCGTTGGAGTTGAGCTTGGTGGTGCGTTAAAAAATATTATCGCATTAGCTGCTGGGATAACTGATGGACTTGGATTAGGTGATAATGCGAAAGCGGCATTAATGACACGTGGTTTAACGGAGATTGCTCGTTTAGGAAGAAAAATGGGCGGAAATCCATTAACGTTTGCTGGTCTAACTGGTATGGGAGACTTAATTGTAACTTGTACAAGTGTTCATAGCCGAAATTGGCGCGCTGGAAATATGCTTGGAAAAGGACACTCTTTAGAAGAGGTGTTAGAAAGCATGGGTATGGTTGTAGAAGGTGTAAGAACAACGAAAGCTGCTCACGAATTAGCAGAGAAAATGGAAGTTGAAATGCCGATTACAGCTGCTTTATATGACGTGCTATTCAATGGGAATGATGTGAAAGATGCAGTAGGCTCATTAATGGGACGTGTTCGAAAACATGAAGTGGAAGCTATACCTGACTTACTTTAAAGAAAAGCGACAGAAGTACATTTGTACTTCTGTCGCTTTTTATTTTTATGGGTCTTTTCACCATTTTTTTAATTTTGCATAGGATGAAGAGTAACTTGAGGAGAGGGTGAAAAGAATGGATAATAACATTTTTAATAACATTGAAAAAGAAGCGAAAGTGAATAAAGAAGATATTTTTAAATTAGCATCATCTGTACAGAATGCGAATTTACGTGATGAGACTGTGCTTCGTCAATTGATTCATCAAGTGGCTCTTATGGCAGGACGTGAAGTGCCGAAAGAACAAGAGGATCAAATTGTAAAAGCGATTATTAACAATAATATGCCCGCTGATTTTGGTTCGTTAAGCAAAATGTTTAAAAAATAAAATATAAGAAACAAAGAGTTTGTAGATTGCATATGATAGCCATGAAAGTATGGGAATAGAGCTGTTTTGGGCATATTTGGTCAACCGAAGCGAGAGATACACTCGCTTCGGTTTTATTTTTATTTAGATTAGTGGAAGATGCGAAAAAACCTGTTGATTAAAGTTATATATTCGTAATTTGTAGTAAAATGTTCTTTTTTTATTTGTTTAAAGATTTTAATTTGTTAAAATAGTATAAAAATAGATTGATAAAAAGGGGTGTGTATATGTCAGAAGGGCTCATAAAAATGTGGTTTGCTTTAGGAGCAATTGGATTTATGTTTTTTGCAGTAAGTTTTATTTTGCTAAGTAGATACAAAATAAAGAATAAATTTTTGAAAGGGATTACAGCGTTAGTAGCGTACACCCTTATGATTGTGTCAGGAATTGTTATTTTTCTTGTTGTATTTAGTGGACCTGTACAGCAGTAAAGGGAATGGTCTCGAAAATGCTACATACGGAGCAAGTTATATTAGTATGAAAAGGTGATTGCTAGTGAAAAAAGTCCATATTATTTTAATATTTTGTTGTATGAGCCTTTTAACAGGATGTCTGTATCCGAAAGAAAATATGAAACAAAATGCCGTTCCTTATGAAGATCAGATACAGGTTGTTCAAAAAGCTGTAGTGACATTTAAGGAGCAAAATGAGGGGGTATTGCCAATTAAGACGCGGGATATGAGTACGCCTATTTATCAAAAGTATCCAATCGATTTTCAAAAGATTGCTCCGCGTTACATACAAGAAGCGCCAGGAAATGCGTATGAAAGCGGAGGAGTATACCAATACGTATTAATAGACGTTGAAACAAACCCGACAGTAAAGTTAATTGATGTTAGGATGGCTGAACAAATCCAGGAATTATCATTAAAGCTTAGGATGTATCGGGATGAACATCAATATCCGCCTTTTAAAAAGGTAATTTCAGATGGTGTGTATGAATTAGATTTCAAAAAACTAGGATATAAAGATGTGCCGCAAGTGACAAGTCCGTATTCTGGTAAAGGGCTTCCTTTTGTAATCAATGAAAAGGGAGAAATTTATATTGATTATCGAATCGACTTATATGAAGCGTTGAAAAAAAATGAAGGGCAATTTAAGGAAGGGGAAGATATTCGGAATATACTTTCGAAAGATTCTCCATTTGTACCTGCGTATTCTTTACCGTATACGGTAAAGAATGGAGAACCAATTTTTTTAAAATCATAAGTCATGAACCTTTCTTTTAGTGAATAAGTTCTAGAAGAAAGGTTTTTTATGTTACACAACTTGCGATGCAAACAAAAGGTATTTTTTAATAGTCATATGAAATTGGACAAAATTATATGATATATTGTCCGAACTTCTAGAATACCATTATATTATATCAGATATTATAGGCAACGTTAGAGAAGGTATTAGTTGACTATAAATGTGGAATTATTCCCAAAAATATTGAGGGAGGGAATCACTTGGAAAAGGTAGATATTTTTAAAGATATTGCGGAACGCACAGGCGGTGATATTTATTTTGGAGTTGTAGGAGCTGTTCGAACAGGGAAATCAACATTTATTAAAAAATTTATGGAACTTGTAGTTATTCCTAATATTGAGAATGAGTCTGACCGTCAAAGGGCGCAGGATGAACTGCCTCAAAGTGCTGCTGGTCGTACAATCATGACGACGGAACCGAAGTTTGTTCCAAACCAAGCGGTTTCTATCGAAGTAGATGAAGGTCTTGAAGTGAATATTCGATTGGTAGATTGCGTTGGATATACGGTTCCAGGAGCAAAAGGTTATGAAGATGAGAATGGCCCGCGCATGATTAATACTCCTTGGTATGAAGAACCTATTCCATTCCATGAAGCTGCAGAAATCGGAACACGTAAAGTAATTCAAGAACATTCCACAATTGGTGTTGTAATTACAACAGATGGAACGATTGGTGAAATTCCAAGAAGAGATTATATAGAGGCAGAAGAACGCGTAGTAAATGAGTTAAAAGAAGTCGGAAAACCTTTCATTATGATCATTAACACTGTACAGCCGTATCATCCAGATACAGAGCAATTGCGCCAAAGTTTATCTGAAGAATATGATATCCCAGTCATTGCGATGAGTGTAGAAAGTTTAAGGGAAACAGATGTGTACAATGTGCTTCGAGAAGCTTTATTTGAGTTCCCGGTTTTAGAAGTGAATGTTAACCTTCCGAGCTGGGTGATGGTGTTAAATGAAGGGCATTGGTTACGCCAAAGTTATCAAGAAGCTGTTCAAGAGACTGTGAAGGATATAAAACGTCTTCGTGATGTGGACCGTGTCGTTTGGCAGTTTAGTCAGTATGAATTTATTGATCGAGCGAGCTTAGCTGGCATTGATATGGGGCAAGGTGTAGCAGAGATTGATTTATATGCACCAGATGAATTATATGATCAAATTTTAAAAGAAGTAGTAGGAGTAGAAATTCGAGGGAAAGATCATTTATTAAAGCTTATGCTCGATTTATCTCATGCGAAAATAGAATACGATCAAGTGGCGGATGCCCTGCGTATGGTAAAGCAAACAGGATATGGTGTAGCAGCGCCTGCGTTAGCTGACATGAGCTTAGATGAGCCAGAAATTATTCGTCACGGTTCAAGGTTTGGTGTGAAATTAAAAGCTGTAGCTCCGTCTATTCATATGATTAAAGTAGATGTGGAGTCAACGTTTGAGCCGATCATTGGTACTGAAAAGCAAAGTGAAGAATTGGTTCGTTATTTAATGCAGGATTTTGAAGATGACCCATTATCAATTTGGAATTCTGATATATTCGGACGTTCACTTAGCTCTATTGTTCGAGAAGGCATTCAAGCGAAACTATCTTTAATGCCAGAAAATGCGAGATATAAATTAAAAGAAACGCTAGAAAGAATTATTAATGAAGGATCTGGCGGATTAATTGCGATTATATTATAGGAAAAAATCCCTCTCATCGTAGAGGGATTTTTTTTGATTTTCGCGTATAGAATAGCAAAATAAACAGTCATTATCTAATATATTGTTGTAAATTGTCAAGTTTCATCAGATTTTCACATTTTAAGAGTAACAATTTCCTTAAAAATATTGAATTATAAAGGAGAATCGTATAATATAGGCGTTGATAATGATTTATCTACATCTTTGTAGTATAGAATTTGTAAAAATTGCCTACAAATGAAAGTAAGACTCATTTTATGATCATTATACAGTCTTATCTTTGGGAGGAGGTGAATGGCATGAACAAGACAGATTTAATCAATGCTGTTGCAGAAGCAAGTTCCCTTTCTAAAAAGGACGCAACAAAAGCAGTAGACGCTGTTTTTGATTCTATCTTAGAAGCTTTAAAACAAGGTGATAAAGTACAACTGATCGGATTCGGTAACTTCGAAGTTCGTGAGCGTGCGGCTCGTAAAGGTCGTAACCCACAAACAGGTGAGGAGATTGAAATCGCTGCAAGTAAAGTACCTGCATTCAAACCTGGTAAAGCGTTAAAAGATGCGGTTAAATAATCCTTACATATTAACAGGGAAGAAGAGTTTCCTTTTTGGGAACTCTTCTTTTTGCTTTTAAAAACATAAATATGCTAGAATGTGTTCGTATCACTTTTAGGTTTTCGGGAGGGCTAGCGGATGGCAAAAGTTAATTTAGAACAAATTGAACATGCAGTACGCCTTATTTTAGAGGCAATCGGAGATGACCCAAATCGTGAGGGAGTACTTGATACACCAAAGCGTGTGGCAAAAATGTACGCAGAAGTGTTCGCGGGTATGCATGAAGATCCGAAAGAACATTTGCATAAAGTGTTCGGAGAAGATCACGAGGAGCTTGTACTAGTAAAAGATATACCGTTTTATTCGATGTGTGAGCATCATTTAGTTCCATTTTATGGAGTTGCTCACGTTGCATATATTCCGCAAGGCGGAAAAGTGACAGGGTTAAGTAAATTAGCTCGAACTGTAGATACAATTGCACGTCGTCCACAACTGCAAGAACGTATTACATCAACAGTAGCGAACTCTATTATGGAAGTACTAGAACCGCATGGTGTAATGGTAGTAGTAGAAGCGGAACATATGTGCATGACGATGCGTGGTGTGAAAAAGCCGGGCGCGAAAACTGTAACAACAGCAGTACGTGGTGTGTTAGAAAATGATGCAGCTGCACGTAGTGAAATTTTATCTTTTATTAAAACAAAGTAAAGAAAAGTAGGAAACTGCTTTTCTTTTTTTTTTATGTAAATAAATGATATAGTTTTAGCAAGGCAGAGCGAGAATAGAAAGACTACTAAAAAGAATGGAAGATGTTATTTAGTTCGGTGGAAGTTTGGAAAGAGTAGCCAAGTTTTGGTTATAGAAAATAGAATGTATGTGTTATAATAAGTTTTATGAATTAGAAAACAAGGGTGATTTTTGTGTGTGACATCTACGGAGGGTATGCGGGTATAAGAGAGAAATTGATGGAGAAATTACGCCATCCTTATTTTATAAACTATATTGAAGAACCATTTATTGATGAAGAAAAAATAGCATTGTTATATGGTGCTTTAAAAAGTGAAAATTTACATATAGAACAAATTGAGCATTATGTAGTAACGATTATGCTTGTGCAAATTGCACTTGATACACATGAAAGAGTATCAAATAAAGCAGGAGAAGAAGCAAATGAATCGCATAAACGTCGCCAGTTAACAGTGCTTGCTGGTGATTACTATAGCGGGTTATATTATTACTTACTGTCTATGAATTGTGATATTGTTTTAATTCGTGCGCTTGCTGAAGGAATTAAAGAAATTAATGAACACAAAATAATGTTATATCAAAAAGCGCATGAAACGATGGATGACATAATGGAAAGTGTAGTAACGATTGAGTCTGCACTCTTGCAAAAAACATGTGATCATTTTCATTTATCGCATTGGAAGCCGTTTATAACGTATGTACTAGGAAAAAACCGTCTTCAAAAAGAATATGAACTGCACGCTGATAAACAACATTCACCTGTTTTTCAAGCAGTTCAAGGGATTATGAAGGATAAAGCGGAGGTAGAAACAGTTATTCATGGATGGATGATGGAACTCAGAAAGAAAGAAAATCAATATTTGGAAAACCACACAGATATAAGCGAAATAAACTCTGTGTTAAGAGATAAATCGAAGACATAAGCAATTTTACATTGGAAGAAGGTACGAGCATGCAACAATCAAAAGAAGAAAGAGTACATGATGTATTTGAGAAAATCTCTGATAAATACGATGTGATGAATTCTGTCATTAGTTTTCAAAGACATAAAGCGTGGCGTAAAGAGACGATGCGCATTATGGATGTAAAACCAGGTAGCAAAGCTCTTGATGTATGCTGCGGGACAGCGGACTGGACAATTGCGCTAGCTGGAGCGGTAGGTGAACAGGGCGAGGTTGTTGGTTTAGACTTCAGTGAAAATATGTTATCTGTCGGTAAGCAAAAGGTAGAGGCGTTACAATTAAAACAAGTAGAACTTTTACACGGGAATGCAATGGAACTTCCATTTGAAGATAACACGTTTGATTATGTAACGATTGGATTTGGTTTACGTAACGTACCGGATTATATGCACGTATTAAAAGAAATGACGCGTGTAGTAAAACCAGGTGGAAAAGTGATTTGTTTAGAAACATCTCAACCAACAATGATTGGTTTTCGACAAGGGTATATTTTATACTTTAAATATATCATGCCGTTATTTGGAAAGTTATTTGCGAAAAGTTTTAAAGAATATTCATGGCTGCAAGAATCTGCTAGTACATTCCCAGGTATGAAAGAATTGGCTCATATGTTCGAAAAAGCTGGACTTGAACGTGTACAAGTGAAGCCGTTTACTTTTGGGGTAGCAGCGATGCACTTAGGTATGAAACCAGAATCAAAATAGAAAAAAGAAAAAAGAAAAAAGAAAAAAGAAAAAAGAAAAAAGAAGTTTTAGGTTAAGGTGAACAATATGAAGTTACAACTTATGTACTCTTTTTTACGATCGGATATTAATGTGATAGAAAAAGAATTAAAAAAGACAGTTGCTTCTGAACAGCCATTGGTAGAAGAGGCGGCATTACAACTTATTGAAGCTGGTGGGAAGCGAATTCGTCCTGTATTTGTGTTGCTTGCGGGAAAATTTGGAGATTATAAGTTAGATGCAATTAAACATGTAGCTGTTGCGTTAGAACTTATTCATATGGCTTCTCTTGTTCACGATGATGTTATTGATGCTGCATTTTTACGACGTGGTAGTGCAACTGTGAATGCGAAATGGGGAGATCGTATTGCAATGTATACAGGGGACTATTTGTTCGCTAAGTCTCTTGAATGTATAACAAATATCGAAATTCCAGAGGCGCATCAGGCGCTATCGCATACCATTTTAGAAGTGTGTAAAGGTGAAATTGAACAAATTAAAGATAAGTACAATTATGACCAAAATTTACGAACGTATTTAAGAAGAATAAAGAGAAAAACAGCCTTATTAATTGCTGCGAGTTGTCAACTAGGAGCAATTGCTGCTGGCGCTAATCGTGATACGGTAAATCGACTATTTTGGTATGGGTATTTTGTAGGAATGTCGTATCAAATTATTGATGATATTTTAGACTTCGTTTCCACAGAAGAGAAGCTTGGAAAACCTGCTGGTGGTGATTTGTTACAAGGGAATATTACGCTTCCTGCCCTATACGCTATGGAAGATCCCGTGCTTCGTAAGAAAATCACATCTGTACATGAAAATACAACAGCGGACGAAATGAAAGGAATTATTGAGGCTGTAAAAAATAGTGACGCTATTGATCAAGCATTTGCGTTTAGTGAACGTTATTTACATAAAGCATTAGAAATCATAAAACCACTTCCGCGTGGACAAGCGAAGTATGCATTACAAAATGTAGCAAAGTATATTGGGAAACGAAAATTTTAGTGTTTTTTCTAAAAAATAAAATAATCTCTCTATTTCAAAACTATTGCGCAATTGTGATAAGGGTGTTAATATGTGTGTGGGGATATACAATTACATACATAATTCAGAAGTGGAGAGATTTTTTATGGAAAAAACATTTCTAATGGTAAAACCAGACGGTGTACAACGTGCCTTCATTGGGGAAATCGTAGCTCGTTTTGAGAAAAAAGGCTTTCAATTAGTTGGTGCAAAATTAATGCAAGTCACTCCGGAAATTGCTGGACAACACTATGCTGAGCACACAGAGAAACCTTTCTTTGGTGAATTAGTAGACTTTATTACATCTGGACCTGTATTCGCAATGGTATGGCAAGGTGAAGGCGTAGTAGATACAGCTCGTAACATGATGGGTAAAACAAGACCACATGAAGCAGCTCCTGGAACAATTCGTGGAGATTTCGGTGTAACTGTTGCGAAAAACATTATCCATGGTTCTGATTCGTTAGAAAGTGCAGAGCGCGAGATTGCTATTTTCTTTAAGGAAGAAGAATTAGTTGACTACTCAAAATTAATGAATGAATGGATTTACTAATTATTTTGAAATAATTTGTAAACGCTTTAATCACTGTGATAATAGTAGAAAGTGCAAGGAGAATAGGGGTATTCTTCTTGCACTTTTTTTGTTTCAATTAGTTACGAAGTTAGAGCTGTTATGATATATTGATATGTAAAGTAAAAGGCCTATCGGAGAATAAGCGAATGGCTGATCAAATATATAATTTCTTTCATATTTTTAGAGTAAGGAAAGATAATATCATTGCTTAATATAGCGGGATAAATACATATACGAAAAGAGGAATAACGTATGCGATATATTACAGCTGGTGAATCTCATGGTCCACAACTTACAACGATTATAGAAGGTGTTCCGGCAGGACTGCCTTTAGTAGCGGATGATATAAATGAAGAGTTAGCTAGAAGGCAAAAGGGGCATGGGCGTGGTAGACGCATGCAAATTGAAACAGATCAAGTGCAAATTGTAAGTGGTGTTAGACATGGAGAGACATTAGGTTCTCCAATTGCACTTGTTGTTGAAAATCGTGATTTTGCACATTGGACAAAAATTATGGGCGCAGAGCCTTTAACGGAACAAGAAGAAAAAGAAATGAAAAGGAAAGTAACAAAACCAAGACCTGGGCATGCTGATTTAAATGGTGCGATTAAATATGGTCATAGAGATATGAGAAATGTACTGGAGCGTTCTTCAGCACGCGAAACGACAGTGCGTGTTGCTGCTGGTGCGGTTGCTAAAAAAGTGTTAGCAGAACTTGGTATTACAGTGGCGGGCCATGTAATTGAAATTGGCGGTGTACAGGCTCAGGAATTTACCTATAGTTCAATTGAAGAATTAAAAAGTATTACAGAAGCATCACCTGTACGTTGCTTAGATGAAGCAGCAGGTAACCAAATGATGAAAGCAATTGATGATGCGAAAGCAAATGGTGATTCAATAGGTGGAATCGTTGAAGTGATTGTGGAAGGAATGCCAATTGGGGTCGGTAGCTATGTGCATTATGATCGAAAACTGGATGCAAAATTAGCAGCTGCAATTATGAGCATTAATGCTTTTAAAGGTGTCGAGATTGGAATTGGTTTTGAAGCAGCGCATAGACCGGGAAGTGAAGTTCATGATGAAATTCTGTGGAATGAGGAACATGGATATACACGAAGAACAAATAATGCAGGTGGATTAGAAGGCGGTATGACGACTGGAATGCCAATTGTTGTGCGCGGTGTGATGAAACCGATCCCTACACTATATAAACCTCTTCAAAGTATAGATATTGATACGAAAGAGCCTTTTACAGCAAGTATTGAACGTTCAGATAGTTGTGCTGTGCCAGCAGCTAGTGTCGTTGCAGAAGCGGTTGTGGCTTGGGAATTAGCGACAGCTTTAATAGAACAATTCGGATTAGATCGTATGGACCTTATTCGTGAAAATATTGAGAAACATAATGAATATGCGAGGGGATTTTAATGGGAAACATACATATTCAAACGAAATCAAAAGAATATGATGTACATGTAGGAAAACAATCGTTGTCAAAGTTGACAACGATTGTTCAAAACATGCAGCCATCTGTGTCAAACATCATGATCATTTCAGATGAAGCTGTTGCGTCTTTACATTTACAGACAGTTGTAGACGCGTTGCAAATAAAGCAAAAAGTATTTTCATTTGTCGTACCGAGTGGCGAAAAAGAGAAGTCTTTTGAAAATTTTTATGCGGCTCATACGTCAGCTCTTGAAAATAAATTAGATAGAAATTCTTTAATTATTGCACTTGGAGGCGGGATGATTGGAGATTTAGCTGGTTTTGTTGCTGCATCGTTTATGCGTGGAATTCGCTTCGTTCAAGTTCCAACGACTTTATTAGCTCACGATAGCGCAGTGGGTGGGAAAGTAGCGATCAATCATCCGTTAGGTAAAAATATGATCGGTGCATTCCATCAACCGGAAGTAGTTGTATATCATACGCCGTTTTTACAGTCACTTCCTGAAAAAGAGTGGCGTTCAGGTTATGCAGAAGTGATAAAACATGCTCTTATTGGTGATGTAAAGCTGTATCATTGGTTAAAAGAAGAAGTGCAAACATTAGCGGATCTTCGTGATGAGAAGTTAATCCATATATTAACGAAGGCAATTCCTGTAAAGGCAAACATTGTATCGCAAGATGAAACAGAAAAAGGTGTACGTGCTCATTTGAACTTTGGACATACGTTAGGCCATGCTCTTGAAAAAGAACTAGGATATGGAAATATTACTCACGGTGACGGAGTAGCGGTTGGAATGTTATTTGCCTTGTTTTTAAGTGAGCAAGTGTACAAGGTTAATCTTTCTTATGAAGAGATGAAGCAGTGGTTCTTAAAGTACGGATATCCAAAAATGCCAAGTGATTTGAGTGTAGAGCGTCTCGTTCAATTGATGAAACAAGATAAGAAAGCGAACGCTGGAGCAATTCATATGGTGTTAATGCAGGAATATGGGGGAGTGAATGTCGTATCTATTCCAGATGAGACTGTTCATATTGCGTTAGAGGCATTTCAAAAGGATATGGTTTAAGAGCTAAGAAGTGCTTGTTTAAAGGTATCCTCGTAATAGTGACGGTTAAGATAAACGATTACAGTGAGAAATTACAACCTTATTGTAATTGAATTGAATAAAACGACTGGGGGAAGAAAAATGAGAGTGAAAGAGCAATTGTTAACTTTGAGAGCATATGTACCTGGGAAAAATATTGAAGAAGTAAAAAGGGAATATGGATTATCAAAAATTGTGAAATTAGCATCGAACGAAAATCCATTCGGTTGCTCAGCACGCGTAACAGAAGCATTAACTTCTTTAGCGAGTCAATACGCTCTTTATCCAGATGGATATGCATTTGAACTTCGGACAAAAGTAGCAGAGCAGTTAGGTGTCAAAGCAGAACAACTGTTATTTGGTAGTGGATTAGATGAAGTCATTCAAATGATTAGTCGTGCATTACTACATGAAGGAACAAATGTTGTAATGGCGAATCCAACATTCTCGCAATACCATCACCATGCTGTTATTGAAGAAGCAGAAGTTCGTGAAGTACCACTTAAAGATGGCATTCACGATTTAGATGCGATGTTACAGCAAGTAGATGATAAAACGAAGATTGTATGGATTTGTAACCCGAATAATCCGACAGGTACATATGTAGAGAAACAAAATTTACTTTCATTTTTAGAATCAGTTCCTAAGTCAGCGCTCGTTATTATGGACGAAGCATATTATGAATATGCGGGGGCAGAAGACTATCCGCAAACATTACCACTTCTTGAACAGTATGAAAATCTTATGGTTTTACGCACGTTTTCAAAAGCATATGGTTTAGCTGCTTTCCGTATCGGATATGCGGTTGGTAATGCGAATTTAATCGGGCAGCTAGAAGTAGCAAGGTTACCATTTAATACATCGACTGTAGCGCAGGCTGTAGCACTCGCTGCATTAGAAGATCAAGTATTTTTACAAGAATGTGTGAAAAAAAATGAAGAAGGATTAAATCAATATTACGCATTTTGTAAGGAATATAACGTATTCTATTATCCATCTCAAACAAATTTCATTTTCTTAAAACTCGGTATTCCTGGTAATGAGGCTTTCGAACGATTAATGAAGAAAGGATATATTGTTCGTTCTGGTGCTGCATTTGGTATACATGATGGTATTCGTATTACTGTCGGTTTGAAAGAAGAAAATGATGAAATTATAGAATTATTGAAAGAGCTTGTAAACGAGCAAGTAAAGAAAGAAGAAACATACTCTTAAGAGTTTGTGAAGGCTCCTAATATAGGAGTCTTTTTTATTTAAATGAAGGCCTGTAAAGCTTGATCCGTGCGTGTTAATAATTAATAAGGGAAGTTATTTGCACGGTAATGAAAGAAAACGGTACAATAGAAAGTAGTAATGCGGTATCGGTGTCATGTTTGAATCGTTGTCAGTGAAAGTACAAGATGAAGTATGCTCATTCTAAAGGTTGCGTTCGTACACCTAGTTGCTTATGATAAAGTGAAACTTTAATCAGTGAGGGGATGCTCATCCCCTCACTGATTATTAGCCCGCACCAATCGGGGTAAATGAACAGAAAATAATATTTGTTAGAATTAAAGGAGACGTTTATGCAAAAGTTTGAACAAGCTGTTTCATATATTGAAAATGGTGAAGCGGAAAAAGGATTACAATTATTAAAAGAACAATTAAAAATTGCGAATGATGAAGAGAAGTATGATATCGCTCGCTATTATCATACACTTGGATTTACGGATGAAGCGTTAGCTATTACAGAAGACTTGCGTTTATTGTATCCGGAAGAAAGTGAATTCACTGTATTTTTAGCAGAATTATATATTGATCTAGACAAAGAAGATGAAGCGATTGAAGTGCTTCATGATATTCCAGAAAATGATGACTTATATGTTCAATCGTTATTACTTGTTGCAGATTTATTCCAAATGCAAGGTTTCGATGATGTAGCAGAACAAAAACTATTAAAGGCGAAAGAAATGATGCCTGACGAACCTGTTATTACGTTTGGATTAGCAGAGTTATATAGTAGTAAAGGTGAAGAACAAAAGGCAATCACTCATTATGAGTCGCTATTAGCAGAACATAAAGTCATGGGTGGTGTTGTCATTGCACTTCGCCTCGCAGAAACGTTAAGTGCGATTGGAAATTGGGAAGAAGCGATCTCTTACTATGAAGCAGGTTTAGAGGAACAAAAAGATATCCACTCATTATTTGGATATGCCTTCACATTATACCAAGGTGAAGAATATCAAAGAGCAATTGGTGCTTGGCAAGAACTAAAAGAATTAGATCCGGAGTATGCATCGCTGTACATGTATTTGGCGAAAAGCTATGAAAAAGAAGGAATGCTTCAAGAAAGCTATGAAACACTTCAAGAAGGAATTAAAGTAGATGAGCTTTCTGTACCATTTTATGTAGAATTAGCGAACATTGCGGCGAAATTAGGAAGAATAGCGGAAGCAGAGGAAGTGCTTCAAAAAGCGCTTGAGTTAGATCCAGGACATTTAGGTGCGATATTAAAATATGCGTATATCTTAAAAGAACAAGAAAAATATGAAGAGTTAATTGCAGTTGTAGAGCGTGCGATTGACAGCGGAGAACCAGATACACAACTACTTTGGGATCTTGCGTTTGCAAAAAAACAATTAGAAATGTATTCGGATGCATTAAAACACTATGAAAGTGCATATACTTCTTTTAAGAATCATCCAGACTTCTTGGAAGAGTACGGTTATTTCTTATTGGAAGAAGGTATGCGAAAAGAGGCGAAAGAAGTATTTACTCAGTTAATACAACTAGACCCGACACAAATTCATATTGAAGAATTGTTATATAATTTAGAGGATTTTTCATAAGTTGGAAGGAAACTGAATACCGCTTCTTGAATCTAAAAAGAAAAGAGAAAGACAGAGGAGGGACTTAATTGCTATGAATACCCCTGTTTCTGTAAACGAGAAGAAGGATTTTGTAAAATGGTTTTTGAATAATTACCAACTGAAACAGCGTGAATGTGTATGGATTTTGAATTATTTAATGAGTCATGACCAATTGATGCATAAAGTCCACTTCGTAGAGCATGCAAAATATTGTCCGCGTGGTTTAGTGATGTCCGCGAATTGTGTGAAAGACACACCATTTCACTTTTTTAAACAAAATGTTATGACAACAGATGCTGAAAAATCGTTTCATGATATTCGTTTAAATCGAGATGAAGATATTTATATTCAACTCAATTTTAAATCATCGTTTCAAAATGCCAATTATGTAGCTGTATTAGAAGAAAACCCGTATTTACCAAAGCATATTGAAGTAAATGAAAAAGATCGTTTACTTGCAGAAAGATTTTTAGAAGAAAGTGTATTTTCTTTTAGAAGAGAACGTCTTTTGAAACAAATTGATGAAGCGCTGGATAAGCAAGATAAGGAAGCGTTTCATAAGTTAACAGCTGAGTTAAAGATGTTATAGAATTCATTTGGATTCATAAAATTTTACAAATTTCAGACTTTTTTAAGAAAAACTACCTTAATATAGGTAGTTTTTCTTTTTTTACCTCTTTTAGTATGGTTTAATATATATAAAGTGAAAGTTCTGTCATTTGAAAATGAAGGGAGGGAAGACATTTGAAATGGAGTGTAAAAGATGTGGAGCAGTTTGAGCAAGCAAGAGATTATGTAGATACTGGTGTTATACCACTTTTATCAATTTCGGCAGCAAAAGAAATGAAAATGGTAGTAGAACAAGGTGAATTTATCGAATTGTTGAGTATGGAGTTGGAAAGAGAATATAAAGGAAGAGTACTTTTACTACCTGCATTTACGTATTTAGTAGAAAGTCAAAAAAATGAAAAAGGTCGTTTGCAAGAATGGACAAATCATTTGCAAAAGCAAGGTTTTAAGCATATTGCTTATGTTACAAGTGATTTTTCATGGAAAGAAGATATGCAAGAGTTACAAGGAGATTTATTTTGGTTTCCTTCATTAGCGTTAGAACAATTTAGTGATCAAGCGAAAAGAGAAGTTATTCATGCACATATAAAAAATATAATGGTGATGTTAGAAGAAAAATGGGGAAAATAGAAATAAACAGAAAGTTCTTATTATTATGAGTAGTATGATATTGACCTGTACCTAAGCGTATTATATCATGATAGTGTCCTAGTTTTTATTTTTTATATAATTTATCACGAGGGGACAATTTCTGATAGAGGGGGGAAATTTTCGTGAGCGAGAAAGAACATCGTGTATCAAGAAGACAGTTTTTAAATTACACCCTTACAGGGGTAGGAGGCTTTATGGCAGCGGGTATTTTAATGCCGATGACGCGATTTGCGCTTGATCCGGTGTTAAGAAAAGAAGCGGGAACGGATATGGTTGCTGTTGCACAAGTAAAGGATATTACAACAGAGCCGAAACGTTTCGACTTTAAGGTGAAGCAGGTTGATGGTTGGTACAAGTCCGAAGAGCCAAAATCAGCTTGGGTTCATAAAGATGAAAGCGGAGACATTGTTGCGTTCTCTCCAGTATGTAAACATTTAGGATGTACAGTTAACTGGAATTCGGACAAAGCACATCCGAATCAATTCTTTTGTCCATGTCACGGGGGCCGTTACACAAAAGATGGGATGAACATTAAAGGCACGCCGCCCCTTGCTCCGCTTGATGTATACGAGTCCAAAGTAAAAGATGGAACGCTGTATTTAGGCAAAGCGAAGCCAAAAGGGGGTGCAAAGTAGATGCTAAATAAAATTTATGATTGGGTAGATGAAAGGTTAGATATTACACCAATATGGCGTGATATCGCTGATCATGAAGTACCTGAACATGTAAACCCGGCACATCACTTTTCTGCATTCGTTTATTGCTTTGGAGGACTTACCTTTTTCGTTACTGTAATTCAAATTTTATCAGGAATGTTTTTGACGATGTATTATGTGCCTGATATTAAAAATGCTTGGGAATCGGTTTATTATTTACAAAATGAAGTTGCATATGGGCAAATTGTTCGTGGTATGCACCACTGGGGCGCTAGTCTCGTCATTGTAATGATGTTTTTACATACACTTAGAGTTTTCTTCCAGGGTGCGTATAAAAAGCCTCGTGAGTTAAACTGGATTGTTGGTGTTCTTATTTTCTTTGTTATGTTAGGTCTTGGTTTTACCGGATATTTATTACCGTGGGATATGAAAGCATTATTTGCTACGAAAGTAGGGATTCAAATTGCAGAGCAAACGCCGCTCATTGGTCCTTATATTAAAACATTACTCGCTGGTCATTCCGAAATTGTTGGCGCTCAAACATTAACTCGCTTCTTTGCTATTCACGTCTTCTTCTTACCAGCAGCACTTCTAGGTTTAATGGCCTTCCACTTCATCATGATTCGCAAACAAGGTATTTCCGGTCCGCTATAAGAGATTGCTAAATTAAAGGGGAAAGAACTAAAGGAGGGAGATTATGCATCGCGGCAAAGGGATGAAGTTTGTAGGAGATTCTCGGGTACCAGTAGCTCGGAAACCAAATATTCCAAAAGACTATTCTGAATACCCAGGAAAAACAGAAGCGTTTTGGCCGAACTTCTTGTTAAAAGAATGGATGGTTGGTGCAGTTTTTTTAATCGGTTATTTATGTTTAACAGTGGCGCATCCGTCACCACTTGAGAGAATGGCGGATCCAACTGATGCCGGATATATACCACTTCCAGATTGGTATTTCTTATTCTTGTATCAGTTATTAAAGTATTCTTATGCTTCTGGTTCATTTACTGTAATTGGAGCGTTTATTATGCCAGGGATTGCGTTTGGCGCATTATTGTTAGCTCCATTTCTTGATCGAGGCCCAGAAAGACGCCCATTGAAGCGTCCTGTAGCAACTGGATTTATGCTTTTAGCAATTGCATCGATTATCTTTTTAACTTGGGAATCTGTAGCGCACCACGACTGGGAAGCTGCAAAAAAACAAGGAGCAATTGTAAAAACAGCACCAGTTGATAAAAATGATGACGGCTATAAATTAATGCAAAAAAATACTTGTTTAACGTGTCACGGTGACAATTTACAGGGCGGGGCAGCAGCGCCTGCACTGCAAAATTTAACTTTAAAGCCAGAAGAAATTGCTAAAATTGCGAAAGATGGAAAAGGTTCAATGCCTAAAGGCGTATTTAAAGGTACGGATGAGGAATTGAAGAAGCTTTCGGAATTCATTGCTAAGTATAATAAAAAATAATAAAAAGCTGACTACAAAAATTTGTAGTCAGCTTTTTATTTTGATGAAAGAAAGTTTACTATATAATAGAGTAGAGTTTGAGGAAAGAATGACTTTGTTTGAAAGGTGTTGGACATACAGCTTGGTTTATTTGTATGCAATGTTAAGACAACGCTCTATATTATTATTTTTATTAGTTGTTAACATATTAGGTACAATATACGGATTTATATGGTATGGAAATCAATTAAAAGAAACCTCACCTATATTTTGGCCGTTTGTACCCGATAGCCCGATGGCGAGTCTCTTTTTTGTCTTTGTTTTAATTGCTTTTTTAAGAAAGAGAAATTGGGGATTAATAGAGGCGCTAGCGATTGTTACTTTGATGAAATATGGTATATGGGCTGTTGTTGTAAATGCAATTATGATCTATGTAAAAGGTCCTATTGGTCTTATGGGGTATATGTTAATGCTTTCGCACTTTGCGATGGCAGTACAAGGATTGTTATATGCACCGTTTTACCGTATAAAAAAATGGCATTTTGCGGTAGCAGCTATATGGACATTACATAATGATGCAATTGATTATTTATTTTGGCAAATGCCGAGATATGGAATTATGCATTTGTTTGTAGAAGAAATTGGTTACTTTACGTTTTGGCTAAGCATCGTCACACTATGTCTTACATATTATTATTGCTTGCGTGAGAACCGAAAACAGTTTTCTTTATGATAGTTAGAACATGTAGGGGGAGAAAATGAAGAAAAATAAGAGTGGTACAAAAATATTGGATCGATTGATTACTATAGTTGTTTCATATAGCATAGCATTTTCTATATGTGCACTCGCAACAACAGCGGTTGTGTACGGAAAATGGCTATATTATTTTGAAATTGATTTTTTAAACATTCCAGATTTAGCGGATATGACGAAGGATGATATTAAAAGAAATTATGATGTGCTTATTACATATTTATCGCCGTTTTATGATGGAGTATTGCAGTTGCCAACATTAGATATGTCTACAAATGGCCGTATTCATTTTGTAGATGTTAAAAATATTTTAGTAAAGATTCAATATGTAATGTATGCGACAATTATGATTGCAATAATAGGCGGGGTTTATTTATTAAAAAAGAAAAATGAAAAGTTTTTACTGCACGGATCAATTTTAACAATTATCTTACCGATCGCGCTCATGTTACCGATCGCTATTAATTTTGAAAAGAGTTTTGTATTATTCCATAAGCTTTTATTCAGTAATGATTATTGGATGTTTGATATTGAAACGGATCCAATTATATTAATGTTACCAGAAGAATTCTTTATGCATGCTGCGTGTGCAATTTTATTATTTATTTTATGCGGCAGCATACTTTGTTACAGCTTGTATAGATATTTCGTAAAAAAGAAAAGGATTTCAAAGGAAAAATTCTCTGTTTAAAGAGAATTTTTTTGTTTGTAAAACGATAATATATTTTTCGGTCCAGTACTGTTCTATTCTTGTCCAAATTAACATATTTTGTACTAGTAGTTATAGGGGGGACCGTGATGAAGAGAACATTAATTGGATTAATAGCATTTCTAATTATAATGTTTCCGTTACGTATATATGCTGAAGAGTGGAGTGAACTAACAGGGTTGTTAGACGACTCATTACAATTAGTGAAGCGTAATGAAGATGAAAAAGCAGTACAAGTATTACAACATTTCTCCGAGCAGTTTGTTATAAAGGGGAATGAAAAGAAGCAAGAAGTAACGCCAGATCAGGTTAGAGTTATTTCTTTAGCTTACGACAAGGCGAAACAATCTCTCTCGGAAACAGATTTAGGTAAACAAGTTAAAATTGATAATGTGTTAGCCCTGCAGCTCGCTGTTGATGCGCAAGTGTCGAAATATCAACCACTTTGGATGGAAAGAGAAAGAAAAGTAATGGGTGCCTTTTCTCAAATGGAAAAAGCGATGAAAAAAGAAGATACGGGACAGTTTCAACAAACGTTAAACACATTTTTACATGAATTTAATATTATTTATCCAAGCTTAATGATCGCCCTGCCAGAAAATGAAGTGCAGCGTGTAAATGCCCATTTATCTTATTTGGATGAATTTCGTAACGTTATGTTAAATACGAAAGGTGGTCAAATGCAAGTAGGAATCATTAAAGGGGATTTGCAAAAAATATTTCACACAGTAAAAAAAGATGAAATTGCACCCTCTCTCATTTGGTTTATGATAATTACTGGAGGTCTTATTTTATTCACATTAACTTATGTTGGATGGAGAAAGTATAAAGGAGAGAGAGAAAAAAGAAAAAGTAATGTACACTCTAAGAATAGATAATGCAATAAATAAAGATACGGATTGTAAGGTTTATTCATTGACAATGATGTCAGAAGAAAATAGAATGAGAAGTACTATAATTAAAACTTCAATGGAGGTTCAGAGGTTCATGATGTTTTATTTAATTTACTTCGCGATCATAATGATCATACCGTTGTATGCACAGTCAAAAGTACGTAGTGCCTATAGCAAGTATTCACAAGTTTATTCAACTTCAGGTATGACAGGAGCGGAAGTGGCTCGAAAAATTTTAGATGAGAATGGATTATACAACGTAGCTGTAGAAGAAACACCAGGTCATTTATCAGACCATTATGATCCAACTGCCAAAACAGTTCGATTATCAACAGATAACTATTACGGTCATTCAGTTGCTGGTACAGCAGTTGCAGCACACGAAGTAGGACACGCAATTCAAGACGCAAAAGATTATAACTTTATGCGTATTCGTCATTCGTTAGTGCCAGTTGCAAACTTTGGATCGAATATTTCTTGGGTATTTATTATGATTGGTGCTTTTGCATCTATGTCTAACTTGTTGTTATTAGGTATCATTTTAATGGCAGCAGGTGTTGTGTTCCAACTTGTGACATTACCTGTTGAGTTTGATGCATCAAAGCGTGCAATGCAACAAATTGAAGCGTTAGGTATCGTATCAACAGATGAATATGGCCAAGCTCGTAAAGTATTAAATGCGGCAGCATTAACATATGTAGCGGCTGCAGCTGTAGCAGTATTTGAATTATTACGTCTCGTATTAATGTATACTGGTATGCAGCGTAGCGACGACTAAAGACTATCAATTTTGATAGTCTTTTTTGTTTTGTGGATTGAATTATATAATGTATTGCAAATAGAAATAATAGAAGGAATAGAAGTAATGCGGAAAGGCGGTGGGGGAAGTGAAATATCCAAGTCGTTTAGTAAAACAAGTGAAAGAACAAAGCGCTTCTTATCAGTTAGAAGGCTTTTTAAGTGGACAAGGTCCTGAAAATCCAAAATTTATGCTGTTAGGAGAAGCGCCTGGTGAAACAGAAATTCATAATGGGATTCCGTTTAGCGGGAGAGCGGGAAAACAATTAATGGGTTTTTTAGAACGGATTCATGTTACAAGGGAAGAAGTATATATTACGAGCGCTGTCCGAAGTAGGCCTTATAAGTGGCGAGAGAAAAAAGAACGAAATGGTGAAATCATACAGAAAAAATATAATAGAACACCCAATCAAGGAGAAATACTTGCCCATGCGCCTTTGTTAGATTATGAATTAGAGAAAATAAATCCGAAGCTTATCGTCACCCTTGGAAATATCGGTCTTCAACGTTTAACAGGACAAAATAAAAAAATAACAGATGTGCACGGACAATTATTAAAACAGCCCATTCAAAAATTAAAGGATATGCAAAGTGCAGCGTTTACATGGTCAGAGCAAGAATATCATATCTTTCCGACTTTTCATCCTGCTTCCATTTTTTATAATCGGAGTTTATTGGAGCTTATTTATGAGGATTTAGATAAACTTAAAAAATATGTAATAAAAAACTAGAAAAGCTAGAGAGCTTTTCTAGTTGCGTTTATTTATGTAACGGATTTTTATTTTCATCTAACGTAAAACCTTCACCAACTACATCATGTACATCACTTACAGCAACAAAGGCATGAGGATCTACAGAAGTAATAATATTTTTTAATTTCACGATTTCATTTTTAGCAACAACGCAATATAATACGTTCCGTTCCACTTTTGTATACGATCCAACAGCTTTTAAAAAAGTAGCTCCGCGTTCCATATCAGATAAAATTGTGGCAGCAATTTCATCGTTTTTATCTGAGATAATCGTTGCTCCTTTTGCCGCATAGGCTCCTTCTTGCATAAAATCAATGACTTTCGCCCCGATAAAAACAGCAACTAACGTATACATGCCCTCGCGGTATGATAAATAGGTAAGAATAGAGACGATGATGACGATAGCATCAAACATAAACATCGTTTTCCCCATACTCCAGCCAACATATTTATGAGCGAGTCTTGCGATAATATCTACACCGCCAGTAGTCCCGCCATATTTAAATATTATGCCAAGACCGACACCGATAAATGCCCCGGCGAATAAAGCCGCGAGTGTCATATCATTTTGTAAGTTTAAATGTAAGTTAAGAACTTCGTAACGTTGAAAAATCCATAGAAATAAAGACACGCTGAAGGTGCCGATTAGTGTATAGATAAATGTTGTTCTTCCAAGTAACTTCCAACCAATAAAAAATATAGGGATATTTAAAATTAAGTTTGAATAAGAAGGATCAAACTTAAATAGAAAATACAATAATAGTGTAATACCGGTAAATCCACCTTCTGCAAGGTGATTTTCAATATTGATATTCACAATACCGAAAGAAAAAATAGCGGAACCGATTAAAATAAAAATGATATTTCGAATCTTCAAATTTGATGTCATATAGAAATCCTCCTAATTATGTAAATTGCATTGCTCCGCTGATACGGTAAAACATAATGATAAGTAATTTCTAGCTGTTAGTAAAAATAGTGAAGGCTATAAAAAAACGCAAAAGAAGTTTCACTTTACCCCGCTCTAACGGCTGGTAGAGGATAAAGCAGTGAATTGAGATCAAACCAGCCGTAAGAGCCCGATTGGTTCGGGCTAATCTTTTGCAAAAAACGCAAAAGAAAGTTTCACTTTATTATAGTCTATCCAAAAAAGGGTCGCAAATAGGTGTTTGGCGGGGAATAATATTTGTCAAATCGCGATGAATTGGCTAACATGAAAGAGGAAGGATTAGAGGTGAATTGTATGGAAGCAAAAACGATGAAGGATATGCAGAAAGAAGTAGATGCATATATTGGTCAGTTTAAAGAAGGTTATTTCAGTCCACTTGCAATGATGGCTCGTTTAACGGAAGAAATGGGGGAGCTTGCAAGAGAGGTAAATCATTATTATGGTGAGAAACCGAAGAAAACAACTGAAAAAGAACGTAGTCTGGAAGAAGAGCTTGGAGATGTATTATTTGTTATGATTTGTATGGCAAATAGTTTAAATATTGATTTAGAAACGGCACATAACATTGTAATGAATAAATTTAATACACGTGATAAAGATCGCTGGACACGTATTGATGAGGGAGAGAAAGAATAATGAAAGAAATTAAAGTAATTATCGCTGGACCAAGAGGACGTATGGGACATGAAGCAGTCCTTCTTATGGAAAGAACGGAACATTTTAATTTGGTAGCAGCAGTGGATTATAAGCATGGTGGAGAGAAAATTTCTGATTTACCGGGCATGCCAGCGTTACAAGCGCCAATTTACGCAGATTTACATACTTGTTTAGAGGAAGTAGAAGCAGATGTGTTGTTAGATTTAACAACGCCAGAAGTTGGGAAACAACACGTTACACTAGCAGTTGAGCGTGGACTTCGTTCTGTTATTGGTACAACTGGATTTACAGAAGAAGAACTAAAGCAATTAAGAGAGAATGCGAAAGAAAAAGCAGTAGGAACAATTATCGCTCCAAACTTTGCAATTGGTGCAGTTCTTATGATGAAATTCTCACAAATGGCAGCGAAGTATTTCCAAGATGTTGAAGTAATTGAATTGCATCATGATCAAAAGTTAGATGCACCATCTGGTACAGCAGTAAAAACAGTAGAATTAATTCGTCAAAATCGTGAATCAAAGCAGCAAGGTCATCCGAATGAAGTAGAACAACTAGAAGGTGCTCGTGGTGCAAATGTAGACGGCATTCACATTCATAGTGTACGTTTACCAGGACTTATTGCACACCAAGAAGTAATGTTTGGTGGAGATGGACAAATGTTAACGGTTCGTCATGATTCATTCAATCGTGCATCATTTATGTCGGGTGTAAAACTATCAATTGATACAGTAATGAATCTAGATCATCTTGTGTACGGTTTAGAAAATATTATCGACTAAAGGGGAGACAACGGATGAAAATTGCCTTAATCGCACATGACAAAAAGAAAGATGACATGGTTTCGTTTGCATACGCATATAAACCAATTTTTGAACAACATGAATTATTTGCAACAGGGACGACAGGACTTCGTATTATGGAGGCAACTGGTTTAGTTGTAACAAGATTTCAGTCGGGTCCTCTTGGTGGCGATCAAGAAATTGGTGCCATGATTGCAAAAAACGATATGGATATGGTGATTTTTTTCCGAGATCCACTAACTGCTCAGCCGCATGAACCAGATGTAAATGCATTGCTTCGTTTATGTGATGTATATGCGATTCCACTTGCAACGAATATGGCAAGTGCTGAAATGTTAATGCACGCATTAGAGCGAGGAGATTTAGATTACCGCAAGTTTAGAAAATGAGGGGAACAATTATGAGTGGATTACATATATTAGCGTTTGGTGCTCATGCCGATGATGTCGAAATCGGCATGGCTGGTACCATTGCTAAATATACGAAGCAAGGGTATGAAGTAGGTATTTGTGATTTAACAGAAGCTGACCTTTCTTCTAATGGAACGATAGAATTGAGAAAAGAAGAAGCAAAGGCGGCAGCTCGTATAATGGGAGTAAAAACGAGACTGAATTTAGCGATGCCAGACCGTGGTTTGTATATGAAAGAAGAGTATATACGTGAAATTGTAAAGGTGATTCGTACATATAAACCGAAACTAGTTTTCGCGCCGTATTATGAAGATCGTCATCCAGATCATGCAAATTGTGCAAAACTTGTGGAAGAAGCTATTTTTTCAGCGGGAATTCGTAAATATATGCCAGAGGTTTCGCCACATCGCGTGGAGTCTTTTTATTATTATATGATTAATGGTTTTCATAAACCGAATTTTTGTATAGATATAAGTGAGTACCTTTCTATAAAAGTGGAAGCATTAGAAGCGTATGAAAGTCAGTTTTCAACAGGGAGTGATGGTGTGAAAACGCCGTTAACAGAAGGTTACGTTGAAACTGTGGTCGCTCGAGAGAAAATGTTTGGAAAAGAAGTTGGAGTCTTATATGCCGAGGGATTTATGAGTAAGAAACCGATTTTATTACATGCTGATTTAATAGGGGGGATGTAAATGAAATTAAAAATAGGTATTACATGTTATCCTTCTGTAGGTGGTTCTGGAGTTGTTGGAACAGAATTAGGAAAGCAATTAGCGGAACGCGGGCATGAAATTCATTTTATTACATCGGGTTTACCATTCCGGTTAAATAAAGTGTATCCAAATATTTATTTTCATGAAGTGACGGTAAATCAATACTCTGTATTTCAATATCCACCATACGATTTAGCGTTAGCGAGTAAAATGGCAGAGGTTGCACAAAGAGAGAACCTAGATATTTTACATGTGCATTACGCAATACCACATGCCATTTGTGCTTATTTAGCAAAACAAATGATTGGAGAGCGTATTAAAATTGTTACAACCTTGCATGGAACAGATATTACTGTGTTAGGTTCCGACCCTTCGTTAAATAATTTAATTCGTTTTGGTATTGAGCAATCTGATGTTGTGACGGCTGTCTCGCATTCATTGATTAACGAAACGCATGAGCTTGTAAAACCAAATAAAAACATTCAAACGGTATATAACTTTATAGACGAGCGTGTATATTTCAAGCGTGATATGTCTCAATTAAAGAAAGAATACGGTATAAGTGAGAGTGAAAAGATACTGATTCACATTTCAAATTTCCGTAAAGTGAAACGTGTGCAAGATGTTGTTCAGGCATTTGCTAAAATTGTTACAGAAGTAGATGCGAAGTTGCTTCTTGTTGGAGATGGACCAGAATTTTGCACGATTTTACAGATAGTAAAAAATTTACATATTGAAGATCGCGTCTTATTCTTAGGGAAGCAAGATAATGTTGCAGAGCTACTTGCGATGAGTGATTTAATGTTGCTTCTTTCAGAGAAGGAGAGTTTTGGTCTTGTTTTATTAGAAGCGATGGCGTGTGGTGTACCTTGTATCGGAACAAGGGTTGGAGGTATTCCAGAAGTCATTCAACATGGTGAAACAGGATATTTATGTGAAGTTGGCGATCCAACAGGAGTGGCAAATCAAGCCATTCAGCTATTAAAGGATGAAGAACTTCACCGTAATTTGGGAGAGCGAGCAAGAGAAAGTGTTTACGAGCAGTTCCGCTCTGAAAAAATCGTCTCACAATATGAAACGATTTACTATGATGTACTAAGGGATGACAAAAATGGAAAGATTTAAAAAAGCTAGTTCTATTATTGAGACTTTAAAGCAACAAGGACATGAGGCCTACTTTGTCGGTGGAAGCGTACGAGATCTTATTATCGATAGGCCGATTGGAGATATTGATATTGCGACATCTGCTTTACCAGAAGAAGTGATGGCTATATTTCCAAGACATGTTCCTGTTGGTATTGAGCATGGAACTGTAATTGTGGTAGAAAATGGTGAACCTTATGAGGTAACCACTTTTCGAACAGAGAGCGAATATGAAGATTTTCGAAGACCTAGTAGTGTTCAATTTGTTCGTTCATTAGAAGAGGATTTAAAACGTCGTGATTTCACAATGAATGCAATTGCGATGACAGAAGAAGGCAAAATGGTTGATTTATTTGCTGGACAGCAAGCGATTCAAAAGAGAGAAATTGTGACGGTTGGCAATGCTGCGGATCGTTTTCAAGAAGACGCCCTGCGAATGATGCGTGGTATTCGTTTCGTAAGTACGTTAGGTTTTTCTTTAGAAATGAAAACGAAACAAGCAATAGAAACATATGGACATTTGCTAGAACATATTGCAATTGAGCGAATTACAGTGGAGTTTGAGAAACTGTTAACTGGTACATATTGCGTGAAGGGCTTGCAAGAATTAGTAGAAACGAAGCTATTTTCTCATCTGCCATATTTACAAATGTCAGATGAGAGATTATTAAAAGCTACGCAGTATAACTGGGATTCTTTTGAAACGGACATTGAGGCATGGGCATTCTTCTTATATTGTATTGGGGAAGAGCATCCATCTGTCTTTTTACGTCAATGGAAGTTTTCAAATAAAAAAATAAAAGATATCGTCGCAGTTTTATTAACACTCCGTACGAGAAAGGAGAAGGATTGGGATACAGTCTTTCTTTATAAAACGGGAATTCATATCGCTGAAATGGCAGAAAGAGTATATGAAGCGATGATTGAAAGCTATGATAATACATCTGTGAAACGAGTACAAACGTTGTTTGAAGCATTGCCAATCAAGAATCGACAAGAAATGAATGTGACTGGGAATGATTTATTAAACTGGGCAAATAAAAAGCCAGGTCCGTGGGTTGCTGAAATGATTCGAAAAATTGAGGAAGCAATTGTACAAGGAAACGTAGTTAATGAGAAAGAGTGTATAAGGGAGTGGCTGCAAGAATGCAATCTACTATAAGAAAGCAGTTATTGCAAGTTTTTTCAGAAGCGGATGGCGCGTTTGTATCTGGCCAAACGATTAGTGATAAACTTGGTTGTTCAAGAACCGCTGTGTGGAAACATATGGAGGACCTTCGGAATGAGGGATATGAACTTGAAGCTGTGCGTCGATTAGGTTATCGAATTGCGAGTAAGCCAGACAAAGTGACTGCTAATGAAATTCAGTTAGGGTTACAAACGAAACATATTGGTAGAACGGTATATTTTGAAGAGTCTGTTGAATCTACGCAGCATATTGCAGCAAAACTTGCTTATGAAGGTGCAGAAGAAGGAACGATTGTTGTTGCAGAAGAACAAACAGCCGGCAGAGGTCGTTTAAGTAGGAAATGGCATTCACCAAAAGGAACAGGAATTTGGATGAGTATTATTTTACGTCCATCAATCCCGGTTCATCATGCACCACAACTTACTTTATTAGCGGCTGTTAGCGTTGCACAAGCAATTGAAAAGTGCACGGGTGTAAACGTAGGAATAAAATGGCCGAATGATATTTTAATTCAAGGTAAAAAGGCTGTAGGTATATTAACAGAAATGCAGGCCGATCCTGATAAAATTAATGCTGTCATTATGGGTATTGGTATTAATGCAAATCAAAAGCAAGAGCATTTTGATGAGGAAATTCAGCATATTGCTACTTCTTTAGCGATTGAATCCGGTGAGCCAATTGTTCGTGCAGAGCTGATGCAACAAATCTTTTTACAACTAGAAAAATTATATGAAGAGTATTTACAAAATGGTTTCTCTGTCATTAAAATTCTTTGGGAAAGTTACGCTGTGAGCATCGGGAAAGAAATTACCGCTCGAACGATGAGAGAGACAATTACAGGCGTAGCAAAAGGAATTACAGAGGATGGTGTATTGCTTCTGGAGGACCATGAAGGGAAAGTACATCACATTCATTCTGCGGATATCGAAATTAAGTAAAAGAAGTTCCTTTTGGGAACTTCTTTTTATTTGACTATTACTTTGCCTTCCATTCCTTTAAGAAGGTGGTACCGGCATATTAATTCATATGTACCAGTATTTTTAGGTTTCACGGTAATGTTTTTTTCTTTTCCTGACTCGACTACGACATCAATGCCGAGTTTTTTTACTGTAAAGGTGTGTTCATTCTTACCTTTGTTTTTTAATAACAATGTTGTTGACTCTTCAATTGGAATGGTGATGACGTTTGGATGAAAGTAATCATCATTCAGTTCGACCTCAATTACTTTCGTTGAATCGATAGGTTGTGTTACGACGTTAACTGAGGCAAATGCATGGAAGGAGCTAAAAGTTATCATCCCTACAATCATCAGAAGAAAACCGGTGAATGGAAATAACCATTTGTTCATAAACATGCGCAATTCTCCTTTTGTAAGTACTTTTCTCAATTAACCTGCATCATTAGTTTAAGAGTTATACGAGGCATTTTAAACAAAGCTTTATCTTTCTATGATTGAGTTATTTATAAAAAATTTCACATACCGTAATAGGAATAAAAAATTATTTTTTCAAAAAAATGTAGTAATTCCTTTTTGGAGTTTGCTATAATTAGTTCGAATGTGGGCAGTATCAGAGCGAACTGCACCATGATTCGAAGCAATACGAAAAATAATAACTTGGATTCTGCCTTGATCCAATAACGGACTGGGACAGAGGGATGAATAATGCCGACTAACACACAACCCTTCTGCCCTTTTATGGCCAGAGGGGTTTTTTATATGATTTCGGCCATCTCCTCTCTCCTGTATAAAGGAGGAGTAGTTTTTGAAAACAAAAACAGATTTTTTGAAGATGAAAGAGCAAGGTGAGCCGATTACGATGCTAACGGCGTATGATTATCCATCTGCTAAGTTAGCAGAAGAAGCTGAAGTTGATATGATTCTAGTTGGAGATTCCCTTGGGATGGTTGTGCTTGGCTACGATTCAACAGTACCTGTAACAGTAGAGGATATGATTCATCATACGAAAGCTGTACGCCGAGGAGCGAAAGAGACGTTTATTGTAACTGATATGCCATTTATGTCGTATCATGTGTCGCCTCAAGATACGATGGTGAATGCACGCCGCATTGTTCAAGAGAGTGGTGCTCATGCACTGAAGGTAGAAGGTGCAGGGGAAGTGGTATCAACTATTCATTACTTGACGAATGCGGGAATTCCTGTCGTGGCACACTTAGGCTTAACTCCTCAATCTGTAGGAGTACTAGGTGGGTATAAAGTACAAGGAAAAGATGCTGAAAGTGCAAAAAAATTAATAGAAGATGCGAAGAGATGTGAGGAAGCTGGTGCGATAGCGCTTGTGTTAGAATGTGTGCCAATGCAGTTAGCGGAATTAATTTCGAAGCAACTAACAATTCCGACGATTGGAATTGGAGCAGGGAAAAAAGTAGATGGGCAAGTACTTGTTTATCATGATCTTATCTCATACGGCGTAAATCGTGTTCCGAAATTTGTAAAGCAATATACGTCTGTTCAAGAGGAGATTGTGCGAGGGATTTCACAATACGTTACTGAAGTAAAGACAGGGCAATTTCCAGAAGAAAAACATTCATTCACAATGAAAGAGGAAGAATGCTTAGCGTTATACGGAGGAAAACAATAATGAAAATCGTAACTACAGTGCAAGAGATGCAGCAAATTACAAACGAACTTCGTATAAGTGGAAAAAGTATTGGTTTTGTTCCAACGATGGGTTATTTACATGAAGGCCATGCGACTTTATTACGTAAGGCAAGAGAAGAAAATGAAATTGTGGTTTTAAGCGTGTTTGTCAATCCGCTACAGTTTGGGCCGAATGAAGATTTAGATCGATACCCTCGTGATATTGATAGAGATGAAAATGTAGCAAAAGAAAACGGTGTAGATTATTTATTTTATCCGAGCGTAGAAGAAATGTATCCAGCAGAACAAACGACAACAGTAGCAGTTGTGAAGCGTACCGATGTATTATGTGGCAAACAAAGACCTGGTCATTTCGCTGGAGTTGCGACTGTACTAATGAAACTATTTAATATTACATGGCCAACGCGTGCTTATTTTGGTATGAAAGATGCACAGCAAGTTGCTGTCATTGAAGGATTTGTCGCTGATTTTAATATTCCGGTTACGATCGTACCAGTGGATATTGTAAGGGAAGTAGATGGATTAGCGAAAAGTTCTCGTAACGTGTATTTATCACAAGCAGAGCGTGAAGAGGCTCCTCATTTATACCGCAGTCTATGTATAGCGAAAGAAAGAATTGAAGCAGGCGAACGTAATGCAGAAATCATTACAACTCTTGTGAAAGAGTATATTGAGACGTATACGAAAGGCACTGTAGATTATGCTGATTTATATGCCTATCCTTCACTACAAGTAATAGATAAAATTGAAGGACGAATCATTTTAGCAATTGCAGTTAAATTTGAGAATGTACGATTAATTGACAATATAACATTAACGGTTTAATAAGGGGGAGCATCTATGTTTCGCACAATGATGAGAGCGAAGTTACATCGCGCAACAGTAACAGAAGCAAATTTAAATTATGTAGGTAGTATTACAATTGATGAAGATTTAATGGATGCAGTAAATATTTTAGAAAATGAAAAAGTACAAATTGTAAATAACAATAATGGTGCGCGCTTAGAGACATATGTTATTAAAGGAGAACGCGGTAGCGGTGTTGTTTGTTTAAATGGTGCAGCTGCAAGGCTTGTACAGCCAGGGGATAAAGTTATTATTATTTGCTACGGTTTAGTGGCAGAAGAAAATATTCATAACCAAGAGCCGAAAATTGCAGTATTAGACGATGATAATCAAATTATCCAAATGTTAGGCACTGAAAAAGCGGGTACGATATTATAAGTAAGAAGGCTATCTCTATTATGGAGATAGCTTTTTTGTGCATCTTTTCATTAAGATGAGATAAAACGTGGTATAGTAACATTATATAATTTTGTGATTGATAGGTAAGAAATTGAGGTGTTACATATATGAGTAAACGTTATGTCGTTGTGGATTTAGAGACGACAGGGAACTCCTGGAAGGACGGGAAGGATAAAATTACCCAAATCGCAGCTGTTGTAGTGGAAGATGGAGAGATACTAGAGATTTTTTCATCTTTTATTAATCCGAAGAGAGAGATTCCGCCATTTATTACAGAATTAACAGGGATTGATGAGAGTATGGTTAAGCAAGCCCCGTTATTTCATGATGTAGCCCCGATGGTTGTTGAGCTATTGCAAGGTGCAGCTTTTGTTGCACATAACGTTCACTTTGATTGGAATTTTTTAACTGAAGAATTAAGGTGGGCTGGATATACAGAAGTACATTGTCCGAAAGTTGATACAGTGGAGTTGGCGCAAATTCTTTTGCCGACAGCTGATAGTTATAAATTACGTGATTTAGCTAAACAACATGAATTAGAGCACGATCAACCGCATCGTGCGGATAGTGATGCTCTTGCAACAGCGGAATTATTTTTACAATTTTTAAATGAAATTGAAAAGTTACCACTTGTCACCTTGCAATCGCTTTATGAATTGAGCGATGTTTTTCAAAGTGATATAGCGGATGTACTTTCTGAAAATATTTTAAAGAAAATGATGCATGGTAGAAAAGTGGCAGAGGGATATGAAGTGTATCGAAATATTGCGCTTCGAAAACGGAATTATGCTTTAAATCTCAGTGAAACATGTTCATCTAAATTTGATGCTTTCTTGCATAAGGCAATCGATAAACTTGAATTGAATATGCCAAGGTTTGAAAAAAGAGAAAGCCAACAGATTATGATGAAGGAAATATATACAGCACTAAGAGATTCTAGGTTTTCACTAATTGAAGCAGGAACAGGAACAGGAAAGACTCTTGCATATTTACTTCCAAGTATTTATTTTGCAACGAAAAAAGAAGAACCTGTCATCATAAGTACCCAAACAGTACAACTGCAACAACAAATATTAGAAAAAGAAATTCCATTATTACAGAAAATAATGCCATTTTCATTTGAAGTAGCTCTTTTGAAAGGAAGAAAGCATTATCTTTGTCTACATAAATTTGAATATGCTTTGCAAGAGGAAGAGAAAAATTATGATATGGCGCTCACAAAGGCAAAAATTTTAGTGTGGTTATTGCAAACAGAAACTGGCGATCGTGATGAATTAAATATTCCTGAGGGCGGAAAGTTACTTTGGAACCGTATTTGTAGTGATGTACATAGTCCAGGCGGGATGCAAAGCAACTGGTATAGCCGTTGTTTTTATCAACGAGCAAAGAATAAAGCATTATTTGCAGATATCGTTATTACAAATCATGCGTTATTATTTCAAGATTTTTCAAGTGAAGAACCACTATTTGCTTCATGTGAACATATTATTTTTGATGAAGCTCATCATATCGAGGAAGCGGCGAGTAGAATATTAGGTGAACAGTTCTCCTGTATGTATTTTCAATTAGTTTTATCTCGTCTTGGTACGCTAGAAACAGATGATGTACTTTCTAAAGTATATAAAATGATGAAAAAATCAGAGCAAGCCTCTCGTTCGACTTTCCGTATGGTGAGTCATAGTTTGAAGGAATTGAAATTTGATGCGGATGAGCTATTCCAAATGTTACGTGCTTTCATCTTTAAACAAACAAAGCAGGAACAAGGGATAAGCAATATGCCACTCATTTATCGATATAACACGGAAGTAGAGAAAGGTAAGTTATGGGATAGCATTACCGAGTTAACAAATCGTTTTGTATACGATGTAAGAAAATTATTGACTATACTTGAGAAGCAAGTTGATATATTGCAAAGTAAATTAGAATGGGAGATGCATGTTATTACAGGTGAATTTATGCATTTAATTGAGTTGTTGAGAAAGATGGAAAAATCTTTACAATTACTCATTTTAGAAAAAAATTCATATGTGACATGGATGGAGACTGAAACGAAGGGAACAATTCATTCAACCGTTTTATATGCACAGCCTGTTCATATTGGTGAAAGGCTTGCGGATGAATTTTTAACACAGAAAAAGAGTGTTATTTTCACATCAGCAACGTTAACAGTAAACAATTCATTTGACTATATAAAAGAGGAGCTAGGTTTACATGATTTTGCTCCCAATACATTACAGGTTCCATCACCATTCCGTTTTGAAGAACAGATGAAATTAATGGTTTCAACAGATGTGCCTTTTATTAAGCAAGCAAGTAATGAAGAATATATTGAATCTGTGTCGGCACATATTGCAAAAATCGCGAAAGCTACAAAAGGTAGAATGCTTGTTTTATTCACTTCGTATGAAATGTTGAAAGAAGCGTATACGAATTTGAAAAATGATGAGGAATTAGAGGGGTATTTATTATTAACGCAAAGTGTAAATAATAAGAGCCGAAGTCGTCTCATTCGTAAATTTCAAGAGTTCGACAAATCGATTTTGTTAGGAACAAGTAGTTTTTGGGAAGGGATAGATATACCTGGAGATGCCCTTAGTTGTCTTGTTATTGTACGGCTTCCCTTTACGCCTCCTCATCAACCGATGATGGAAGCAAAAGGAGAGTGGTTAAAAAATCAAGGAGAGGACGTATTCGCTAAGTTAGCACTCCCGCAAGCAATCTTGCGTTTCAAACAAGGATTTGGTCGTCTGATTAGAACAAGTACAGATACCGGAACAGTATTTGTATTAGACCGTCGTTTGATAAGCGCTTCTTATGGAAAACGTTTTTTACAATCAATCCCAACTGTTCCGCTTTATGAAGGCCCTCTAGAAGAATTATTAGAACAATTAAAGGCATGGCCAAATAAATAAAATTGGAAGAAAAATACGCCTGAAGTACATTTAAGCTTCAGGCGTAAAAAATGTGGGTAGGAGGAATTTTATTTTTCTTACTTCTTGTATACAAAATGTATTGGTTTTCGACTTGAAACCTTTTTTTGCAGTACATGTCCTGCTATAATAGATGGGTGATGAAGCAGGGGTTGTAAAGAATGTACTCTTATTGTAACCGTATTGCGTTCTTCTATAATTAGAAATTTTTGTGTAACGGAGGAGTTTTTTCATGGATAAGAAAATCGAAGTCCTATCAACGACGCGTATTAAATATTCGTCTGACTTGTATAAAATTGTTGATAGTTTGAATCGTACGTTAAAAGAACAGGACCTCATGTTCGGATTAGCATTAGACGAAAAAGATAAAGAAATAGCTGTATTTACGATTTACAGAACGTAGTGATACAATGAAAAAGTGGATCTTTGCAATCGTTATCGTAATCGTTGCTAGCGGAATATATGGGGCGTATGTTTACAATAAAGCAATGGAAAAGAAAATCCATAAAGAGGCAAAATCTGTAGAAATTGCGAAAGAAAAGGCAAAGCTTACAAAAGTAAAATCTGTTGATTATTATAATGGAAATTCTTCATATACAGTCGTACAAGGTGTAGACGAAAAAGGAGAACAAATTATTGTTTGGGTGCCTAATAAAAAAGGGAATGTCCTTGTGAAGAAAAAGAGTGAAGGTATTCCTGAAAAAGAAGCTTTGCAAAAGTTGGCTGAACAAGCTACAGGAAAAGGTGATGAGCCAAAGCCAAAGCCAAAAGAAATTATAAAAGTAAAATTAGGTGCTCAAAACGATATTCCGTTGTGGGAAATTACATATATTGATCAGGAAGATCGTTATACGTATTATTATTTAGAGTTTCAAAATGGGGCTTATGCTGGTCACTACAGCATTGAAAAATAGATGTAGGGGGAACTACAAATGAAATTAGCAAAGCGAGTAGCTGCTTTAACACCATCTGCAACTTTAGAAATTACAGCAAAGGCACAAGCATTAAAAGCAGAAGGTCATGATGTAATTGGATTAGGGGCAGGAGAACCTGACTTTAATACGCCAGAACATATTATGGATGCTGCACATAAAGCGATGTTAGAAGGACATACGAAGTATACACCAACAGGTGGATTACAAGCGTTAAAACAAGAAATTGTGAAGAAGTTTACACGTGATCAAGGAATTGCGTATGATCCATCTGAAATTATTGTATGTAACGGTGCAAAGCATGCATTATATACATTATTCCAAGTGTTACTTGATGAAGGAGATGAAGTTATCATCCCAACTCCTTATTGGGTAAGTTATCCTGAGCAAGTAAAGCTTGCTGGAGGTAAGCCAGTTTACGTAGAAGGCCTGGAAGACAATGAGTACAAAATTACAGCGAAGCAGCTGCGTGAGGCAATTACAGAGAAAACGAAAGCAGTTATTATTAATTCACCGAGCAATCCAACAGGAATGATTTATAGCAAAGAGGAATTACAACAGCTTGGAGAAATATGTTTAGAACACGATATTTTAATCGTTTCAGATGAAATTTATGAAAAATTAATTTATGGTGGAGCAGAATATACTTCGATTGCCCAGCTTTCTAATGCATTAAAAGAACAAACACTTATTATTAATGGTGTATCTAAATCTCATTCTATGACAGGATGGCGTATTGGATATGCAGCAGGAAATAAGCAGCTTATTAAAGCGATGACGAACTTAGCGAGTCATAGTACGTCAAACCCTACTTCAATCGCTCAATACGGCGCAATTGCAGCATATGCAGGCTCACAAGAACCTGTAGAAACAATGCGTCAAGCATTTGAAGACAGATTAAACATTATTTATGATAAATTAATTCAAATCCCTGGCTTTACTTGCATTAAACCACAAGGTGCATTTTACTTATTCCCTAATGTAAAAGAAGCTGTAGCTTTATCAGGATACGAAACTGTGGATGATTGGGCAAAAGCTCTATTAGAAGAGGAAAAAGTGGCTCTTGTACCAGGTACAGGATTTGGTGCTCCAAATAACGTTCGTTTATCATATGCGACATCTCTTGAACAAGTAGAGAAAGCATTAGAACGCATTCATACGTTTATGAAAAGTAAAGTGCAAGCTTAATTGTATATTTTATTAACGCAATACAAAAAACCTTCCTACATAATAGGAAGGTTTTTTTGACGAATTGTGGCAAAAAGAAATAGCGAAAGGTGTGTTATACTAGAGAGCGAGGTGTTTGGTGATGAAAAAGAAAATGATGTTACAGTGGTTTGAGCAGGGAAGCATTGCAATTCCAAAATTACTTATGATGCATTATAAAAAATTAGGGCTAAATGAAATGGAATTTATGGTTGTACTTCATGTACACACATTTTTAGAATCGGGCAATTCGTTTCCGACTCCGTCAGAGATTTCAGAACGGATGACGATTACTGAAATGAAATGTATGGAAGTAATTCAGACATTGATTCAAAAAGGTTTTTTATCACTAGAAGGTGGACAAAAATCAGAAGCGATGATGTGTGAAAGTTATTCTTTACAACCGCTATGGGAAAAAATATTGCATTTCTTAATGAACGAATCAATAGAGGAAGAACAAAAAGAAATAAAACAACTGCAAGTAAATTTATATACAGTATTTGAAAAAGAATTTGGAAGACCACTTTCTCCGTTTGAATGTGAAACGTTGGGTATGTGGGAAGATCAAGATCAACATCATCCGAATTTAATTCAAGCGGCCCTCAGGGAAGCTGTAATGAGCGGTAAGCTTAATTTCCGATATATTGATCGTATTTTATTTGAGTGGAAAAAGAATGGTATTAAAACAGTAGATCAAGCCCAAAACCAAGGACGAAAATTTAGAGCAAATCAACAACGAACGCAGCAAACGACAAAACAAGAGACGAAATTTACTGGGAAAGTGCCTTTTTATAATTGGTTGGAGCAGTAATGTAGGAGGAAGTATATGTTAAATAAAACGCAAATTCGCTATTGTTTAGACACAATGGCGGATATGTATCCAGAAGCACATTGTGAATTAATTCATGATAATCCATTTGAATTAGTAATCGCGGTGGCGTTATCTGCACAATGTACAGATGCACTTGTAAATAAAGTGACGAAAAATTTATTTCAAAAATATAAAACACCAGAAGATTATTTAAGCGTGTCTTTAGAAGAATTACAACAAGATATACGTTCCATTGGATTGTTTAGAAATAAGGCGAAAAATATTCAAAAATTGTGCCAGATGTTGCTAGATGATTATAACGGGAAAGTTCCAGAAGACCGTGACGAGCTGACGAAATTACCAGGAGTAGGAAGAAAGACAGCGAATGTAGTTGTTTCGGTTGCATTTGGAATTCCAGCGATTGCTGTTGATACGCATGTAGAGAGAGTGAGTAAACGGTTAGCGATTTGTAAGTGGAAAGATTCGGTGTTAGAAGTAGAAAAGACATTAATGAAGAAAGTTCCGATGGATGAATGGGGCGTTACACATCATCGTATGATTTTCTTTGGGCGTTACCACTGTAAAGCACAGCGACCACAATGTGAAGAGTGCCGATTACTAGAATTGTGTCGTGAAGGAAAGAAGCGAATGAAGGGGAAATAAAGGATGGAGCGAGTTATAGAAATACCGAAAGAATTTCGGTGCTTACCATTTTTTACAGAAAGCGTAACTTCGATTACGTATCATACAGATCAGTCTTTTGAAGAAATAATACAAAATACTTACTTTATATTTGATATTGAAAGACAATATGAGCCGTGGAATGAAATTGAAAATAGTATTCCTATACTGTTGAATGTATGGAAAAGTAAGCATGAAGACATTGCTACACTATTTCGAAACAGAAATAAGCAAGAAGCTGAAGGTCCAATGATTCTTTTTGCGGCACATTTGTTATCGATTGTATATTGGCTAAATGAGCAACCTGTTCATAGTTTGAATGAAATGGAAGCTTATACGAGTAAATTGGAAGTACAACCAGTTAATTTTATGGAGCGATATTCGTTCATTATAAAGAAACCGAATAATTATCATTCCTATATTCAGTTAGCGCAGTTGTATATTGAAATAGAAAAGCTATATGTTAAGAAAATGATAACAAAAAAGAAGTCCTTTTCTCGTTAAGAGAAAGGACTTCTTTTTTTGTATTAAGACTCTGTTGTAACAGCATTTCCGTCTGCGTGAGGTGTATCTCCTCCGGTATTTTGTTGTTGTTCTTGTTGCTTGTGTTGTTCTTCTTCAGCTTTTTTTCTAGCAGCCTCTTCTTCGGCTTTCTTTCTAGCAGCTTCTTCTTCGGCTTTCTTTCTAGCGGCTTCTTCTTCAACAGCCTTTTTCTGAGCTTCTTCTTGTTGTTTACGTTGTTGTTCTTGTTGTTGCTGTTGCTCTTGTTGTTTACGCTGCTCTTCAGCAGCTTTTTTCTGAGCTTCTTCTAGTTTTTGTTTATCTTCATTAGCTTTTTTCTGTACTTCCTCATCAGCTTTTTTCTGAGCTTCTTCGTCAGCCTTCTTCTTAGCCTCTTCTTCAGCTTTCTTAGGGTCTGGAGTTCCGCCAGGTGCAGTGAAGGATGCACCAACTGCAGGGCTTGTTCCAGTACCTTTTTTCGCTACTACAGAGAAGCTGTAAGTAACGCCTGGTTTAATACCACCAAGAGTAGCTTTCGTACCACTTATTGATAGGCTACCACTTGAACCGTCAGTCGCTTTATAGCTTGCTGCATACGCATCAACTTCTGTTGGTCCAGACCAGTTTAGTGTAACAGTATTAGCGCCATCGAAAGTAACATTAAGACCACTAGGTGCATCTACTTTAATTTGTTTAATTGCATCTTTTTTCGCACCTTTTACGTATAATTCTCCGTTTATTTCTTGTACAGAAGAAGGACGTTCAAAGCGAGATTTATCTGTAGCAAATTTGCTCATCATTACTTGGAACATTTGTTGTGCAATTCTAGTAGAGCGATCACCAATGTAATTTTCTGGACCATCCTTTTCGTAACCAGTCCAAACAGCCATTGTATATTGTGGTGTATATCCAGCGAACCAGCTATCTCTGTTTGCATCAGCTGGAATACCATATTTTTTAAGAACGTCTTCATCAAAGTTTTGTGTCCCTGTTTTACCAGCTACGTCAAAACCAGAAACGTATGCTGTTGGACCTGTACCACCAGAACCAGGTTTTACTACGTCACGAAGAACGTCAGTAACCATGTAAGCTGTGTAGTCTTGCATTGCACGTTGTTCTTTCGGTTTAAAACTTTTCTTTTTACCGTCTGGGAAGATGACTTCTTTTACGAAGTGCGGTTTATTATAGTTACCATCATTACCAAAGGTTGCATATGCACCTGCTAATTCTAATGGAGAACTATCGTTACTACCAATTGCTGTTGATTCATATGTTTTGCCGTCTTTAAATGTCATACCTAAGCCTTCAGCAAACGCTTGTGACTTAGGAAGACCAACCGCTTGAGCTGTCTTTAAAGCTGGGATGTTTAATGATTTTTTCAAAGCTTCACGTAGTGAAACGTCACCTTTGTAACTTTTTGTTGCATTTCGTATTTTCTTACCATTGGAATACGTATACTCTGAGTCGTTTAATTGATGGTATGTAGACCATTGTAAATTCTCAAATGCTGGACCGTAGTCGAAAATTGGTTTCATCGTTGAACCGACTTGGCGTTTTAAATCAGTTGCCATATTATGACCTTTGAAAGTAGACTTACTTTCTTTACGCCCAGCTCCAATTGCTCGAACTTCGCCAGATTGTGTATCCATAAATACGAATGATCCTTGGAATTGATCGTTCGGATACTTAATAAGGTTGCCATCCATAATTTTTTCAGCGTAATCTTGAGCATCTTGATCAAGTGTTGTATGAATTGTTAAACCATCTGAACCGATATTTACATCGGGATATTCTTTTTCAACTTCTTTTACAACAGCATCTAAAAATGCTTGATACTTCATCTCAGTTATTTCTGAAGACGGTTGAAGACCCTCAGTTACAGAGATTTTCATTGCGTTATTCATTTCATCTTTTGTTATATAACCATGTCGATTCATTAATGATAATACGACGTTACGACGTTGTGTAGCTCGTTCAACGTTGTCTTTTTTTGTTGGATCATAAATATTAGGACCTTGTGGTAAACCTGCAAGCATTGCAGCTTCATGTAACTGTAAGTCTTTTAAATCTTTGTTATAATATTTTTTGGCTGCTGTTGCAATACCGTACGAACGGTTACCTAAGTTAATCTTATTTAAGTACATTTCTAAGATCTCATGTTTAGAGTATTGTTGCTCTAATTTGTAAGATAGGTACCATTCTTGTACTTTTCTCTTCGCAGTTTTGTCCATCGTTAGAAAATAGTTTTTGACTACTTGTTGTGTAATCGTACTACCACCTTGAGATCCGAACCCTCCAGTGACATTTTCCATAACTGCTTTTGTAGTTCGTTTAAAATCAATTCCATTATGATCATAGAAACGTGAATCCTCAGTTGCAAGGAATGCACTTTCAACTACCTTTGGAATTTGATCATACGTAACGTGGGTTCGTTTTTCAGCACCGTATTCATAGAAAAAGTTCCCATTCTTATCAAGAAACTTTGTTGATAAAGGATTGACAAGTTTTGATTTGTCTAATTTTGGAGCGTCCTTCACCATAACAAAGAAAGCGGAAACGCTAGCTATAAGACCAACGATACCAAGAAGTAGACAACCTATAAGGAATTTTTTAAAAAAGGAGCCTTTTTTCTTTGGTTTTTTTTCTTTATTTGTTTCTTGCTTTTGATTTTGATTTTTTACATGATTTCGTTCTGTACGAGAACGATAATTATCTGACATTATACTTTCTCCTACCTTTCATTCTCTCCCCAAAAGTCGAAAAAAGAGCCTTAGTGATGACTCTATCACGAAAAATAAACCGTGTCTAGTACACGGATATAATCAATCCGAGGGTGATAACCGCATGATAATAAAGATCCATGCTCTTCTATTTCTTCTTTCGTAATCGATTTCCGTCCACCAGTATTTTGACGATTCCAAAATGCAATAATATGTTTTGCATCTAGTAAATAAAGTTCATCAAAAAGTGTAAATTTAATAATAACAAATGCAATTCCATCATGAACGATTACTTGCTTCATATGTTCAATTTGATGAAGGTGGAAGTTTTGAAGTGGAAAGCTGGTTTTATTTTTTGTTTCTTTCGCTTCAAAATCGATGTATTTCCCTTTGTATACACCGTTGTAATCTGTTGTAGAAGGTTGTTTAAAATACGCTTCTTTTACCACTGCAGCACTTCGAGCGGGGTAATCTACTTTTACAATTTGAAGAGGTGTAGGTTTTTTATGTACACATGCAATATTATGGGTTAAGTAATATTCATTTGTTTCATTCAATTCCTCTTCAAGGGACATACCTCTATTACTATAAGTATGTTTTTTAATTGGTGTTTTATGAGGTTGTGAAGCTTGATTGTACCGTTTTCCGTTTGGGTAACGAATGGTCATAGTGTGTCCACTCCCAACTTGCTAAGAATTACTTACAAAGGTGATTATAACAAAAAATGAAAAAAGATGTGACCTTTTTGAAGAAAGGTATGATGACTTATTTATGTTTACATGGAATGATTATGAGAAAATTAAACAATATCGTAAAAATATGGTTTGTACAGACGAAGAAAAAACAATCGTTTATAACATTAAGAGGAAAATAGAAATGGCTAATATGGACAATATTTCTCGAACACAGTCTTATCAAGAATATTATGTAAGGAACAGTGAAATTAGGTGGGCCTTTTTAGCAAGTATGGTCTCGAGAAATGCTGGATGGAATATGACTGATTTAAAAGGGAGATATTATGCTACTGTTTTACCTCAAACAGTAAAAAAACATTTGTTTCTGACTTATGAAGAAGCGAATTGGATTATTTTTTTAGATGCATTTCCTCAGCTATTGTTATACGAAGAAAGTAAGAGGAGGCAGGTACCACTATTCTATTTGTTACAATATTTTAACGTATCAATTTTTATGGAAAAAGAATGGATTTATTTTTGGGAAAAAAAAGATATAAATAGGCTCATGACAGCGCTTATTATAAATGAGCAAAATAAAATTCAAAAACCAGTTATTGAGAATGCATATTTTAAAAAACATGTATTCCATACTGCACTTTTTAAATTGCAAGAAATGCTTCATATTAGTGCTGTTATTTTTCCGACTGTTGAAGGGAGGATGTATGGTTTTTCAGTTTATCAATTTGAAACGTTACAAAAGCGTATAGAACTAGGGCAGAAATTAGCGGAGTTACTGTTTCATCCGAATTATAAAAGTTTATTCCATAGGTTTGCATTGCAAACTATACACACAGGATCAAGAGCAGATTATGAATATTATGTAAGAGAAGCTAGAAAATCTTGTACGCCAGCCCTTAGAGAGGTTTATCCTGTCGTTGCACATAAGGAAATAAGTATGAGAGATTGGTTTTGTACAGATATGGAAATAAATGAGTTGTTTCTACTGGAAGAGTATAAGGGTGAAGTTGATATAACAGAATGGTATAAAAGAAAGAGGGAGCAAATCTATGTTGCTTCTATCGTAAATCGTTTTGTTAAAAGGATGGATGAGTTCGTGATATAATAAAAAAGAAGTCCCGTCTTCATTTATGAAGACGGGACTTCTTAATGTGAAGTAATCCTGCCGTGTATGCTAACAATTTAATCGCAAAACGTAATGAATATAGGAGATTAAGGATGCTTCAGAAATTAGCTTTTTGTAAAAGCGCTAAAGTCTCACTTTATCCCGCTACTTGCCGGGCAGTAAGACCCACGTCTCAAAATTCAGTGAAAGCAAAGAATTTAGGTGTGAATCAACTGCCCGTAAAAGCCCGATTGAGAAGGCTAATAATCAGTGGGGATGAACAAAACCCCGCTGATTAAAGTTTCACTTTATGTAGCAGGGAAGTTTGGACCATCTAACTTAGGGTTGCCAGTCTCGGGTTTATTTTGTTTGTTTTGTTTTTTCTTTTTTTCGTTTTTGTTCTTTGTCATTTTCATACACCTCCTTTTTGTATTGTTACCATTTCTATAAATGACATACAAAATGATTTCTTTGACGAATAACAACTAGTTTTGTCATGTGAGCAGGAGTGAGGAGTCATTCGGCGAAATTACATGACAAAGGAAAAGCAAAGAAGGGGGCGTTTTGTATATGGCGATGGTTCAGAAGGAAGATGTAATGAAAACAATGGATCAAATGTTAAGTTCTCTCGATTTGCTGGAAATGAATATAGGGATTAGAATGAATCATGCATTGAAGGATACGGGTGAAAAAATATGCAATAAGATAGAAATAACAGAAATGCATATTGAGCATATGGAAAATAAATTAGTGCATCACGAAGAAAAAGGGAATTGGGTGAAGGCATTTCAAAACGTCGTAGTGAGTGCATAATAAGGTGGGAATAAAATGAAGTATGAAGCATTGATACAATCTTCAGAAAAACTCATGCAGTATAATAATGAAGCGAATGTGAAAAAAAGAGAAATGATTGAGTACGATTTTTATAAGGATATGAAACCATTTGTAGATATGGTAGATGAGGAATTAAAAGTGTGGAAAGAATTAGCTTATAAATGGATTAAGGAAGAAAAACCGAAGTATATACATGTACAGCAAATTGATCAAGTATACGATAATTTACAGACAAATGTGTTGCAATGTTTTGTAAATAAAGGTAAAGGTAAGCGATTCTTTGAAACACATCAAGCCATTTCGTATACTTTGCAAAATATAATTGAGCAATGTAAGTAACAAGAGGGGAAACCCTCTTGTTTTTTTTTATGCTTCTGTCATTGTTGTAGGTTTTGTTGCACCGTTTATTTCTAATTCTTTTATTAATGTTCGGTAATCTGAAATGCATATTTTCCCTTCGAGATACCAATGTCTCGCAAAGTCTAACAATTCATTTACATTCTCTGTGTAATACCCCTTTTTTTGAGAAAACGCTTGTTTTAAATCCCCTAATACCATGTTGATTCCTCCCCCATGAGAATCTTCTTCTTCACTATCATAGCATGGAAGGGTTTTCTTTTTTAATTTTTTAAAAATTTAAACTTCCGACAAAAATAGACAGATACTCCGTCACACAAATTATTTTACAAGTACATATTATATATGTAGAAACTTATGTGAAGGAGGAGAGAATGCATGTTTCAACAATCTAACGTATATCAGCAATCTTATCCATATGCACAGCAAAATATGTACCAATATAATACGGATACATATTTACGGTATAATATGTATCCTTTCGAGCCTAATTATGGAAATCAAAATTATTACCAGCCATTTGAAGTATCGTTTATGAATCAACCACAACAACAGCAGCAGCCCTATATGGAGCAACAGCAGCAACCCCATACGAATCAACAACAGCAGCCCTATATGGAGCAACAGCAACAACCCTATACGAATCAACAACAGCAACCTTATATGAATTCACAATACTATATGCCACCACCATCTCCCTATGGAAATCAACAAGCGATGTTTTATCCACCAAAACAACCGTACCCGACGCAGAATAAACAAAAACAACAACAGCAACCGAGTCAATTTTCTAGTTTTGTTTCCCAATTTAAAAACGCAGATGGTAACTATGATGTAAATAAAATGATGAATACAGCTGGACAAATGATGAATGCGATGAACCAAGTGACAGGTATTGTAAAGCAAGTTGGAGGTTTTTTTGGTAAGTAATTTTGGGGGTTGTCTATAAAAAGCATTACGTATAAAGCAGAAAGCTAGACAAATTTCCTTGTAATAAATGGGTATATATAACAAACGGCTTTCTCTCTTTTCTCATATTGTAAAGTGTAGTCAGATTTTTTTAACGAGAGAGGAGAGAAAAAACTATGCATCATTGTCATCCTTGTTTTGGAGGGCATAAGCCTGTAGGACCTATTTGTACAACTGCTCCTGTCATTCATCCGACGAAACAATGCGTAACACACTCTTTTTCAACAACGGTGGTGCCACACATTTTCCCAACGCATACAACACATGTACACCATCAACAAATTAAAAACCAAAACTTCTTCCCACAAACAAACTCGAATGTAAATGTGGTAGACCCAGTTGATCCAGGATTCGGCGGCGGATGTGGACCATGTGGTCATGGACATCATGGACATTTTGGACATCATGGACATTTTGGACATCAAATATCTCCATTTGGTCCAGGACCAAATGTATCACCATTCTTACCGAATAACGTATCACCAGTAGGTCCGAATATTGGACCAAACGTTGGTGGAATATTTAAAAAGTAAATGATATGTTAGAACTAGCGAAATGCTAGTTCTTTTTTTGTAATTGGAGTGTTGATATGAAAGTTATTGCTGTAACGGGATATAAGCCATTTGAACTTGGTATATTTAAAAATGATCATCCAGGGGTGGAATGTATAAAAAAAGCATTGCATCGAAAATTAACTACTTTTGTAGAAGAAGGTTTGGAATGGGTGATAATAAGTGGGCAGTTAGGAGTCGAATTATGGGCTGCTGAAGTTGTTTTTGAAATTCAAGTAGAATATCCAGATCTAAAATTAGCGGTATTTACTCCGTTTTTAGAACAAGAAGAAAGCTGGAAGGAAGATAACCGTGAATATTACGAATGTATTCTCTCTCAAGCAGACCATATTGATAGTATTACGAAACGGAAGTACGAAAGTCCGGAACAATTTAAATTAAAAAATCAATTTTTTATTGAAAAAAGTGATGCACTTTTAGCTGTATATGATGAAGAAAAACCAGGGAGTCCCAAATATATTGTAGAAGCAGCAAAGAAAAAAGGAGAAATAGAAAATTATCACAGTTATTTCATTCTTTTTTCTGATTTACAAGATATAATAGAAGAGGAACAGTGGAATAATGCTGAGTAATATGTAATATAGTACTCGTATATATGATTGACAAAAAGCATTGTTTCTGAAAAAATTTAGGTAATGAAAGTTTTGGCAAAAATTTGAGGTGAAGAAAATGATTTCGGATAAAATTAAATTAACGGCGAAAGATATTTTAGAAAAAGAATTTAAAACAGGCATGAGAGGCTATCAACAAGAAGAAGTAGACAAGTTTCTTGATATGATCATTAAAGACTATGAAGCTTTCCACAAGGAGTTTGATCAATTAAAGCAACAAAATGCTCGTTTAAAGCGTGAATTAGAGGAACAAAAATTAGTAGCAACGCAAGTGCCACAACAACCAGTTGTACAAACACCAGTTGCACAACCTGTATATAACAACACGAATACGGACATTTTAAAACGTCTATCTAATTTAGAAAAAGCTGTATTTGGAAGTAAGTTATACGAATAATTTCTAGTGGTAAAAAGGTTAAAGCATTTTACATAGAAAAAAACATTGCAAAATCTTTTTGTTTCCACTATACTAATGGATGTCATAACGTTTGGGTAATCGCTGCAACGCCAACGTTGTAGAGGAAAGTCCATGCTCGCACGGCCTGAGATGGCTGTAGTGTTCGTGCCTAGCCAATTCATAAGCTAGGGTATTCTGGCTGTAAGGCTGGTTTAACGGCAGGGAAAAAACCTAAGTCCTTTCGGATATGGTTTGACTACCTTTAAAGTGCCACAGTGACGAAGTCCTTGAAGAAATGATAGGAGTGGAACGAGGTAAACCCCACGAGCGAGAAACCCAAATAATGGTAGGGGAATCTTTTCCAAGGAAATGAACGATGGGAAAGGACAGGTTGTATAACCTGTAGATAGATGATTGCCACCGGAGTACGAGGCGTGGGCCGTTTGCAGTACAAAGGAACAGAACATGGCTTACAGAACGTTATGAACCAACTATGAAATAACTCAGCTCTCCTTTGTTAGAGGAGGGCTTTTTATTTGTATGAAGTTATAAATTATGAGTTAAAATGGTTAATGAGAAAATTCTTCGTAAAATGTAATGATTAATAGGACAAATTGCTATTAATTATTGTTTAACTATACATAAGAGGTGAATGCAAATGGGAAAAGTTACTTTAATTGCAACAGCGGCAATGGGTATTGAAGCGTTAGTTGCCCGAGAAGTTCGTGATCTTGGTTATGAATGCCAAGTGGAAAACAGCAAAGTAACATTTGAAGCAGATGAAAAGGCGATTTGTCGCACGAACTTATGGTTACGTACTGCGGACCGTGTGAAAATTAAAGTTGGCGAATTCAAAGCGACAACATTTGATGAGCTGTTTGAAAAAACGAAAGCATTAAATTGGGGAGATTATATTCCAGAGAACGGAGAGTTCCCTGTAATTGGTAAATCGTTAAAATCTGAATTGTTCAGTGTTTCAGATTGCCAACGTATCGTTAAAAAAGCTGTCGTTGAAAAATTAAAAACAACATATAAACGTACAACTTGGTTTGAAGAAGATGGTCCGTTATTCCGTATTGAGATCGCAATGCTCAAGGATATTGCAACATTAACAATTGATGCAAGTGGTGTTGGACTTCATAAACGTGGATACCGTATGGATCAAGGGGAAGCCCCATTAAAAGAAACATTGGCTGCGTCTTTAATTAAGTTAACAAACTGGAAGCCGGATCGTCCTTTCGTGGATCCTTTCTGTGGATCAGGTACAATTCCGATTGAAGCAGCATTAATTGGACAAAATATTGCACCAGGATTTAACCGTGGCTTCGCATCAGATGAGTGGGGCTGGGTTGGTAAACAAAACTGGCGTGAAGCTCGTCAAGAAGCTGAAGATTTAGCGAATTATAATCAACCACTACAAATCATTGGATCAGATATTGATCATCGTATGATCCGAGTTGCTCAAGATAATGCAGAAGAAGTGGGCTTAAGTGATTTAATTACATTTAAACAAATGCAAGTAAAAGATTTCACGACAAAAGAGGATTATGGCTATGTTGTAACGAATCCTCCATACGGAGAACGTTTAAGTGAAAAAGCACTCGTTGAACAACTGTACAAAGAAATGGGACAAGTATTCCGCCCATTAGATACATGGTCAGCGTATGTATTAACAAGCTACGAAGCATTTGAAAAGTGTTATGGAAAAGATGCATCGAAGAAACGTAAACTGTTTAATGGATTTATCCGTACAGATTACTACCAATACTTCGGAAAACGTCCACCGCGTAATTCATAGTATAAAACTCCTCCAGCGCGCATATACTGGCTATTATGTAATGCGTAAAGGAGGCCGTGATATGGATAGTTTCCAATTATCTATGATTCAAAAAGCTATTCATCGTACGTATGATGAGATCGGGAAAGAAGTGGATAGCCAAGGTGCGATTGTAGAGGAAATACAAAAAGCACAAGAAGAATATTTGTCAGCTCTTTCACACGAAACAGCGATTGATAAACGGTATTTAAAGTCATTAATATAGAAAAAAATTTTCCTTTTTCGAAAGGAAAATTTTTTTTCGTGTATTTCTATGTATGGCAACAGGGGAAAGTGGCTGCACACATATGAGTAGCAGTTGCTATATCTTTTTATAGAAAAACTTTTTGGTTGGAGGCTAAGGATGTTTACTGAGAAGAGATTACCATTTGAAGTAGGAAAACAAGATAATTTTTATGATAAGTTGAATGAATGGATTGGAGATGTGTTTTACGATATCCTTCCGGAAAAAGGCTTTGAAGAGCGTGATGAACAAATTTTTATGGCGTTTCAATTAGAGCGTGCTTTCCAAGAAAAGAAAGTAATGTTCGCAGAAGCGGGTGTAGGAACAGGAAAAACAATTGTATATCTTCTATATGCAATTTGCTATGCGCGTTATACTGGAAAACCAGCTATTATCGCTTGTGCTGATGAAACGTTAATTGAGCAGCTTGTGAAAGAAGAAGGAGACATTGCTAAGTTATCTGAAGCATTAGGACTATCTGTTGATGTTAGACTTGCGAAATCAATGGATAATTATTTATGTTTACGTAAACTTGAAGATGTTATGAGTGGACGAGCTCCAGAAGTAATTGAAGATGTATACTACGAATTACCACAGTTTGTATTCGATCATGGTACGATGCAAAACTTTACTCACTACGGCGACAGAAAAGAATTTCCACTTTTAAATGATGAGGAATGGTCAAAAGTAAATTGGGATTACTTCCAAGATTGCTTCACTTGTGATTCTCGTCATCGTTGTGGTCAAACTCTTTCTCGTGAACATTATCGTAAAGCGGCAGATTTAATTATTTGTTCTCAAGATTTCTACATGGATCATATTTGGACGTACGATGCTCGTAAGCGTGAAGGGCAAATTCCGTTATTACCTGAAAGTAGCTGCGTTGTATTCGATGAAGGACATCTTGTAGAATATGCAGCTCAAAAAGCTTTAACATATCGTTTAAAGCAAACGATGATGGAGCAACTTTTAACAAGATTGTTGCAAAATGATATTCGTGAAGAGTTTGCACATTTAGTAGAAGAAACAATTTGGCAAACAGAGCGATTCTTTGATGTGTTACAAGAAAATAAAAAGGAAATCGCCGGTTCTGATCGTTTAGAAATTACTGTAACAGAAAAAGTAACAGCTGAAGCGAATAGACTTTATGCGAAAATTGGTGAAGTCGGTGATGCATTAGTATTTGAAAGTGAAATGCATACAGTAAACACGTATGATTTAAATATTGTTGATGAACATTTAGATGTATTAGAACATTCACTTCGTCTGTTCATGCACGAGAAAAATGTAATTACATGGGGTGAAGAAGGTGATGGAGCCTTCACGTTAGTGATTATGCCACGTGCAGTTGAAGAAGTATTACAAGAGAAAGTATTTTCGAAGAAAATCCCGTATATTTTCTCTTCTGCTACATTATCTAACAACGATTCATTCGCATTTACAGCAAATAGCCTAGGGGTAAAAGATTACTTATCATTCTCAGTTGCCTCACCGTTTGATTATGAGGAGCAAATGGCAGTAAACTTACTATCGCATACGAAAGAAAATGAATGGGAAAGAAAGTGTCAATATACACTTGAAAATATACAGAAAACAAATGGACGTACACTTGTATTATTCCGTACAACACAAGAACTTGCAGCGTTTAAAGAATATGTAAGTAAAGAACAAATGTCCGTTCCGTTCCTATATGAAGGGGATCAAGAAATTAGTCAGCTCGTTTCTCGTTTCCAAAATGAAGAAGAGACTGTACTTTGTGCTGTTCATTTATGGGAAGGTTTAGATATTCCTGGTTCATCATTATCGCATGTTATTATTTGGTCATTACCATTCCCTCCAAACGATCCTGTGTTTGAAGCGAAGCGTAAACATGTAAATGATCCATTCTGGGATGTAGATGTACCGTATATGATTTTACGTCTTCGTCAAGGGATTGGACGTTTAATTCGTACGAGCGACGATAAAGGGGCTATATCAATCTTCTTATCTGATACAGAAGATGAGAAAGTGATAGAAGCGGTGAAAAACGTACTACCAGTAGAAGGTAAAGAATTATAAGGAGAAAGCTTGGCGCTTGCCAAGCTTTTTTTCTATTATAAAAGGAATTTAGGTTTCCATGTCGAATTAAGTTTGAGGTAGAAAAGGGAGGTTTTATACGATGACAGTAGCTACATATGAAGTAGAAAAACAATTTTTAACATATGTGAAGAAGATACAAAATTACGGTGAAGCATTAAGCTTAATGTTTTGGGACTTAAGAACAGGTGCGCCTAAAAAAGGTGTAGACCAGCGTTCAGAAGTAATTGGTATGCTTTCATCAGAAGTGTTTGTCATGTCAACTTCAGATGAGATGGGAAATTATTTAACTGAGCTTGAAGCTTTAATAAGTGAAGATAAACTTTCTGAAACGACGAAGAAAATGGTTGAAGAGTGTCGTAAAGAATATGATAGAAATAAGAAAATTCCACAAGCGGAATACGAGGCGTATGTGAAATTAGAAGCGAAAGCGGAAAGTGTGTGGGAAGAAGCTCGGGAAAAATCTGATTTCGAAATGTTCCGTCCGTATTTAGAACAAATAGTTGAATTTAAAAAGAAATTCATTACATATTGGGGTTACGAAACATATAAATATAATACATTATTAGATATGTATGAGCCAGGTATTACAGTAGAAGTGTTAGATCACGTATTTGGTCAACTTCGTGAGCGTATCGTTCCGCTCGTAAAAGAAATATCGGAGTCACAAAAGAGATTAAAGACAAGTGCTTTATCAGAACATTTTTCAAAAGAAAAACAAAAGAACTTTACATTAGAGTTATTAAAGCAATTGAATTATGACTTTGAAGCAGGTCGTCTTGATGAAACGGTACATCCATTTGAGATTACATTAAATAGAGGGGACGTTCGTATTACAACACGCTATGATGAAAAAGATTTCCGTATGGCAGTGTTTGGAACAATTCATGAATGTGGCCATGCTGTATATGAACAAAATATTGCAGAGAAATTCGAAGGTACACCGCTATGTAGTGGAACTTCTATGGGTATTCATGAGTCACAATCATTATTCTTTGAGAACTTTATCGGTCGTAATAAATCATTCTGGAAGAAAAATTATGATTTATTAAAAGAGTATAGCGATGGTCAATTCAATGATATATCAGTAGATGAGTTTTATGATGCAATTAACGAATCGAAGCCATCGTTCATTCGTATAGAAGCAGATGAGCTTACATATCCGCTTCACGTCATGGTTCGTTATGAACTTGAGAAAGAATTATTTGATGGTACATTACAAGTGAAGGATTTGCCAGCGGCTTGGAATGATAAGATGGAAGCATATTTAGGAATTCGTCCGGAAAGCAATGCACAAGGTGTATTGCAAGATGTTCACTGGGCTGGTGGTTCATTTGGATACTTCCCATCTTATGCGCTTGGTTATATGTATGCAGCGCAATTTAAGCAAAGAATGTTAAAAGACATTCCGAACTTTGATGCATTATTAGAAGAAGGAAACGTAACACCAATTCGTGAATGGTTAACAGAAAATATTCACCAATACGGTAAAACGAAAAAGCCACTTGAAATTTTAGAAGATGTGACAGGTGAAGGATTAAATGCAAACTACTTAGCAGATTATTTAGAAGCGAAGTATAAAGAAATCTATGAGTTATAAAAAAGAGCTGCTTAATTGGAGCTCTTTTTTTCAAGGGGGGATAGAAGAATGGATTATACATATACAGTAATGACGCAAGAAGAAGCAGAAGAAATTGCATATAACTGGCATTATGAAGGGAGGTATTCCTTTTACGATATAGGTGCAGATGAAGAAGATTTAGCTGAGTTTTTACATGATGAGAGTAGAGGAAATCATACATTTTCTGTGAAGGAAAACGGCACTCTCATTGGTTTTTTTACTGTTTGTAAAATAAATGATGGAACGGTTGATATAGGTCTTGGAATGAGACCTGATATAACTGGAAATGGATTTGGTTTACAGTTCGTAAACGCTGGACTAGCTTTTAGTAAAGAAAAATATGGTTGCAATTATATAACACTATCAGTAGCGACATGTAATGAGAGAGCGATTAAAGTGTATAAAAGAGCAGGATTTGAAGCTGTTGGAACGTTTATACAGAAAAGAAATGGTAGTTGTTTTGAGTTTTTGAAAATGAATTATATATGTAAAAAATGATTAAGAAACAGAGGGGATTTTCTGTTTCTTTATTTTGATTTAGAAGTATAGGATACATATTTTTGTACTTGTTGTAATTGGGAGTTTTGAAATTTTGACAGAGGATGTGTATGATTGAACTTTAGTAGCAAATAGCAGGTTTAGCAAGGAGAGGTAGAATGATTACAATTAAAACGAAAAATGAAATAGATTTGATGCATGAATCTGGGAAATTACTTGCTTCATGTCATAGGGAAATTGCCAAAATGATGAAACCAGGTATTACGACAAAAGAAATTGATACGTTTGTTGAAGCATATTTAGAAAAGCATGGTGCAACATCTCAGCAGAAAGGTTACAACGGGTATCCATATGCGATATGTGCATCTGTAAATGCTGAAATGTGCCATGGGTTTCCCGCCGATGTTCCTTTAACTGAGGGGGATATTGTAACAATTGACATGGTAGTAAACTTAAATGGTGGTCTTTCAGATTCTGCTTGGACGTATAGAATTGGAAATGTTTCTGATGAAGCAGAAAAGTTATTGTTAGTAGCTGAGAATGCTTTATATAAAGGGATTGATCAGGCGGTAATCGGTAATCATGTAGGAGACATTGGATATGCAATTGAAAGTTATGTAGCTACTGAAGGTTTTTCGGTTGCAAGAGACTTTACGGGGCACGGGATTGGTAAAGAGATTCATGAAGAACCAGCAATTTTTCATTTTGGGAAACAAGGACAAGGGCCTGAACTACAAGAAGGAATGGTAATTACAATTGAGCCTATTGTCAATGTAGGTATGCGATATTCGAAAGTAGATTTAAATGGATGGGCTGCAAGAACGATGGACGGGAAATTATCAGCGCAATATGAGCATACAATTGCGATTACAAAAGATGGGCCGATTATTTTAACGACACTTTGAAATAATATGTAAGAGTTTACAAAACTCGAACAAAAATGATGTTTTTATAAAATTTGTACGTGTTTTATTAAGAAATGCTTTTCAAAGTATAAAAAGTGCGTTATAATCCATCTATAAAATAAATAGTTAGCTACACTCATATAATCGCGGGGATATGGCCTGCAAGTTTCTACCGAAGTACCGTAAATACTTTGACTATGAGTGAGGACGAATATATTTGCTTGTTTAGCATTCTTTTTTGCGAAACTCCAAAAGCGCGTCTCTCACTTGTAACGAGTGGTGGCGGCTTTTGGAGTTTTTTATTGCATAAGAGGGGGAACAAACATGAAAGTATTACAAGAAAAGATTTTGAACGAAGGAAAGGTTTTATCTGGTGACGTATTAAAGGTAGATTCATTTTTAAATCATCAAATTGACCCAGTACTTATGCAAGAGATCGGAAAAGAATTTGCTAAACGTTTTAAAGAAGAGAACATTACAAAAATCGTGACGATTGAATCTTCAGGCATTGCACCAGCAGTTATGGCTGCATTAGAGCTTGGTGTAAAAGTAATCTTTGCAAGAAAACGTAAATCGTTAACGTTACAAGATAATATGTACATTGCAAACGTATATTCATTTACGAAACAAGAAACGAATGAAATTTCATTATCTCGAAATCATATCGATGAAAATGATCGTGTTTTAATTATCGATGATTTTTTAGCAAATGGTCAGGCTGCTTTAGGTTTAATGAGTTTAGTAGAGCAAGCAGGAGCAAGTATTGCAGGAATTGGTATTGTTATTGAAAAAGCATTTCAAGATGGAGGAAAGAAGCTTCGTGAACAAGGAGTTCGTGTTGAGTCACTAGCAGAAATTGCATCACTTGATAACGGCACAGTTACATTTGTACAGCAAGAAACTGCGGAGGTGAAATAAACGATGAAGCAACATCCATTTAAAATCGCATCGCTTGGTATGCAGCATATGCTGGCGATGTATGCTGGTGCAATTATTGTTCCGCTTATTGTGGGCGGCGGACTTGGTTTAAATCAAAAAGAGTTAACATATTTAGTCTCGATTGATTTATTAATGTGCGGTGTTGCGACGATTTTACAAGCATTATCAAATCGCTTTTTCGGTATTGGACTTCCCGTTGTACTTGGTTGCACATTTACAGCGGTTGGGCCGATGATTGCAATCGGGAAACAATATGGCGTGTCTTCTATTTATGGAGCGATTATTGCTGCCGGGTTATTCGTTGTTATTTTTGCGAAATTATTTGGAAAGCTTGTAAAACTGTTTCCACCTGTTGTAACAGGATCTGTCGTTACCGTAATTGGAGTTACACTTGTTCCAGCAGCGATTAATGATATGGCTGGGGGAGTAGGAAGTAAGGATTTCGGTAGTCTTGAGAATTTAGCTTTAGCATTTGGTGTATTATTATTTATCATCATTATGTATCGTTTCTTTGACGGGTTTATTCGTTCAATCTCTATTTTACTAGGTCTATTGTTCGGTACAATTGTTGCAGCATTTATGGGGAAAGTAAGTTTGCAAGCGGTTGGAGAAGCGGATTGGTTCCACGGTATTCAGCCATTTTACTTCGGTACACCAACATTTGAATTAACGCCAATTATTACGATGATTTTAGTTGCTTGCGTAGGGATTGTAGAAGCAACAGGTGTATATTTCGCATTATCTGATATTTGCAATAAAAAGATCGGTGAAAAAGAATTAACAAAAGGCTATCGAGCAGAAGGATTAGCGATGGTGTTAGGTGGTATTTTCAACGCGTTCCCATATACAACATACTCTCAAAACGTAGGACTTGTTCAATTAACTGGAGTAAGAAATCGCGTTATTATTTATACTTGTGGTGGTATGTTAATCGTTCTTGGGTTCATTCCAAAAATCGCAGCTATTACAACTATTATCCCGAAATCAGTACTTGGCGGTGCAATGTTAGCGATGTTTGGTATGGTAATGGCATATGGTATTAAAATGTTAAGTAGCGTTGATTTTGGTAAACAAGAAAACTTATTAATAGTTGCATGTTCTGTCGGAATTGGGCTTGGGGTTACAGTTGTTCCTACATTATTCTCACAACTTCCTGAAAACATTCGTATTTTAACAGATAACGGAATTGTACTTGGAAGTGCGTCAGCAGTACTTTTAAATATAGTATTTAATATGGTGCCGCAGCGTAAAGTGAAAGTAAAAGAAGAGCCAGTGTCTATGCAAAGTGCAGTAAGGGAAGCGTAAAAAGTAAGTAGACACAATACGAATTGTATGTAATTAAGCCTATCTCATTTGAGATAGGTTTTTAATTTGTGGTGATGTTTAAAACACCAGTCAAATTGAACCCATCGTTTTTATTACTGAGCTAGTTTAATAAGTTTATAATGTCTCAATTTCCAGATCTACTTTTAATTCTAAAGCTTCATTACTTCAGAAGTTTTACCCGATGATGCAAAACGGTGTAACTTTATTCAAAAAGGTATGTTTTTTTATAAACAGTACAAATTTGTTTTAAATCGACAGTAAAACTAGAAAAAGACCCTTGAAATTGCTGCTTAACAACAGCTTTCAAAAGAATCGTTATAACAAAAAATGTACATTATTGTTAGAATATAATTATTCGTTAAAATAAGGAGAAACCAAAATATATATTTAGGAGGAGAAATATTTTGGAAATAGATCAAATAAAGAATATCTTAAGAAAAAGAGCAACTATCTTTCAAACAGGCGGAAAAAGACCTGATTTATCTATAAATGAAAGTTGGATTGGAAAGATTCCCTATTCATTACCAAATGAAACTTGCCCAATCGACCGTTATCAAGATAAAATGTATGCGATTATGATGCTTAATTTAACACAAATACCTTTTGTTCCAGAAGCAGTAAAAGATATGAAAGCCATTGCAGTATTTCTTTCTCCAGACTTTGCTAAAGATTTGTCCAATTTATCAGGAAATTTTTGTGTTAGAGAATATGATTCTTTAGAGGAACTAGTACCGAATGAAATGTCACTTACGTTTCCAAATCTAAAACCTTTTCCCTTAATACCAAGATTAGTAGCTGATGAGTTTCCACAATGGGATACGGAAGATTTTCCTAACAACGTGCAAGATAGAATTATTGAACTTGAAAACACAATTGAGATTGACTACTACGAGGACATTTTTGAAGAAAATCATTACATACACAAATTAGGAGGCTATGCTTGCTTTGCCCAATCAGGTATCCAATGGCCCGCGGATTATGAATTTATTTTTCAAATAACAGACGATCCCAAAGCCCATTTAAAGATTATTCATGGCGGTGGAATTTATTTTGCTAAAAATAGTAAAACAAATGATTGGATCGCACATTGTGATTTCTTATAGGAATATAATATAAAGTGACGTTCTCTCATGTTATTTTTTCTCTAGTCCCTTTTAATATTTCTCCAGTTACATTGTGCCCCTTTACATCAATTAAAACGGTTTATTTAGTGCTACTTCAAATGCTGCAACTAGAACAATCGATGCAAAGTGCGGTAAGAGAAGTGTAAAAAAGCAAGGTCTCGTTACGAGACCTTGCTTTTCTTTTTAAGTGGCATCATTTTCCCGTAAGTACCAAGACGCCAAATGTACTCAAGTGGCCCGTATTGATAACGTGACAGCCACCAGCGGCTAATAAAGATTTGTAACGTATAGAAACTAATGCAAAATAGAGGACCTACCCATAATGGAGCAAGATAATCATTTTTGAACAATAGTCCGAATACAAGTAACGTAACAATTGTATGCGAGATGTAATTTGTTAACGCCATTCGACCAACATATTGGAATGGTCGTAATAATGTTTGCCATCTTTCTTTTTGTAATAAACGCATAAGCGTGAAAATGTAGAAGATGAATAATGTTTTTCCGCTAAACATTGCAAGTCCTTGCATATAAAGTGGTTCATATGACGATGTTGATAAGAAATAACGAACCATAAAGAACCAAAACGGTAATGTTAAAACGAACATAATGATTTGCCATTTTTTTAGTTTCGGATCTAACTCTTTCGTACGACGGAAAATGTCTTTTTTACCAGCGTATAAACCGAGTAAAAATAATCCGAGTGTTTCTGGAAGCATTGAAATATTTAGCCCTATCCCATTAGCATAAAATGCATGGAAACGATTTTGTATTTGTAACATCCAGTCTTCAAGTGGCATGATTGGTAATGATAAGCCAAGTTCCTCCTTTGGCATAAAGGCAATACCAATACTAGCAATTAGCATAATAAATTGAAAAATACTTAATAAAACGATTGCCCATATTAAAATGGTACGAGGTTCTCTCTTATAAAATAAGAATAAGAAAAATCCAGCGATTGCATAACTATGTAAAATGTCTCCGTCCCATAAAAGAACGTAATGTAAGAAACCAAATAATAATAAAATAAGTAAGCGACGAACAAATAAAGTTTTTGGGCGATCTGTTTTCGCTTCAGCACGAGTCATAAAAATATAAAAGCCTAGGCCGAATAAAAACGAAAAGATAGTATAAAACTTTGTTTGAATAAACATATCGTAGAATAGACGGATATAGCTATCTAGCCCCTCATAAACTCCTGAAAGATCACGTGAGTCAATCCCAGCGATAATAGGCCAGTTAACAAGAAAAATACCTAGTACAGCTATTCCTCTAATAATATCGATGGAGTGAATCCTCTCGCCTTGTGAAATATTTTGTGTCATTATTTTCCTCCTTGTTAAGTAATTCCCTTTTATTATACAAAATGTAAAGAGGAGGGTATATAGGTAATTTCCAATTTTTAAAACTGTTAAGATTTGTATTATGAGATATAATAAGAGTGCACAACAAGTTTTAACCTTCTTCAAAACAGGCAGTAAAGCTCCTTTCTATAAGGGGCTTTCTTTATGAAAAGTATTGATAATGATTCTCTTTAATGATAAAATGTATTTAAAAGTGATAATCATTATCAAAAAAGGTTGGTGCATGAGTATGGTATATGCATTAGTAGCAGGTACAGTCGCTGTATATGCAGTTATTGCAAAGTATGTTTTAAATGGAGTAGGAACAGCAAAATGAGTGATATGACATAAAATCCCTTTCATTTGTAAAAAGAATGAAAGGGATTTTTTATTTTTAATGAGAATATGCTGAAAATTTAGTATGATAGTAAAGTGAAACTGTAATCGATGAGGGGATGTATTTCCTGATGATTATGAGCTCGCAAATAGCGGGAAAAGTATATACATCTTGGATAAAGGGGAACAAGGGGATGACAAACATAGTACAGACAAACGGTATGAAAAAACTTGTTTGTTTTTATGAAGAGTGGCAAAAACACGGCGATGCAGAGAATAGTGTAAAGTTGTTTGAGGTGATTCAAAAATATAAACAAGAACAGCTTATGATAGCGTTCTGCGGTCACTTCTCTGCAGGGAAATCAACGATGATGAATCATCTATATAAAGCGCAGTTGTTACCAACAAGTCCAATTCCGACAAGCGCTAACGTTGTCAAAATTGAAAAAGGAATGGATCGTGTTGTTGTAACAGTTAAATCCGGTGAACAGTACGAATATGACGGTGCATATTCAGCTGAAGAATTAAAACAAATTTGTAAAGACGGTGATGAGGTAATCGGTGTACACATTTATCGGAATGATGCGCCAATTCCAGAGGGTGTTATGTTAGTTGATACACCAGGGATTGATTCAACAGATGATGCCCATCAATTAGCAACAGAATCAACGCTACATCTAGCAGACGTAATTTTTTATATGATGGATTATAATCACGTCCAATCGGAAGTGAATTTGCAATTTGTTAAAGAATTGAAACAACGTAATAAAACGGTTTATCTCGTTGTAAATCAAATAGATAAACATAAAGAAAATGAATTATCGTTTGAGGATTATAAAGATAGTGTAAAACAATCGTTCTCTAACTGGGATATTGAAGTAGATGGAGTGTATTATACTTCATTACGAATGATGAACCATACACATAATGAAATTGGGAGCTTAGAAACATTAATTACTTCTATTATGAAAGAAAAAGTGCAGTATGTAAGAGATGGAATGGAGCGAGAAACAGAATATTTAATGGGGGAACATTTTTCGTTTATTCTTTCAGAAAATGAAAAAGCTCTTTTGAAATATGAGGAAGAGCTAGCATCGCCGCTTTCTATTTCAGAGATAGTTGAAAAGAAAGAAGAGCTAACGGAAACTAAACAACGCGAGGCTAGTAAAGAATCTCATGTGAGAAACGAATTTATAAAAGGCTTACAAGCTATATTAGATAACGCGTATTTAATGCCATTTGAAATGAGAGAATTGGCAAATGCGTATTTAGAAACGAAATTAACTAAATTTAAGGTCGGTTTGCTGTTTGCGAAAGGAAAGACGGAGCAAGAAAAACAGAGACGTTTAGATGCTTTTTATTCTGCTTTGCAAAAGACTGTTGAAACGCAACTTGATTTTCATGTGAAAGAATTTATTGTTGCCTTCTTAAAAGAAGAAGGATTGTTCACAGAGGAAATTGGGAAAGACATATATGCTTTAGAAATTGCTTTTGGACCAGAAATGTTAGCTGAAGTCATTAAACAAGGTGCAGGTTTCACAGGTGATTACTTACTTCTTTATACAGCGGATGTAGCGAATGAACTGAAGAAACGTTATTTTACAAAAGCGCAGCAAATTTTTGATAAAAGTGCAGTCGTTTTAAAGCAAAAGGTGAAGGAAGCAGTCGCACGCATTGAAGAAGAGATTGAAAAATATATGATGTTGCAAACGGCAAAAGAAACGCAATTGCAATACAGTAACAATTTAGAGACATATGAAAGTTATTTGCAAAATGTTTGGCACGAGCGTGTTGCTACACCAGAAGGATTGCAAATAGAGGAGATATTGCAAAGTAAAACACAAATTGTTAGTGAGAAATTCACACTACAAGAGCAGGAAAGCGTAAACGATAACGTAATGGCTCGTGAGGAAGAGATAAAAGGAACGGCAGCTTTAAATATTCAGCGTATATTAGAGAAAGTGAAGAAAGCTGAAACGATATTAGAGCCATTGCCAGCGCTGAAACATGTACAACAAGAGGTAATAGAAAAAAGGCGTCGTGTGGAAACGAAACAATTTACAGTAGCGTTATTCGGAGCTTTTAGTGCTGGGAAATCATCATTTGCCAATGCATTGCTTGGTGGGAATGTACTTCCTGTATCACCAAATCCGACGACGGCAACGATTAATCAAATTTTGCCGGTTACAGAGGAAAAACCACACGGAACAGTAATGGTTCAATTCAAATCAAAGCAAGCTCTATTAGAAGATATGAAAGCTGTTTATAAGTTGTTTCATTATGAGATTACTACGTTAGATGAAGCGTTAGCACAAATTGATAAAGTTATGAAATATCCTTCACCAACTGGGAAGCAAAAAACAACATTTAGCTTTTTACGAGCGGTACAAAAAGGGTATGATACGGTTTCTGCTCATTTAGGGGAGCAAGTACAAGTTACATTAGAAGAGTTTTCTGATTATGTAGCGAATGAAGAAAAATCATGTTTTGTTGAGTACATGGAGCTTTATTATGATTGTGCTTTAACAAGGCAAGGAGTAGCGCTTGTAGACACACCTGGAGCGGATTCTATTAACGCCCGCCATACGGACGTTGCGTTCCAGTATATTAAAAACGCAGATGCTATTTTATTTGTAACGTATTATAATCATGTGTTCTCTCGTGCTGACCGTGAATTTTTAATCCAGCTTGGTCGTGTAAAGGATACTTTTGCACTTGATAAAATGTTCTTCTTAATTAATGCGGCCGATTTAGCAGAGTCTGAAGAAGAACTTGAAATGGTAAAAGGTTATATCGCAGACCAGCTACTGCAATATGGTATTAGAAATCCGCGTTTATTTGCAATTTCAAGTTTATGTGCACTTGAAGAGAAGCAAGGAAAGAATATTGAAAAAGAGAAGTACGGTATTTTACAAAACTCTGGGATTGCTAAGTTCGAGGAATCATTTACATCCTTTATGATGAGAGATTTAATGCTCGTATCTGTTCATGCTTTATATGGTACATTGCAAGGAGCAGATCAGCTTTTAGTAAATATGATAAACGGTGCAAAGCAGGGGAATGAAGAGAAAGAGAAGCAAACGAAAAAATATGAAGCAGAGCGTGATCAGCTACTTCATATTATTTCATCATATAGTGTGCTTGCTGAAGAGCAGGCGATGCAAAATGAAGTGAAAGAATTGCTTTATTACGTGCAACAGCGTCTATTCCTACGCTATAACGATGTGTTTACTGAATTTATTAATCCAGCATCGCTGCGAACGGATGGGAATGTGAAAGTGCAGTTGCAACAGTGCGTTATGGAATTAGTAGCATTTATTCAGCATGATTTACTACAAGAAATGCGTGCGACATCATTACGCCTTGAGAAATGGATAGATGAAGCGATGAAGCGTGCAAAGAATGAAATTGTGGTGAACTGTAAAGTAGAAAATGAATCAATTTCTATGAGTGGAACAGTGGATTATGAATATAAAGATATTGCACATAAAGAACCGTTCCCTTCAGTTGAAATAAAAGATTTCAAAAAAGCACTGGCGCATTTTAAAAATGAAAAAAGCTTTTTTGAAAAAAATGATAAAGCTTTCATGCAAGAAGAGGCTAAAGTTGTATTAGAGCCTTTCGTATCAAACTATGTAGCTGATGAAAAAAATTTATTTGTTCATCATTATAAGCAAGAGTGGGATTTGAAATGGAACTTATTCCAAAAAGTGATGCAACAAGATGTGATGAATTATTATGAAAGTGTATTATTTGCATTGGCTGAAACAATTGATGTATCACTATATGAACAAAGTAAAGAACAATTGCAAAAGCAGTTAGTAGAAATTGAAAAAGAAATTTATGTGATATAGTCGTTATGAGAAAAAGATTCGTTCAATTTTCTTTTGCAATACTGTATCTAAAGATTTGACAAACCCAGCAAATTCATCGGTAGAAATCATATGAGTAAGAACGAGGCGTCTGCCGTCTGGTGTTTCACCGCATAAGACGAATGAAGAAAATTCATATGTTTTGTTTTCTACTACTAATTTTGGGTAGGAATACGTGTCGCTTTTCTTCTTCTTTCCATCAATAGAGATGACGTTGCACTTTTTCTCATTGTTGTCCATGGTGAATCCCTCCTTTCTATTATTTATGGTAGACAAGGAGGGTTTAGAACAATAGAGAAAGGGGAGTTTTTTATGTGTGTAGTAATAGAGTATATTTCGAAAGAAGCTATACCGAAACCTTTATTATTGCTTGCTGATCCAAGTGAGGGGCAAATTGATACATATGTACAAAGAGGGAAAACATATGTAGCTAAGCAAGAGGGGAGAGTTATCGGTGTATATGTTCTTTTGGAAACAAGGCCGAAGACGATGGAAATTATGAATATTGCGGTTGTAGAGCATTTGCAAGGAAAAGGGATTGGGAAGAAGCTAATAAGTCATGCCATAGAAACTGCTAAAGGATATGGTATGTCAAAACTTGAAGTTGGTACAGGCAATTCTAGTGTTTCACAACTTGCTTTATATCAAAAATGTGGATTTCGTATTTTTTCTATTGATTTTGATTACTTTTCGAAGCATTATGAAGAAGAGATTATTGAAAATGGGATTGTATGCCGTGATATGATTCGGCTTGCAATGGAATTGAATGAGAACGTATAACTTATTTAGGGGGAAGAGAAGATGGAAGTACATAAAGCAATTACAGCACATTCTCGTAAACAAAATGAAAGTGTAAAAGCATGTTTACAATTAGATGCGCAGCGTGAAGCAGCTATTGAAGCAGCCGTATCTCTTGCGTCAAATGGGAAAGAATTTTCGGTTGATGTCATTAATGTTGTAACAAAGCAAATTAATGATCTTGCAAAAAATGGTGTTACACTAGAGCGTAAATATGTTACAGAAGAAATGGTTATGGAGTATGTAAGTCGTTTGCAACAGAAAGAAGGTCGTTAAAGATGATAGTTACAGTCGAATGGTTACGTGAGCATATAGAAGATGAGAATGTCCGTATAATCGATTGTCGTTTTGATTTAGCGAATCCTAATTGGGGTAGAGAAAAGTATGAGGAAGAACATATTCTTCATGCATTATATTTTGATTTGAATTTAGATTTATCAAGTCCTGTAACAGAACATGGTGGTCGCCATCCATTGCCGAATATTGAGGAGTTTGCAGACAAGCTTTCACAAGCTGGTATTGATGAACATACGACAGTAATTGCATATGACAGTCAAGCGGGTGCAAATGCTTCTCGTCTCTGGTGGTTATTAAACTATGTAGGACATGAGAAAGTATATATATTAGATGGTGGATTTCCAGCTTGGAAAGAGAATGGACTACCGATAACAACGGAAATTCCTGTTGCTATACGAAAAACATTCAAAGCAAATGTACAAGATCATATGCTTGTAACGATGGAAACGGTGAGAGAGAATATTCATGCAGGTGCAGATGTTACGTTAATTGATTCTAGAGAGCCAAAACGTTATGCTGGTGTAGAGGAACTAGTTGATCCAAAAGCAGGACATATTCCGACAGCAGTAAACTATTTTTGGAAGGATGGAATTGTACAATCAGGGCAATTTAAGAATGAAGCTGGACAACAAGAACGATTCCGAAATCTTTCGAAAGATAAGGAAACAATTGTATATTGTGGTTCTGGTGTTACAGCCTGTCCAAATATCCTTGCATTGAAATTAGCTGGATTCCAAAATGTTAAATTGTATGCAGGTAGCTGGAGTGATTGGATTTCTTATCCAGAAAATCAAATTGCAAAAGAAGAAGATTAATCACTTGCATGCAAAAATAATTTGTATTAAAATAAGGTCACAAGCAAGAAATTGCTCGAAAAACTTTGTATTTTACACATTGGAAACAATGTGATAATATAACGACAAGTAAATAATACATCCTGCGGTGTACGTAACTTATTTATGTCTAAAACCGATGTTAGTTATACGGAAGCTCAATATTTAGCGACCATCATCAAGCCTTCCTTGTGGAGGAAGATGTACGGTAACTGTGAGGGCATCCACCTGCGAGTAGCGGGTTTTTGGACATTTACGAGGAGCGGCACGTGCGGGGGTCTTATTTCAACTAACATTATATAAAATTCCTACGGTGTACGTAGCTTATGCATGTCTTAAACCAATAAGTTTAATATGGAAGTTCAATATTTAAATGTAGCTAACATGCCATCTTTTTAAGAAGGAAGTTACAAACATTTGTGAGAGCATCCACCTGTGAGAGCAGGTTTATGGACATCTAGAGAGAACGGCATATGTGGGGCTATATAAAAACCTTACGTTTTATACGTAAGGTTTTTTTGTTGCATACATATATCTATTTTATCTGGATTCACCTGTGAAGTTTCCATAATAAATATAGCACTTTCTATCTTCATCAATCTCTCTTGAATCTAAAGCGAACTCCATATGCATGCCGTCGCGCTGAATATATATAAGGTCTGAATGAAGAGATGGCAAAATTTCTTCATAGTTCCATACATCTTTCCGATCTATTATGCTTGAACTCGTTTCACTTAGTTCTCTAACCTCAAAACCGATGTGAGAGTATGTAGGATCTGAAGGGTCATTTGCAAACTCTTCTTTTTGAATATATATAACTGCTGTTCCGTCTGGATCTACTGAAGTAGCAGTAACAACATATGTCTTGTTATCCTTTATAAAATATTCACACGTCATGCGTGCGATGATTTCAGAGTTAGAAATATTTGCGTAGCTCCATAAAGCAGGATATCTTTTCGTTTCATCATTAAGTCGATATTCTAAGCGCATTTTATCCCTCTTCTTCCTTTTTCTTCTACTTTATCATGCTATCTTATATAATAGGAATAGAATTTAAAAAGGGGAGTGCGAAGGTGACAAAAACGAAATGGCTAGTAGGTGGTGTCGTAACGTCTTTAATGACTGGCACCTTATTTGGCTGCGCACAAGATCTTCCCCCAAAACCGAATGATAATAGTTGTTCAGATTGGGATTGGGATGATGAACTTGGGGTATGGCAGTGTGATGATAGTAGGTCAGGTTATCGTGGGCATTATTTTTATGGTGGGAGTTACTATCAAAATAAATCCACTTTTAAAAATTCATCGGCGTTTAAATCTTATCAATCGTCTGCGGAATTTAAAGGTGGAATTGGAAGCGGTTCAAAGGGAGGATTTGGGGGCTAACATATGTCGCAATATATAAGAGAACGAAAAGCGTTTTATTCGAAATATCCGAATTTTTGGTCGGATTTATATGAATGTGAGTATAGTTTGTTTCATGTTTTCTCTATAACAAATCAGACTATGAAACAATTGCAATTAGCAACTGAACGAATGGGGAAAATATTTTTTAAGACTGCTAAACTTTTGCGGAATTTAAGTGACGAACAGCTTCTTGAACTTGGGTATCCTCCTGCAAGCTTATCGTTTATTAGAATGAAAGGATTATATCCTGAATCTGTTATTTCACGATTTGATTTCGTTTTAACAAGTGATAACCAAATTAAAATGCTTGAGTTTAATAGTGATACACCAACTTTTATTATGGAATGCTTTCAAATGAATGGAAAAGTTTGTGGAAAACTAGGCTATGATGATCCAAACTTGGGTCAAGAACGATTACTATCTTCTGGTGTTACAAAGGCCGTAATGGAAGCGACAAAGGGAATAGATAACCCAAATGTTGTTTTTACAGCACATCATGAACATATTGAGGATTGGAATACGACTATGTATTTGAGTCAGTTATGCCATGTTGAAAATAAAGTAGTGCCAATGTCAGAACTTAGAATTACAAAAGATGCTTTAGTGGATAGGGATGGAGTACAGATTGATATTTTATATCGCCAAACATATCCGATAGAAGATTTAATTGAGGATCAAGATCCTGAAACAGGAGACTTCGTAGGTGTGGAACTGTTGCAACTTGTAAAAGCCGGAAAGCTTTTTATAATAAATCCTTTGTCAGCATTTTTACTTCAGCCAAAATCAATTCAGTGTCTTATTTGGGGGTTAGCAGAAGAAAAGGCCTTTTATACAAATGAGGAACAACAGTGGATTAAAGAATATATGTTACCTACATATTTAGAACGAGATTTATTTTTGGGAAAAGGTTCTTTCGTTCAAAAACCTTCATTTGGTAGAGAAGGAGACACAATTACCGTTCGCGATAAGGACGAAAATATTATGATTCAAAATGCACACCAAACGTATAAAGCGTCACTGCCGATATTTCAAAAGTATACAGAACTTCCAGTCGTATCTTTGGAAACAGAGAAAGGGATGGAGAAACTGTCGTATGTGTTTGGTTCGTTTTTAATTGCTGGAAAAGCGAGTAGTATCGGTATTCGCGCTGGGGAAAAAATTACGGGGAATGAATCGTACTATTTACCGGTAGGTATAAAAAAGGAGGAAAGTATATGATTAATTTTTTATTATATTTAGCAGTAACACTGGGCCTTTTATGCATTGGTCTGTTCCTCATGGAAGTGACAACGAAAGTAAAAGAATTTAAGTTAATGGCCCAAGGGAATAAGGCGGTAAGCTATGTACTTGGAGGACGATTACTTGGGTTAGCTATTGTTTTATATTCGACAGCAGCTAATTCCATTTCACTTCTTGATATGCTTTCGTGGGGAGCCGTTGGGATTTTGGCTCAAATTATCGTCTTTTATTTAGCTGAGTGGCTTACACCACGCTTTAATATAAACAAAAGTCTTGAAGAAGATAATCAAGCAGTCGGTCTTTTTCTTATGTTTTTATCGCTTTCCATTGGGATTGTAATTGCTGGTTGTATAACTTATTAAAACCTTTACGTTTAGACGTAAAGGTTTTTATTTTATATACGTTAGTTCGCCATACCTTTCGAAAAAATTGTAGGCTACTGTTGACATCTATTTTAAATAAGAGTAACATTTTCTATGTAATAAAAATAAGTCTCTGTTAGGTGAGGCTCCTGTATAGAGAAATGCTACTGCCCAAAAATGTCGAGAGACGCCAATGGGTCAACAGGAATGATCGAATTAAGGTTTTTCTTAACGTAGCTGGTAATGTACCTATGCTATACAGTGCTAAAACTCGGCGAGGGAGAGGTCCGTAGATTTCTAATTGTTTAGGAAACGTTTATTTGTGTATGCCATGACCTTTACTCTTTTCGGAGTAAGGGTCTTTTTGTTACAAATCTATGAGTAACTTCATAGTATAAACTATAAAATTAAACGAGGAGGTGAGGAGCATGTCAAATTCTGACTCGGTTCCGTTACCCATATACTTCAAATCAAAAATATATGATGTAGGCAGGAAACGACTTGTTCCTCCCTCTATATTTATCATAATGTAGCGTTTATATGCATGTTTAAGCGCTAAACACTGTTACGGTAAAGTGGATAAATTGAGAAACAAAGCGTTTCTTCCTATGTTGTACAGGAGGAGACGATAATATGTTATATGCAAACAAAACTGTGGGTAACACGTCATATAAATTAAGTAAAAAATCAATGAAAGAACAAACAATGCTTCAAAAAAATAAAGATTTATTAATTGAAATCGCAACGAGAGATGTAAAATCTGTATTTGCGTATTTTAAAACAACAAGAGACGGATTATCTATGAAAGAGGCACAAAAACGTATTCAAGTATACGGCCGAAACGAATTAATTTCAAAAAGAGCGCGTATTGCGGAAGTAATGATGAAGCTAAGTGGAATGATTCCAGGTTTTTCAAAACAACATGTGCGTGATGGATTACAATGTGAGAAAATTACTGTGTCTCGAGTAGAATGTTCTAGTGTAACAGGTTTAAACGGTAAATTAAAAATGATGAATGTGCCAGTACAAGAGCTTGTTCCTGGGGATATGATTTTTCTTTCAGAAGGTGATACAGTACCAGCAGATGTACGTATCATTTACGCGAATGATTTATTAGTAAATGAATCCGTGCTAACAGGAAAAGATGCAAGTATTGAGAAATTTGAAAGTTGCTATCACCTTGAGCGTAAACGATTTATTCCTTTAAAACGAATGAAAGACTATAATCCACTTGAACTTGAAAACGTATGTTTCAAAGGGACTCATATTGTTGGCGGAAATGCAAAGGCTGTAGTTGTTTCGACTGGGAAAAATACGTATACAGGAATTCTTCATACTTGTTGTAGTAGAACGTCTTAATGTGTAAATGATGCTAAATATACAAAAACAATGTATAATAGACAAAGTTGAAAAAACGTAGAATGGTAATCTATTTATATAACCTTACGTGATGACGTGGGGTTATTATTTTTTTGGTAGGAGAGGGATTATGAAAAAAGTATTATTAGTTGATGGTATGGCACTATTATTTCGTGCTTTTTACGCAACAAGTGTCTACGGACAATTTATGAAACGACAAGATGGTACCCCTACAAATGGGATTCATGGTTATATGAAACATTTATTAACAGCTATGCAAGCAATTGAACCGACACATATCGTAACATGCTGGGATATGGGTAGTACGACATTTAGAACAGAATCGTTCTCGAATTATAAAGCGAATCGTGTAGCGCCGCCTGAAGAATTAATTCCGCAATTTGATTTAGTTCAAGAAATGACTGCGAAATTGTCTATTCCAGTTATCGGTATGAAAGGGTATGAAGCGGATGATTGTATTGGTACGCTTGCAAAACAATACTGTAATGAAGCGGAAGTTTATATTTTAACAGGCGATACGGATTTACTTCAGCTTGTTGATAAGAACGTTACAGTTATGCTCTTGCGCAAAGGAATTGGAAATTACGAATATTACACACCAGAGAAAATCATGGAAGAAAAAGGTGTAGAGCCGTGGCAAATCGTGCATGCGAAAGCGTTTATGGGAGATACGAGTGATAATTACCCAGGTGTAAAAGGTATCGGCGAAAAGACAGCGTATAAATTGATTCAAGAGCATGGAACAGTAGCAAACGTACTAGAAAATGTAGCAACATTAACGAAAGCGCAGCGCACAAAGATTGAAAGTGATTTAGAGAACTTAAATATTTCATTACAATTGGCACAAATTCATTGTGAAGTTCCAATTTCATGTTTACTAGAAGAAGGATTACACACAATGGATGAAGAAAAACTTAGATTCGTTTGTGAAGAAATGAATTGGGGAAGACCTGAAATATTAATCAATATGCTATAAATAGTTTTGAAAGAGAGGTGTTATATAAGTCAAACTTTGACTTATATAACACCTCTCTTTTGGTTTTTACGAACAGTATCGTAGTAAATAAAATTATATCGAACTCAATTTTAAATATATAAATGTTTCGACAAAATATATTGATAGAAGTTGATGACAATAGCAACTTTTATAATGAAATGAAGCATTTCAAAATGGTTTTAGGATGATCACATTTTTGTATGTTCACAAAGTTGTCAGAAAATAAATGAAATTTTCATATGAAGTTCAAATGGAATTCACAACAATCAATTATTATAAGGGCACACAGATAATTCCTTATCTTTTATATAAACCATCCCCCAAGGAGGACAATGAAAATGAGAAAAAAAGTGAGAAAATCTTTTAAACAATTATTAATTGAAAATAAACAATCACTATTAAATAATAAAGAAAATATGAAAGAAATTGAAGAGAGAATTGAGAAACGACATGTAGCATATAGTGGTGCCAATAATTAAATAAAATAAAAAAGATAGCCTTTAAAGGCTATCTTTTTTATTTTATATTGAAAAAACTCTATTCCTCTCTTTAATTTTGTAACTATGCAAGATATTTTTATAGTGTTTTTCTGTCAGTATTATTCATTTTTCGAGGTTGTAATTGGTATATATCAATTTTGAAGATTCACTATTCATAATATTGCAAAAAATGTTACAATACATTCAAAATTACGCTATAAAATCATTTTAATATGAAAAATTGGAATGAAAAGAAAGGAGAGGAATATGAATAATGGTGTCGCTTTGAAATGATTATTATCATTTCAGTAGGAGTTGATGTAAAACGATGGATAGGTATGAAGAACTGGATTCTATACGAGGAATTTCTTCATTGATAGTAATGATTGGCCATCATTTAATGATTTTTTCAGTATTTCAAAATTACAGTTATGAAGATAATAAACCATTTGTTATTTATCTATTAAAAGAAACACCTGCTCGTCTAATTTTTAGTAGTGGTAACGAATCTGTTATTATCTTTTTTGTTTTGAGTGGATTTGTTTTGTATAGATCCATTCAAAAAAACTACGATAGCTATGGATCATTCCTTTTAAAGCGTATATGTAGAATCTATATTCCATATATCGTAGCAATAATTATAGCTATTTTATGCCAGACTACAATGAGTAAATATGGTATTTTTAATTTAAGTGAATGGTTTAATCGCTCATGGACGATTGAAAGTTCTTTAAGCTTAATAGCGCAACATATTTTATTAATTGGGAAATATAATACAGATGCATATAACGGCGTAATTTGGTCACTTGTTCATGAAATGCGAATATCGATAATTTTTCCGTTAGTTTTGATGGTTTGTTTACGAAAAACGTTGAGGTATTCATTATTGTCATTGTTTAGTTTTAGTATATGTTCTGTCGTGATTTTATTTTTATTTCACTCAAGTTTAACATTAACTAGTTATGCATTAACTCTGCATTACACAGTGCTGTTTTTACTAGGAGCACTAGTTGCGAAATATAAAAAAAATTTAATAGTTTTTTATAGTAATCGTACTAAAAATGAGAAAATTGCATGGTTTTTATTTGCGGTTTTACTTTATATGTATGAAGGGCTTGTTGGAGAAATTAATTTGCTTAATAATTTTATATTTCGAGACTACGTAGTAGCGATAAGTGCATGTTTATTTGTCATATTAAGCTTGTCAGTATCAACTTTGTCATCCTTGCTACGTAATAAATACTTGTTATATTTGGGGAAGATTTCTTACAGTCTTTATTTATACCACATCATATCTTTATTTTCCCTAGTGTATATGCTTCATGAAATATTTCCGTTACCTATTGTTTTAATGTTATCGCTCATTCTTTCGTTTATACTAGCAATAATTTCTTATTTGTTTGTAGAAAAATTTGCATTCAGGATCGGAAAGTATATAACAAAGCAATCGAATTTAGAAAAGAAAAGACTATCTGCAGAAAGTGAGTTGCAGGATGTCATTCAAACAAAGGCGGTGAAATAATTGAAGCAAGAAATTAGTATGAAGGATTTTCAGCAGCTATTGAAAAGAAGAGTAGTAACAATTATTTTGACGATGTGTTGTGTAACAGTTTCTTTAATTCTTATTTCTATGTATATATTAAAGCCTTCGTATCAATATTCAACGCAAATTCTCGTTGGGAATTTAGATGGGTTTAATAAGGAAAATGCAGTGAATAAAACACAGGAAAATAAGCAACTTGTAACGTCGTATGTTGATATATTAAAAAGTCCACTCATTATTTCAACGGTTAAAAAAAATTTGAAATTAGAGCAATCAACTTATGAATTAGCACAAAAAATTTCAGTGGTGAATATGGACAACTCACAAATCGTTACTGTCACAGTAAAAGATTCGGATCCTACAATCGTCAAAGAAATTGTAAAGTCATTGGCAGAACAATCTCAAAAAAGTTTTCAACAGTATACGAATGTACAGGGGATAAAAATATTAACTGACCCTGAGTTACAGGAAAAAGCTGAAAAGTTGTTTCCGAAATTTCAACTTATCATTCCTATCTCTTTAATTGTTAGTTTTTTTGTTGGGATAGGTTTAGCTGTATTTCGAGATTATTTTGATGAGCGTATATACGTGGAACAAGATTTAGAGAAAATAACAACAGTATCTGTTATTGGTCACATAAATATGAAACCGAATAGAAAAAAGAAATCTATAGAAGTTGATGCGCAATCATCTATATATCGAGGTGAACATGTCGATGTTTAAGACAAAGAAAAAGCTGACATTTAATCCGCATGATGCTTTTATGAAAGAGCAGTTTTATACGGTGTATCACGAGTTGAAAAAATCGGGGAAACAAGTGTTCACAGTTACTTCAACGAAGGATAGAGGTGTTATCGCGTCGCTTATAGTAAATCTAGGGGTAGTGTTTGCAGAGATGAAAAAAAAGGTGTTACTTATCGACGTGAATTTTTCTGATCCTAAACTACATCTACTATTACAAAGCAATTATACGAAAACAGTGAACGATATAATAAACGATTCCCCTTGTAGTTATGAATCTTTTTCTAGTAATTTATCTAAATACTTATATTGTATTCCTGCCCAAAAAACAGTACACACCGGAACGCCTTTAGTTGCTACGGATGAATTTGATCATGTAATGGCGAAGTGGAAAGAAGATTTTGATTATATTTTCTTGTATTCCTCTGAAGTATTTGAGCTTCCTGCTACGCACATGATTGCAGGGAAATGTGATGGAGTGGTCTTAGCAGTCAAAAAGCGAAAAGATTCCCTACGTAAGGTGCAAAAAGTGATAGCAAATATAAAGAGGAAAGAATGTGAATTAATAGGTATAGTTTTATATTCTTGAATGTGGGGGTAACGATCTATGATTCGTGAAACAAATCAAGCCAAGTTGTATACGATTCCGGCTCAAGAAAAGACCAGTATTTTGAATCGAAGTATAAAGCGCTTGTTTGATATTATATTTTCACTCATATTGTTACTATTAACGCTACCAATTATGTTGTTCTTTTGTATTATGATTGCTTTCGAAACAGCAGGAGCTCCAATTTATTTTCAAGAACGTTTAGGGATTAATGGAAGGAAATTTAATGTATTTAAATTAAGATCGATGGTAAAAGATGCTGAAATAAATGGACCACAATGGGCAAATGAAAATGATCCAAGAATTACTAAAGTTGGATCGTTTATAAGGAAAACGAGAATTGATGAGTTACCGCAACTTTTAAATATTTTAAAAGGTGATATGTCTTTTGTCGGACCAAGACCAGAGAGAGAGTATTTTTATAAACAATTTGATACGTATATTCCAGAATTCAAGGATCGTTTAATAGTGAAGCCAGGGTTGACAGGATGGGCACAAATAAATGGAGGATATAATCTTGATCCGAAAGAAAAGTTGAAATTGGATATGGAGTATATTGAATTGAAAACGATTAAGATGGATATTCGGATTTTATGTAAAACTGTTTTAATAGTATTGAACGGTAATGGTGCAAGATAAATATATGTAAGTAGGTTGCTTGCAAAGGAGAGCAGGTATGGGGAGATCTATTTTAAATAATATTATCCATCTATTTTATAGCACAATTTTAGCTAATCTTCTTCAGGCTGTGAGTTTAATTGTTTTAGCAAATTTTTTAAATGCACAAAATTATGGGATGTTTAGTGTTGCCATAGCAGTGACGTTTGTTATGTTATTTTTTACAGATTTAGGACTTACGAATACGTTTCTTCGAGAAGGGGCAAAAGATGGCGTAGACTTAGAGACAATTTTATCGTCGTATATAAAAGTAAGGATGATTCTACTTATTTTTATTTCTATAATCGGCTATATTGCTATTCATTATATGTATGCGGATAGAAATTTGATTTATATGATGATAAACGTAATGTTTTTCATGTTAATAGGATTAACTTGGCAAAATATAGGGATTGCCTACTTTCAGCTGACGGAGCGTATGAAGTATATAGCGCTTATTAAAGTTGTATCAGCGGCAGTTGTCATTATCATTACATGTTTTTGTATTTTCGGAGAGTTACCAGTTTATATAACTGCTCGTTTATATGGATTTGGTTATATGATCGGTGGTGTATTCAGCATATATGTAATGAAAAGAAAGACGAGTATGAATATGAAGGTCGTAATTCATAAAGCGTTATTTTGGCAATTGACACCTTTTGTTATTAGTGGTTTTTTAATAATGAGTACGCCACAATTAGCACCTATCTTACTTAACTATACATTGCCATTAAGTATGGTAGGTGTTTTCGCAGTGGCGTATCGGATGCCAGCAGCTTTATATCAAGTGCCAGGGGTGATTGCAGGTGCATTTTATCCAGTGCTCTTTAAGCATTATAATCAGAATAATTTAGAAGAGCATACGAAATTAAACTTACTTCAAATAAAATCAATGGCGATTGTGGGAATATGTATGACGATAGGTTTATATCATTTAGCGCCATACTTTATTTCTATATTTTTTCAGGAAGAATGGAGAAATGCAGTAGAGCCACTCCAAATATTATCATTTCTCATTGTGCTGCAAAGTTTAAATATTGCTATAGCTGACGGCTTAACAACGAGTGGACGTCAAAATAAAAGAACGGTTGTGCAATGTATAGCGTTAGTGATAGGTGGGGTTATGCTTTATAGCTTTAGTAGTATTGGTGGAGTGATAGGAGCGGCTTACGCTATGGTTTTATTTGAAATTGTGGCTTTAGTTGGGTATATAGCGGTAAGTGTAGTGAAGAAAAAAATTGTATTCCAAATTGTAATACCGTATACAATTTATTTTGGTGTAACTTTTATTGGAGTGCAATATATATTGCACACATATCATTTCATTGCGCTCGTTCTGAATACGTTAATCGTAGTAGTGGGTATATTCCTATATGATTATGAGTTGAAAAAACTTCTTCTTTCGTTTATAAGAAAAACACGCAAAAAGGATTATATTACGAAACAGGGGATATAGCCTATGGAAAATAATATGAAAATATCGATGAAATGGATTATGCTCTTAATATTATTTGTCATGTTAAGTAAATACAACATATATATTGGATTTTCGCTGAAGATATATATGATTTTTTTAGTCATATATTTTTGTTTAACAGTTAAAAACTTTCATATTCAAAAGCTATATTTTCATGAAGTTGTATTTTTGCTATTTTATTTCATCTATTGTTTCAGTGGAATTCTTTCTATATATTTAAATGCTAGTATTCGTATGATTTTTGGTGTGCTACTTGTTTTAGGTTGTTATTTTATAATGAGAAATTTATTAGGAAATGTTGAAATAGCAACACTTGAATCATCTATTGTCTATGTAGGATTCATATTTAATATTGTAAGCCTAATACTGTATATAGTCGGTTTACAGCACTTTGAATTGTACGGTGGAGAAGAAAGAGAAATTTTTGCTGGACTATTAGTTGATAGAGGATATCCAAGATTAATTGGTTTGCTAGATGATCCTAACATTTTTATTTTTTATAATACAATATTTTTTATGTATTATATGACAAACCTACATAATATGACGAACATTTTAGGATTGATTTTATGTGTTACGACAAGTTTATTAACCTTTTCAAGGGGAGGAATATTAGCACTTGTGCTTGTCGTTTTTGTATATGTATGTACATCTAGTTTTGCAAAAAAAATAAAAATAATAATGAGTTTACTAATGTTTGGTGTAGTGATTTTTTGTTTATCGAATAGTGTAATGGGTGGCCAATTGGATGACATATTGAATAAACGAATTTCTGATTTTTCGCATGATAATGGAAGTGGAAGATTTACATTATGGGAAGCTGCTTTTAAATATTATGTATCCAATCCATATATCGGAATCGGTGCGTTTAATTTTTCGAATTATTATGAGTTTCAATTTAACGAAAAATTATATGTGCACAATACATTTTTAGAAATTTTGTCTGAATCGGGTACAATTGGTTTTCTTTTATATAGCGCTTTTTTATGCATATTAATGTTCAAGTTAACGCAGTATACTTTGTTTCGTGAAAAACCGTATCTTTTATTAACTATGATTGCATTTTTATTTCAGATGATGTCATTGTCACTCATTATTAACGAAGCGTTCTTTTTATTTTTAGCAATGGTTGTAAAGTACATTTCAATATATGAAGGAAGGGGAAAGGTAGATGGTACAATGTCTATCAGCACATAATAATGCGCCTCATGTTTCTGTAATAACACCTTCTTATAATAGTATACGATTTATAGGTGAGACGATTTTATCTGTACAGAATCAATCATATGAAAATTGGGAAATGATTATCGTTGATGACGCTTCAACGGACCAATCTCTTGCAAAAATTAAAGAGATAATAGAAGGGGACTCGCGTATTAGACTATTATCATTAAAAGAAAATGTTGGTGCTGCTAAAGCTCGGAATTTAGCGTTTGAAGAGGCGAGAGGAAGATATATTGCTTTTTTAGATAGCGATGATATATGGTTGCCACATAAATTGCAGACGCAATTGTTATTTATGGAAGAAATGAATGTGGCCTTTTCATATGCATCGTATAGTTTAATCGATGAAAACGGTAATGAATTAAATCGAGAAGTGAATGTACCGAAATCTGTTGACTATCATCGTTTGGCAGGAAATACAATTATAGGTTGTTTAACAGTAATGATTGATCGTGAAAAAATTCCGCATATTGAAATGCCTAGTGTCCAGCCGGAAGATACAGCGCTATGGCTAAACTTATTAGATGAAGGACATGAAGCGAAAGGGATACAGCAAGTGTTAGCGAAGTATAGAATTGTAGCAAATTCTGTTTCGAGAAATAAAATTAGAGCGGCTTTTCGGTATTGGAAATTATTAAGGGAACAAAAACGACTGAATGCATTGCAAATCTTTTACTATTTTAGTAAGTATGCTTTTCATGCCTATAGAAAAAATAAAATCAATGTAGTTGGGAAGACGCAATTATGAATATACTGTTGATGACAGATAAATTGATAACTGGGGGAGCCGAGAGTTATTTTTGTAAATTGGAAAGCAATTTGCGTGATGAGAAATTTACGGTTTATACAGCTGCAGGTGAGGGAGAACTATATGAGTCTCTTACTAGAAAAGAAAATTTCATGTTACTTAGTCGATGGAATCATTTGAGAAATATTCATTACTTACGAAAAGAAATTTGTAAACGAAAGATAGAACTTATTCATGCAAATAGTTTGCGAATGGTATTATATGCCTTTTTAATTCAAAAGTTCATGAAAAAAAAGATAAAAGTCGTGTATACGAAACATAATGTAACGATATTAGAAAAGAAAATGCCAACTCTTTTTCGTTATCTTATAAATAAATATGTGAATAATATTATTACAGTAAGTGAGTTTGAAAAAAATAATTTAATTTCAATGCATGTAGCAGAAGAGAAAATAAAGACAATTTATAACGGTGTGGATATTGAAAGATTTTTATTCCAGCAGAAAAAGACAGAATCTATTTATAAAATAGGGATATTAGCAAGGCTATCCAAGGAGAAAAACCATCAATTATTTGTAAGAATTGCAAATGTGTTGAAAAAAAGAGATGACTTTTTGTTTTATATTGCTGGTGATGGACCAGAAAAAGAATCTATTATGAAAGAAATAGAAAAGTATGGATTGCAGCAAAGTGTAAAGATGTTAGGGAATATTTCAGAGCCGCATAGGTTTATAGGAAATATGAATGCCCTACTTTTATTATCTTTTCGTGAAGTGTTTCCAATGGTGGTAATTGAAGCAATGGCTACAGGAACACCGATTGTTTCAATAGATGTTGGCGGAATAAATGAAGCGGTAATAGATGGAGAATCAGGTGTTTTGGTATCTGAATATTGCGAATTAGGGTTTGCAAGTGAGCTTGAGGAACTACAAGGAAATGAGGAAAAGGTGAATCGTATTAGACTGAAAGCACGAGAGAAAGCAGAGAGATATTTCTCATTAACTAAAATGATAGAAGAAACGAAAAGTATATATGAATTAAACAAATGACCGTGCAAGTCGTTTGTTTTTTTTATTAGAGAAACTTTTAAGAGAAAACTCACATATTATATGAAAAAGGTAATATGAGGAGTGAATTTATTTTGTCAGAATATATTTCTTCCCAAGAAGATTGTGCACCAGAAAATAGTGTCCATATTGATTGTTTTGGTGCAGTTCCGAACTCAGGGAATGATAGCTCATTAGCAATTCAACAAGCTATAAATTATTGTGTAGCGAACCGAATTTCGACGGTTAGAATTACAGGGATAAATACGTACAAAATTGTAAAACCGATTGTTATTAAATCAAATGTAAGATTAGAGCTAGATCCTACTGTTACGTTGCAAATTGATGGAGATTTTAATGCGTTTGAACTGCAACAAAATGCGTCTATTACAGGTGGTACAGTTCAAGTTATAAATCCAGTGTTTCAATCTGCTGTCATTTATGTTTCCGGTTCACAACAAATAGAAGTTCCTAATCACTCTCTTATATCAAATATTAATATAATAAATGCAACGTCGTCATATAAAGGTAAGGCTATACACTTTTATTGTCAAAAAGCATGGGATTATATTAGTTTCTTTCAAGTTAACTTTATTCAAATTAAAAACTTTCAAACTGCAATACATTTGAAGACAGAATATATAGATGATATAAATACACCTTGCTGGATTAACGCAAATGTATTTCAATCTATATTTATTGATGGATGTCAGTATGGGATAGAAGTTGATGGAAACAGTGATTTACCAAATGAAAGTTCAGGAAATACGTTTCAGGATATTCAAGTGCAATGTAGACAGCAAACGAAAAAAGTCATTCGTTGTACGGGTGCCTATAATACATTTGATTGTATGATTTGGGATACGTACAGGATGAGTAGTGAACAGATTGTCATTGAATTTTCTTCTAATTCACATCGTAACTACCTTTTTTCAAATTTACTTTCCACAACTATTGTAGATAAAGGGCAATACAATGTTTGTACGTCTACCTATGAAGAATCTCTTCGAATTCAGTTACCGATTACGTTAAATAAACCACATTTAATAGGGAATCAAGATGATATTTTAGTAAACGCTCCGCAGAAGTATACTGTTAAGCAAGTAAGTGGGAAATTACCTTACGGGGGGAATCTCGTAAATTGCTTTAATTTAATAGATGAACAAAGTGTAAACTATATCGATGTTCCAGATAGTAATCCAGTTGTGATTGAGCTAGATTTTACGAAAAATCCAATCCAAATGTTAAATTGTTTTGGAATGTATTTTGGATGGGGAGAGAGCCCGCAGAAAATTAAAATTGAATATGCATTAAGTGCAACTGGAAATTGGGTTGTTGCATCGGATGTTCCATTAAATGTAGGCGATACAATTATATCGAATATGAAGGCGAGTCAACTATATAAAGTAAGAATTACATTGAGTGGTTATTCTCAAGACCATAAACGTTTTCGGATTAATCGTATGTTTGCAAGGTCTTCGATGGAAAATGGGAATGCTTGGTTAGCGACAACTGGTGGAAGAATGTTTGGAGATATTGAAATAGAAGCAAGTAAAGGTATCATTATGAAGACTGCTAGTGGAGCGAAATGGAAAGTAACAATTAATGAGGCTGGTCAGCTTATTACGACTAAAATAACTTGAGATGATGATTGGTTGTAAATGCTTGGACGAGTTATTAGGTATTACGATAAAGGGAATAAAAAAGAGATTGTAATTTGGTTTCAACCAAACTACAATCTCTTTTTGTTTAAATTAACGCCACCAAATCCAAGTCCAAAAGTAATTTCGTATATTTCGAGGGGTAATGCGTATAAAACGTTCGCCGTCAAAGAAACAATTGAAATTTGGAAGTGTTTCATCAGGATTTTTCGGAATAAAAGTGACGATGTTTTCGTTGCTTGTAACGGTTACTGTAATTGGTGGATCGGTAGGCGAGACTTGAAGTTGTAAAGAAATATCCGCCGTATTTTTAAATTCATTATTAACAGGTGGACTTATCACTTGTACTGTGAATAATACGATAATTGTTTCGTTTGGTTCCAAATTAGTAGCGACTAGGAAACCGATATTCGGATTCGCTAGTGGAGAGCGTTCGCTGTTAATAAAGACAGTACCGTTCATAAATTGTAAACCTGCTGGAATGGTATCTTGTAATGAAACATTTGAAAGTGAAATATCAGAAGTATTCGTAATACGCATCGTATAATCAAAATATTGGTTTAAATAAGCTGAGCTGACGGAAGCATCTTTCACTACTGTTGCAGTTATAAATTGAACTGGTATACGAACGATATTTGAATTGTCAATGAAAGTAATAATTGGGTCCTGTGGTGTCAATTGGAAGGCGGCTGTGACGGAAGCAGAATTGATAATTGTGCTGTTTGAAGGGATAGACGTGACGAGAACTTTAAATGCTATCTTTGCTACGGAGCCAGCTGGTAAAGCACCGATATTCATACCAGTGTCTGGACGGACATTTAGAACAGGAGTGCCGTTAATGGTTACGCTGTTTTCTATAAATGTTGTACCAGTTGGAATGGTATCTAAAATAGAAGTACTTATCGTAGGAATCGGGGAATGGTTCAATACCTCTAATGTGAATGTAATCATATCACCTATAACGGCAATAGATGTGTCGGCTGTTTTGTTAATACGAACCATAGGATCAACTACTGTTGTTGTAACGACATTTGTTTGCTTTGTAATTGTAATAGGTGGTTCATTCGGGTCAATGGTAACAGTATAGGAAACAGAAGCATCGTTATTAATTGCTGGTTGAAGAGTTGTAGGAGATATTGTTACTTGGAAAGTAAGGATAGTAGATTCATTAGGAGTAAGGCTTCCTAATGTAATACCGTTTTCAGGATTTTCATTAGGCTGATTGATTCCGTTAATCGTAACGCTGCCTGTAACGAAGGTTGTATCTACTGGTGCGGTGTCTATGGCAATAATATCTTCAATCGTTACATTACCACTATTCGTAATCGTAATTGTATACGTTACAGTTTGACTAGGTAAAGCATTCGAAGCATTAACAGACTTTATGGCAACGACATTATCATTTTGGACAGTTGTTGTGACGGTATTTGTTGTAGTCGTGTTTGTAACAGGTAAATTATTTGGATTGACTATATAGTTAAAAGTAGTAATGGCTTGGTTCGTCAATTCATTTGGTGTTGGGATAGAAGTCACGGTTACTTGGAATGAAGCGACAGCGTTTCCGCCGACAGTTATAGTATCAATTGGTATACCACTTACTGGATTAACTTCCGGAAGGGCTTCTCCGTTTACAATGACGCTATTTTCTATAAATGTAGTACCTTGAGGAATCATATCTTGAATGGTTACATTATTCGCTGCAACATTACCAGTTTGATTGAGTGTAATCGTATAAGTTAACGTGTCACCGACTGTTGCAAATGCACGGTCAACAGCTTTATTACTATTTAAATTTGCGTGATGAATTTCTGTTACGGCAGCTGATGAAATGATAGTTTCGGTAATAGGCGGCTGGTTTGGTATGGTGTATTGGTATTCGATTGTACTCGTGTTAGAGATTGGATTTGTTTGCGGAATCGAAGTAACCCGTACTTGAAATAGAATAGTTGCTGTCGTATTAGGCGGAATGTTATCAATTCGTATCCCGTTAAGTGGATTGTCACTTGGACGGGCGTTTCCATTCACAATAACACTATTATCTATAAAGCTCGTATTCGCCGGAATAATATCTGTAACGATAATGTTTTCAACTTGTATATTCCCATTGTTCGTGATGGAAATTGTGTAAGGGATAATCGTTTGTAGGTCAGCGTATTGGATAGGTGTTGTTTTTGTTGCAATTACATGAGCAGAAATAACTTCAGTGATAGTAATATTACTAGTCGATATTTGTTCTTCGCTATTAATTGTATAACGAGAAGTTGATTGATTTTGAATACGACCACTAGCTGGAAGAGCTACCACAGTAACGGAAAATGTGACTGGGATAGAAACGTTAGGAGCAATCGTTCCTACAAGTATACCAGTACTTGGATTCGCGTTAAGCTGAGGAATATTATTTACTAAAACGCTACCTTCTATAAAGGTTGTTCCGTCAGGTATATTGTCTGTAAATACAACAGTAGTAGCATCTGCATTTCCTATATTCGTTAAAGTTGTTGTATAAGTTAAAATGTCACCAATCGTTACAGAAGTTAAATCAACAGTTTTCAGTGAAACGATATCAGCATCATTAATTTGGACGAAAGTAGTATTGGAAGTAGTAGATTTTTGAATTGGTGCAAAGTCAGGATTGAAAATAAAGTCGTAGACGATGTTTGCAGTATTAGGCGTTGGATTTAAAGCTGGCAAATTCGTAACGGAAACTTGTAACGTTATTGTAGTCGCTTGCCCTGACGCAATATTAGGAATGAAAAAGCCGATATTCGGATCTGCTGCAGGAAGTACAGTGTTGTTAACTGTTACACTTCCCGGAATAAATACTGTTCCATCTTCTATAGTATCTGTAAAAAAGATGGAGTTAGTTGTAGTAGATCCGTTATTTTGAATGAATACTGTATATTCAATGGTGTCATCAATATTAGCTAATACTTTATTAGCAGATTTTGTAGCGATAAGAATCACATCAATAAATTGTATATTTGTAGTATTGGAAGAGGTTGTTTCTGAAATTGGTGGTGCGCTTTGTTCCGGTTTATATTCATAGTGTATAACAGCGATATTATTAATAGTATTTTGTGCAGGTATAGAGACTACATTTACTTGGAACGTAACAATAATCGTATTATTTGGAAGGATAATACCAAGATTGATACCGGTAATTGGATTTTCGTTAGGTCTTGGTATGCCGTCTACAAGGATGCTATTTGGAACGAATGTAGTGCCAGCAGCAATTGCGTCAATTAGGATAGTATTTGTAATAGGTACTGTACCAGCGTTTGTAACTGCGACTGTATATGTGATGATTTGACCGATACGTGTAATAGATCTGTTAGCAGATTTAATTGCACTAACATTTGCCGTCCGCACTTCAGTATTTACTGCATTTGATAATGATCTACGCTGAACAATCGGAGAACTAGGGTCAATTTGGTATTCATACGAAGTGTCTGAAATGTTAATGACAGTGTTGCCCTCTGGTATATTTGTAAGTTGTACTTGAAATGAAATAGTGACTGTTTCATTTTGTTGTATCGTGCCGAGAGTTATTCCATTTTGAGGATTTGCACCAGGCTGAATCACATTATTTATTGATAAGCTATCTTCAATGAATATAGTACCTTCTGGAAAGTTGTCAATGAACACCGTATTGTTAGCTGGAACAGTTCCTATATTTTGTATTGTATTTGTGTAGGTAATATTTTGCCCGATGGCTACGAAAGTAACATCCGCCTGTTTAACAGAAATAATATTTGCATTTTGAAGTGATGTTGTAACGATATTAGAATTTGCAGAGCGATTCACTGGTGGAGCTGTAGGAATACTTACATATTGGTAATTTACAGATGATTGATTTACAATTTCGGTTGCAGTTGGTGGATTATTTGTTTGTACTTGAAATAGTATTGTTTTGGAACTGTTTGGTGTAATCGTTCCAATTGGTATTCCGTTTTCTGGATTTACACCTGGCTGAAGTACACCGTTAATTGTGACACTGTAGGGAACGAATGTAGTCCCAGCTGGAATAGAATCTGTAAAAATAATATTTATTGCGTCAACGTTGCCGATATTTTTAACTTCAGAAATATAAAGTATAGTTCCGCCAATATCTACAGTTATTGGATTGGACGTTTTTGTAACTGTCAATTGTGCTTGCACGAAATTTGTAATGACAATATTACTTGTAGATGTTTCGGTAATAGGCGGTTGTCCTGGGTCTGGTTGAATTGTATATGTTGTATTAGATTGATTTGTAATCGATTGTTGCGAGAATGAATCGTTAATAAGAATTTGGAACGAAATAAGGTGAGTAGCGTTTGCTACTAGGTTAGGCAAAGTAACACCTGCATTTGGATTTGCACCAATTATAGCTGTTCCGTTAAGTTTAAAACTATTTTCTACGAATGTAGTCCCTTCTGGAATCGTATCTGAAAATATGAGATTAGTAGCTGGAATATTTCCGGTATTTTCTAGCGTTATCGTATAGGTCAAAATGTCACCGGTTGTTGCTTGTTGTGCATTGACAGCTTTTAAAGAAAGAACATTCGCATCCGAAATTTGTGTGAAAGCTGGATTAGACGTAATTGTTCGAGAGATGATAGGAGCAGTTGGATCGGCGATAAAAGTATAGTCAATATGGGCTATATTAGAAATTGGATTCACGTTTGGAATGGATTGAACGATAACTTGGAATGTGACGGTGACGATTTCTGAAGGTGCAATGGCGTTTAAGGAGATTCCTACGTTTGGATCAGCACCCGGAGCTGAAACGCCATTTATGGTTACGCTATTTGGAATAAATGCAGTTCCTTCTGGGACCAAATCTGTTAAAGTAACTGTATTTGCAGTTGTATTTCCGTTATTTTGAACCACTACCGTGTAAGTGATTGTACCGTCAGTAGATTGTACGAGAGAATCTGTATTTTTAATTACAGATAGCGATGCATCAACGACAGCTGTATTTACCGTATTAGATGAAGATGTTGCTGTAACTGGAGGTTGACTTGGGTCGACAATATAAGTGTAACTTGTAAGTGCTTGATTTATAATCGCTCCTTGTGGTGGAATAGAACTTGCAAGAAATTGGAACGTAATAGTAGCAGAATCACCTGGTGCGATAATACCAACTGGAATACCGAGAGTTGGACTTGCATCTGGAAGTGAAATCCCGTTAAGCGTGACACTATTTGGAACAAATAATGCCCCTTCAGGAACTCCGTTAATGAGTAATACAGAATTTGCAGGGAAGTTTCCAGTATTCGTTAATGTTGCTGTATACGTAATTATATCTAAGGTAGATACGATTGTACGATTTGCTTCTAAAACAGTTGTAACAGTCGCGTTATTAATTTGTGTGGAAGCACTATTAGAATTTATTGTGCCGGTAACAGGAGGAGAGGCCGGATCAACTATAAATTCGTATTGAATAGATGCAACGTTTGTAATTGGATTCGAAGGTGGAGTAGATGTAACTATGACTTGGAAAGTAGCAGTTAAGGAACTACCCGCGTTAACGGTTCCGATATTCACTCCGTTATTTGGATTTGCACCTGGAATGGTACTTCCATTTACAGTAAAACTATTTTCAACAAGAGTTGTTCCTGCTGGAATCGGATCTGAGAAATTTACATTCGTAGCGTTTGTATTGCCACTATTTTGAATTAAAACGGTATAAGTGATCGTGTCGCCGATGTTTGCAAAGGCGGTATTAGCAGTTTTTACGGCTGAAAGTATTGTTGAATTAATAGAAGTAACGAAGACGTTCGTTTCCACATTGCCAGGCTGAGCCTGTAATGCATTTCCTACGTTATATTGGAAGTTCACAAATCCTAAGTTTTGGAGTTCAGGTGTGAACGTTGTTGGGTTGCTTACAATTTGAACTTGGAATACGATTGTTACAGTTTGATTTGGAGTGATCGTATTTATGCCAACACCATCAATGATAGAAGCAGATGGTAATGGAGTGCCATCAACAATAACTGATCCTGCCACAAATTGTGTCCACGATGGTATCGGGTCTGAGAAAATAACGTTATTAGCCGGAATATTTCCTGTATTCGTAATCGTAGTTGTATACGTAATCGTATCACCAATCGTTGCAAAAGCTTTATCTGCAATTTTAATTGTGTTTAAAATTGCACTTTCGATTTTTGTGGAAACAGTAGTAGAAGTAATATTTTTTGAAACGGGAGGATTAGCTGGATTAACGATATGTTGGAAACTAACAATAGCTTGATTGGTAATTGGATTTATAGGTGGAATTTCATTGGCATTAATATGAAATGCTACGATGACAAACTGGTTTGGTGCGATATCTCCAATTGGAACGCCTGTCATTATGTCTGCATTTGGGATGGTAGTTCCGTTAAGTGTAAAACTATTCGGTTCAAAGGAAGTTCCGTCTGGAATTAGGTCGGTAAAAATAACATTCGTCGCACTAACATTGCCGCTATTTGTAATCGTAACTGAGTAGACAATATCTTGCCCAATATCTACTGTTTCCACATTTGAATTTTTTTGTGCAGTAAGGATAGCGCTATTAACTTGTGTTGTCGTTGTATTAGATTGATTGGAAGGCGAAATGAACGGCTGATCTGAATCAACAATATAACGGTAAGTGGTAAGAGCCGAATTAGAAATAGGATTGTTGATTGGCAGGGTTGAAACGATGGCTTGGAATGTGACAATTGATGTGTTTCCACCATTAATTGAACCGATATTTACACCAGTAGATAAATCAGCGTTTGGAATGGTTTGCCCATTAACTGTGAAACTGTTTGGAACGAAACTTAAATTGCTATCAAGTATATCGATAACGGTAACATCAGTTGCAGCCACATTCCCGGTATTAGGAAGGTTAAGTGTAAATGTTATTGTATTACCAACATCCGCAAAAGTAAGATCTGCTGTTTTTGTGCTAATAATATTTGCGTTGTTTATTTGAAGAAGTGTCGTATTGGAGGTAGCTGCACTCGATACTGGCGGATTCCCTGGATCAACAGTAAACTCATACGTCGTTGATGCTATATTTGGTGCAGGGTTAATAGGTGGGATGCTGTTAACCGTAACTTGAAATACGATACTATATATTTCATTTGGTGGAAGTGTTGCAAGTACTACACCTGTATTTGGATTCGCGTCAGGTTGTAAAACACCATCAACAGTTAATGTGTTAGGAACAAATGTGAGTCCACTTGGTAATGCATCTGTAAATACAATATTAGTTGCATCCGTATTTCCTATATTCGAAATAGACGTAGTATAAAAAGCAGTTTGCCCGATATCTGCAAAGGAGACACTTTCATTTTTCGTCATGGATAATATAGCTTCTTTAATTTGCGTTGAAACGGGATTACTAATTGAAGTTTCTGGATCAGGCGGTGAGACTAATTGGTACGATGTCGATGAGAAGTTTACAATTGTATTTTCAGTTGGTAATGAGTCCACGTTTACTTGGAATGAAACAGTTACTGTAGACCCAGCTGTTATAGGCCCAATATTTACTCCGTTCGATGGGTCCGCACCACTTTGAGAAACCCCGTTAATAGAAAATGAGTTTGCAATAAATGTAGTTCCGCTCGGCATTGTATCTGAGAAAATAACATTTTGTGCAGATGAGTTTCCATTGTTTGTTAAAGTAACAGTATAGGTGAGTGTGTCTCCAATACGACTAAAGGATTTATCGACTTGTTTTAATGAAAGAATGATAGCTGTGTTAATTGTAGTGAACACTGTGTTTGAAGTAACATTCCTTGAAACAATAGGGGCATTAGGGTCAGTGATAAATGTGTAAGAAGCACTAGCCGAATTGGCAATAGGATTTTGAACAGGAGTAGAAGTAGCGGTAACTTGAAATGCTATTGCTATTGAGCTGTTAGGAGCAATTGATCCAATTGTAATACCTGTATTAGGATTAAGACCAGTTTGTGTGATGCCATTTATTGTGACACTATCCAAAACGAACGTTGTACCGTCTGGAATAAGGTCAGTAAACGTAATATTCGTAGCATTTGTATTCCCACTATTCGTTAAAAGTGTCGTATAAGTAATAGTATCACCTAGTGTTACAAGTGTTTGATCAACTGATTTAATCATCGTTATCATAGCATCTAGTACAGGGTTTGTAACGCTGTTCGTTGAAGTAGAAGTAGTAACAGGAGCTGCGCTTGGATCAACGGTATAAGAGTATAAAATTGTATCGTTATCCATAATTGAACTTGAAGGGGGAATAGAAATAACAGTTACTTGGAAAGTAACGGTTACTGTTTCGCCAGGAGCGATATTGGGTATATTGACTCCAAGTGCTGGCCGTGCACCAAGTTGCTGCATACCATTGATTGTGACCGAATTTGGTATAAATGTAGTGTTGGCTGGAATAGCGCTTGTGAACGTAATATTCGTTGCTGCAGTATTTCCTGTATTTGTAATAGTAGTTGTATACGTAATCGTATCTCCGACAGAAAGAATGGATTTATCAGCACTTTTTGTAGTAGTTAATATAGCACTATTAATAGTTGTCGAAACAGTATTAGATATATTCGTTTGTGATACGGCAGGTTGGCTAGGATCGACCACATGTGAATACTGTACAGAACTAAAATTTGAAATTGGATTTATACTTGGAATGTTTGTTACAAGTACGTTTATCGTAATAGCAATCGTACTGCCAGGATTTATATTTCCAACTTGAATTCCGTTAGCGGGGTTTCCAATTTGCTGAGCACCAGAATCATTTACAAGAGTACCAGATATAAATGTCGTTCCATCAGGCAAAATATCCGTGAAAAGTATATTTTGTGAAGTGACATTTCCAGGGTTGCTTAATGAAATTGTATAGGAAAGTGTATCCCCGATCTTTGCAAAAGTTTTATCTACAGATTTAATTGCCAAAATTTCTCCGGAATTTATTTGTGTTGAAACCGGATTAGATGTTGTACTTCGTGAAACGAGTGGTAAATTAGGCCCTGTCATAAATTGATAATTAATAGAAGCTCCGTTTACAACGGGGGAGTTTGGTCCCCCAGGTCCGATTGTAAAAATAGGATTTGGGATGCTAACCACTTGCACACGAAAGGTGACGTTTATAAAATCTCCTGCAATAATATCCCCAATTGGTATCCCGTTCGCCGGATTTACTCCAGGTAATAAAACCCCACCTACTCGAACGCTATCTTCTATAAATACTGTATTATTTGGAATCGGATCTGTAAAAGTGATATTAGTAGCAGTTGTGTTTCCTATATTCTCCAATAAAACTGTATAAGTTAAAAATGAATTTCCGGGTGCGATGTCAGAAAATAGACGATCGACACTTTTTGTTGCTTGAATAATTGCTTCGTTAATTTGCACTAAAGTTGGATTACTTGTAGCTGTTTCTGTCACTGGCGGCTGGGTAGGATCCACAATGATAGAATATGTCGTACTGGATTGATTCAACGTAGGATTTGTAGCTGGTATTGAGCCAACGATAGCTTGAAAGCTAATTGTTGTTGTTCCTCCAACTGGAATGGGGTCTAAAGAAATCCCGCTATCTGGTCTAAATCCAAGTTTTGGGATGGTATTAATTTGTAAGCTATCAGGAACGAATGAAAGTTCAGGTGGTAATATATCGATAAAAACAGGTGTGTTTGCGGTAGTATTTCCGCTATTAGTGAGAGTAGTTGTATACGTAATTGTATCTCCGACAGCAGCAAATGCACTGCTTGCAGTTTTTGTTGCGATTACGGAGGCTGTATTTACTTGTGTAAAAGTTTTATTGGATTGAACGGTTCGTGAAACAGGCGGTTCATTTATATCAACAATAAAGCTATATTGAAGCGATGAGCTGTTAGGAATTGGATTCGGATTTGGGATCGTTGTAATGTTTATTTGAAAGCTGAGTATAACTGATGCATTTGAATTTATGTTACCAATATTGATACCGTTTTGTGGATTAGCATTAGGAATAGTCGTTCCATTTACTGTGAAACTATTTGGGATAAACGTCGTACCATCTGGAATTAAATCTGTAAAAATAACATTGTTTGCGGTAGTGTTCCCGGAATTAATAATGGTAGAAGTGAAAGTGAGTGTATCTCCAATAGTAGCGAATGTTGAATTGACAGTTTTATTTATAGATAGAGTAGCATCAATAATTGGAGTAACCGTCGTATTCGTAATTGTACTACCAACAGCAGGTGATTGGTTTGGATTCACGTTATATTCATAATTTACAAGAGCATTATTTGTTAATGTGCCACTAGGTGGTATCGCTAAAATTTGTGCTTGAAAAGTAATGAATATAGTATCTCCGGGAGGAATATCTGCTAAGTGAATACCAAGTGATGGATCTAATCCTGGCTGTGGAACATTATTAATAGTTACAGAATTCTGGATAAATGAAGCCCCTGCGCCAAGTCCATCCGTTAAAACAGTTGCACTAGCGGGAATATTTCCTGTGTTCGTAACTGCAATCGTATAGGTAACGATATCTCCAATTGCAGCAGTCGGTGTGTTCACTGATTTCGTAGCGATGATTGTAGCGTTATTAATTTGAGTTGTTATTACGTTACTTAACGCATTGGAGGATGTTGGAGGTAAGTTAGGATTTACGAAATATTGGTACGTTGTGTTACTTTGGTTCGGGATAGGGTTCGGATTCGGAATGGAATTTACTTGCACTTGGAACGAGATGGTCGTATTTGCATTAGGATTTATCGGATCAATTGCTATGCCATTTGCTGGATTTGCATTAGAGAGCGTAGTACCATTTACTGTTACGCTATTTGGAATAAAAGATGTCAAGCTTGGAATGGTATCTGTAAATACTATACTTGATGCAAGTGTGTTCCCAATATTCGTTAAAGTAGTCGTATACGTAATAATATCATTTACGTTCGCAAACTGTTTATCAGCAGATTTTGCAGAGGTAATCGTAGCGTTATTAATAGCTGTTTGTACAGTGTTAGAAGCAACCATCTGCATGATGGCTGGTTTGGATGGATCGTACGTGTATTGGAATGTAGTGCCTGATTGATTCGTAATTGGATTTACAGCAGGAATAGTTGGTACAAAAACTTGGAATGAAACGGTACGTGATGAATTTGCCACAATCGTACCGATCAAAATGCCGTTAGCAGGATTTGCATTTGCTATAGGGACACCGTTAATCGTTACAGTATTAGGAAGAAAGATGGTACCATCTGGAATGATATCTGTAAACGTTACATTAGTGGCAGGGATATTGCCGTTATTCGTTAAAATTGTTGCATAAGTTATGACATCGCCAACATCAGCGAAATTTGTACTTGTTAGTTTCGTAGCAACAAGATTTGCGGTGTTAATTTGTGTCGTTACGATATTGCTAGTGGCATTTCTAACAACAGCAGGTAAATTTGGATCTGCGATAAAGCTATATTGTAGTGCAGCACTATTTTGAATTGGATTTGGTGAAGGTAAACTATTTGCACTAATTTGAAAAACAATGGTTGTAATTCCACCTGTGGGAATTGTTCCAACTTGAAGACCAACACTTGGATCAGCACCTAGCTGTAAAGCGCCGCCTATAAAAATACTATTTGGTACAAGAGTCGTACCAGGAGGGAGTATGTCGGTAACAACTACATTATTCGCTGGAGTATTCCCAAGGTTCGCTAAGGCAATTGTATATGTGATTGGTTGCCCAACATCAGCAATAGTTAAATCTACCTGTTTGACAATAACTACATTTGCTAAATTAATTTGTGTGCTTACAGTGTTACTTAAAGAGGTTTCTATAGTTGGTGGATCGCCTGGATTTAGAATAAAGCTATACTGTGTACTAGATGAATTTGTTGTTGGATTTTGTGTAGGTAAAGCAGTGACGGTTACTTGATAAGAAACAGTAATTTCACCGTTAGCAGGAATGGAAGGTAACGGAACACCGGCGTTTGGATCAGCGTTATTTTGGAGTACACTATTAATAAGGAAAGTGTTTGGAATAAAGGTAGTACCGTCTGGATTCGTATCAACGAAAGTAGGGCTATCAGCAGTAACACTTCCTGCATTCGTTAAAAGAATAGTATAAGTTAATACATCCCCAACAGTAGCAAACGCCCGATCCACTGTTTTTGCTGAAATGACATTTGCATCGTTTACTTGAGTAAATGTAGTGGTTGAAGTAGTGTTCTTACTTACAGGTGAAGCGTTTGGATCCACGATAAAGTTATAGGAAATAGAAGCGCTATTTGAAATAGGATTTGGATTTGGGATGCTAGTTATTAATACTTGGAATGAAGCTGTAATTGTAGTATTTGCATTGATGCTACCAATATTGATGCTAGCTGGTGTAACACCTGGCTGAGCAACATTGTTAATTGTAACACTGTTTGGTACAAAGGCAGTACCATTCGCAATTGAATCGGATAGTACTACATTGTTCGCCGCAACATTTCCATCGTTTGTAAGAGCAAAGGTATAAGTTAATACATCTCCAACTTCCGCAAATGTTTTATCTACAGACTTCGTAGCTTGAAGGTTTGCTAGTCTAATTGTTGATGTAACAGAATTAGAATTTGCTGTTTTTGAAGTTGGTGGCAGACTTGGATTAACAGTATATAGATAAAAAGCGAAAGCATTATTAATGATAGGATTTTGGGCGGTAATATTAATGACTGTTACTTGGAAAGAAAGAGTAAAAGTAGCTCCGCCAGGAATTGTTCCGATAGGTAAAGCGACGAGAGAATTTACATTTTGCAAAACTCCATTTAGTGTTACAGTACCAGGAGTCAATATCGTTCCATTTGGAAGTGGATCTGTTAGTTGCACGTTAGTTGCGGCTGTATTTCCACTGTTTGTAATGAGGATTGTATAACTTATCGTTTCGCCAATTGTAGCAAATTGTTTGTTTGTTGATTTTGTTAATGTTAAATTCGCGTTGTTAATTTGAGTGGAAACAAGATTAGAAGAGATATTTTTTGTAACGGGTGATTGGCTAGGATTGACGGTATATTGATAAGAAGCGCTTGATCCATTAGAAACGACATTTGACGCGGGTATTGTGTTTACTACTACTTGAAACGAAACATTTTTTGTTGTGCCAGTTGGGATGGATCCTACATTTACACCGTTAGCAGGATTTGCTCCAACTTGTGTCGTTCCATCTATTGTTAAACTGTTGAGAACAAAAGTTGTTCCAGTAGGAATGATATCTTTAAAAATAACGTTATTCGCATTCGTATTACCTGTACCTGTAAAGGAAACAGTGTACGTTAGTGTATCACCAATATCTGCAAAATTTTTATCTACCGCTTTCGTCATTGTGACAGTAGCGTTATTCACTTGAGTAGATACGATATTGGTCGTATCACTCCCACTTACTGCTGGTTGATTTGGCACAGGAATGTATTGATAAGTTGTTGTGCCACTATTTAATATTGGATTTGTTTGCGGGATAGAAGGAACGAATACTTGAAATGAAACAGTAGTCGTAGAATTAGCAGCAATGGTTCCAATGGATATACCATTAGCGGGATTCGCTCCAGCTTGAGTAACGCCGTTAACAGTTACACTCCCTGGAATGAAAGTTGTCCCGCTAGGAATCGGATCCGTATATATAACGTTCGTTGCCGCGATATTTCCTATATTAGCTAAGGCAATACTGTATGTTAACGTTTCTCCAATATCAGTAAAAAGTTTGTTAACTGATTTTGTACCATTAATATCTGCAAGATTAATTTGTGTTCCTGCAGAGTTGCTTGTTGCAAGACCGTTAAAAGTTGTTCCTCCGGCAATTGGTGTATATTGAAATGTAATATTCGCAGTGTTAGAAATTGGATTCGGATTTGGAAGGGAAACGACAGTTGCTTGGAAAGTTACTGTACGAGAAGCGTTATTATTAATGGTTCCAAGAGATATACCAGCAGCCGGGTTTGCATTTGTTTGTGGTATGCTATCTACCGTTACAGTGCCAGGTATAAAGGAAGTGCCGTTAGGAAGACTGTCTATAAAAATAACGTTATTGGCAGGAAGAAGCCCGGTATTAGGGATAGTAACGGTATAAGTGAGAACATCTCCAATTGCTGCGACGCTTTTATTCACGCTTTTCGTTGCTTGTATGTTAGGCGAGTTTATATTAATTTGTAATCCGACTGTATTTAACATATATGCATCTCCGTTAGTTGTTAAACGGATTGCGGCGGATACTTGGGAATTTGTTAAATAAGGAGAAATATCAATAGAAGTAATGTCCCAGCCTTGTCTCCCAGCAGAGATGTTTGTGCTTGTAGAAGCACTTTGATTTCGTGTTCCAAATGTCCCGGTTGTATCTAAATTTCCCACAGCATTATTCACTTGAGAACCGAAGAAATTATTTACAGCATTATTTGGCCCGGATAATGCATTTAATGAACTGAAATTTGGTCCAAATAATGCTTGATCCCCAGTTAAATCAGCATCCCCTTCAGTAGAACTTATAAATAATCTCCCGCTTACAGGTCCTCCGGCAGGTGTTAAAAACCCTGAGACAGATACATCTGCACTACCAGTTTCTACAGAAACACGGTTACCAGCTACGTAAATTGTTAAATTTCTTGCGGGTAAGGAACCGTTTTGATAAGCGACAATGAGCGTCCATCCAGAAGAATTGATAGCTCCGTTAGAAGCATCTAAAGGATCAACAAGTCCAGGGACAGAACCGGTTGTATAAGAGCCAGATCCTCCAGCTTGGACGAGGGATGTTACATCTGCGGAACGTGTATAAAATCCAAATGTGACAGATCCAGAAACGAATGTTTGATTTGAAGCTGTAACAGCTGAAGGGGTAATCGAGTATGTTGAAACAGGTGTTGTAAAAGAAACCGGGTTTCCTAATACACTCGTAATGTTTTGATCACGAGATAAGTAGTTTCCACCCCAAACGAGTTCTGCGTAAAGAATAGTACTACCAGCAGGGATATTTAAAATAGCGGTAGAACTATTTTGTGTATAGCTTAATGTTGTACCAGCAGGAAAACTCGGTACTTGTAAAGCGGTATTTGTAGTTATAAATGCACCAATTGCCCCGATTGTACCAGCCCGGTTTTGATTACTAATTTTACTTAAGCCTAAAGTATTACCTGTAATCGCGAGTGCGCCGTTAGTGGTGGTAGAAAATCGATTCGTAATGGGCATGTTGTCACCTCATTTATAATATAGTCTTGGTCAAAATAGGATATGTGTGTGACAAATAAAGGGAAACATGTACAAGTTGATTTAATAATAATGATTTAAATGTCTAGAGAAGGGGATGAAGTATGCTTGAATTGGAAATTAAGGTGGAGCGTCTTAGGGACGAACAAATAGGCGATATTGTAGCATTATCTTCTTATATTGGGTGGGATTATAACAAAGAAGAAATTGAGACTATTTTTGATTCAGGTATTATATACGGTGTGTGGAATAAGAGAAAGGAACTTATTGCTAGCGCAGCAATTATATTATATGGGGAGAAATTAGCGTCTATCGGAATGGTCATTGTACATCCAGATTATAAGGGGAGAGGGATTGGAAAGGCGATAACGAATTCATGCATTAAGAGCGTATCGGCTCAAACCCCAATTATGCTTATTGCTACGGATGAAGGAAAGCCGTTATATGAAAAACTAGGATTTAGGGCAGTAAGCTATGTTTCTAGATACATATGTAACTCGTACAATGTGAATGATTATTGTGTAGGAAATGAAGATTATATGATGAATTATGAAGAGTGTGATTTAGAAGAAATAATAAAATTAGATGAAAATGCGTTTGGAACAAATAGAGAAGAGTTTTTAACGAAAAGAATGATGCAAAGTGAACAGTGCATCGTAGTAAAGGACAATAAACAAAATGTATTAGGTTACGGTTTGAGTGTACAAACACCAGAAAATAAAATAATAGGTCCAGTCGTTGCTAAAAATGATGAAATGGCAATGCGAATTGTGCATCATTTAGCAAGAGAGCATCATGGTAAATTAAGAATTGATGTACCAGAAGGAAAGAAAGGTTTCATGAAAGAATTAGAGATTACTGGTTTTCAAAAGGTTAATACACCGCCAATTATGATGAGAAATAGTGATCAATTTTTGAAAAGAAATGGGGAACTATACAGTATTGCAGCGCAAATTTTTGGATAAAAAAGAATCCTTCTAAATGAAGGATTCTTTTTTATTAATCACGATATTGGTCGTGAGTTGGTTGGAAGAGGTCTTCCTCGATATCTCTCACCATAGAAAAATGATCCACATTATAATGACCGTGTAGAACTTTATTATGGTGCTCGATAATTTGTTCTGCAGATAACACGTTAGAATCAGTTGTGGAATGACCGTTTTTAATTAATGTAACATCAAATCCTTGTACAGTAGCTGTTCTAACTGCGGTGTCGATGCAATGTTCTGTTTTACATCCACCGATAACGATATGATTAATTTTTTCTTCTTTTAAAAGTTCAAGTAGAGAAGTGCCATAGAATGCGTTTGTTGCTGCTTTATTAATAAGGATTGCAGACTGAGGTACTTTAATTTCATTATGTACTTCAAATCCTTCTCCGCTACCAGAAGCAACATCGATATCTCTTACGAAAACAATAAGGGCATTTGCATCTATCGCTTTCTGTACGGCTGTATTTAGTGTAGATAATAACTCTTTTTTACGAAAAACTTCTTTTTCTTGTTCATTCCCATCCATTAATTCTTGCTGCGCATCGATAATTAATAGTGCTTGTTTCATCGTGTCTCCCCTTTAATATGAAATAAGTTCCACTATACATATTCATTCATATTGCAAGGAAATCCTTTATTGTCTATGCAGTAGACGATAGATTTACAAAGTTGTCAAAGAAATTTCATTCTCATAGCGTGTAAAAACATGTATGATAGGAGATGGAGAATTTTTGAGTAGGTGGGAATATCATGCAAACAGTAGAAGATTATCTTTCATTCTTACATACGAAAGGATTTAAACTATCAGAGGAAGCACAAGGGTTTATTATGTTCGGACAAGGATATACTGGTGCATCTGATGGAATTGTGAACGCAGCAATAGAAGCGACAATTAAACATCAATTACAGTTTGATGGGAGTTATTTTGTTGCGTTATTAGAACGTTTGAAAGAAGAAGAAATTACAGATAAAAAAAGCGCTAAGGCTTTTATGCGGAAGTTACAAGCATAACTTCACGCAGCCTGCGCTTCTTTTTTTGTTTTGGAAGGTAATTCAACAAAAACCATGCCTAGGAAAATACATAGGCATCCGATAATAGCAGAAATAGAAAGTTGTTCGTTTGCAACGAGAACGCCTGTTAATGCAGCAAAAACAGGCTCCATTGCGAAAATAATTGCTACTCTCGTTGGAGACGTATGTTTTTGTGCTGATGTTTGAATAAAAAAAGCAATGGATGTCGCAAATAGGGAAGTTAGAAATAGAGCGAATAAAAAGGAAGAATTCGTCCATAGTGCTACTGAAAATAATTTTTCCCAATCTTCAAACAAAAAGGCGCAAATAGAAGAAAACATACCGACAGCTAATACTTGCGACGTGCTTAATAATAAAGGTGATATTTTCTTAGAGAAGAAGCCGTTAACAAGAATATGGGCAGCGAAAGCAACTGCACAACCGAGAACGAGTATATCTCCAATGTTTAATTGAAAAGAATCACCAGCAGTTAATAAGTATAAACCTGCTGTTGCTACAGCAATGCCCATTACGATAAAAATGGTAGCTTTTTGTTTTAAAAAGATAAAAGACAAAATTGGTACCATAACGATACTAAGACCTGTTAAGAAACCAGCTTTTGAAGAAGTTGTATAAAGTAAGCCGAATGTTTGTAATACATAGCCAACGCATAAAAAAAATCCAACGATTAATCCAGCGAGACTACTCTGTTTTATATCTTGTTTTGAAGATTTTTTTGAGAAAATCATTTGAACGAATAATAAAATAATTCCAGCGAATAAAAAGCGAATACCATTAAAAGTAAATGGACCAACGAAAGACATAGCATTTTGAACGACAACAAATGTAGCTCCCCAAATAAAAGAGACAAATAATAAAGCAAGAGGAGCAACCCAATCTTTTTTCACACTCATACCCCCGTTAATTTTGTAAGATAGCTTTTCTAGCTAACTCATCAGCAACTTTATTTTGACTACTTGGAATCCACTTAATAAAAAAGAGATCGAAACTTTTTATGTACTGTAATGCTTCTTCTAATAGTGGTGCAAACATTTTATTTTTTGCGTATTCTTTTTCGACAGCTCGCTCGACAAGTTGCGAATCTGTACGAAAAGAGACAATGTTATAATTATGCTCCGTGCAATATTTTAATGCCGCAAGTAAAGCGTGGTATTCTGCTTCATGATTGGACATTGTCCCAAGGGGCAATGATAATTGTACAGCTGGTTGCACCCCTTTAATAAACACTCCAGCACCAGAAGGACCAGGATTTCCTTTTGATGCACCATCAATATATACTTCAATCAAAATGAGAAACCTCCAAATTATAAGATGATCCCCTACTTATATGTTTCTTTGAAGTAGGGGATAGAGTAACTTAGCCGATTGTAATACTATAACGACATGTAAATGTTTCATTCGCTTGTAAAGATTGAATTCCTTTTTTTTCCTTGAAATCTTTTGCTGGATTTACTTCATCAGCAATACCGTACCAAGGTTCAATACATAAGAAAGGTGCGTTCTCACCTGGTGTCCATACGCCAACAAATGGGAAGCCATCAAATTCTACTTTTACAAATTTATTATGTTTATGAGAACGAATAGAGATTTCATCCGTATTCATATTTTCAAAAATAAGCGCATCATTTTTGAATAAATCGTATGTAAGTGGTAATTCATTCGTATTTTCAGCGATTAATTGTTTTTTACTTGAAAGGTAAGGTCCTTCTAATACGCTTGTTTCTAAGCGTTCAGAACCATTAAATGATAAATGATAATCTGTAAATGATTCGCCCTCTAATAAGGGGAAGTTGAAACCAGGATGTGCTCCGATTGAGAAGAACATCTCTTTTGAAGTAGGGTTATTTACTTCATATGTTACATGAACGATTTGTCCGTCTAGCTCATAAGAAACGAGTAATTCGAATTCGTATGGGTATTTTTTTAATGTTTCTTCATTACTAGTTACAATATAAGCGATTTTCGTTTCACTTTGTTCTTGTACAGAGAATGTAAGATCACGAGCAAAGCCGTGTTGTGTTAAAGAATATGGTTTACCATCTACGTAGTATGTATTATCTACTAATCGGCCGACAATTGGGAATAAAATTGGTGCGCGGCGCCCCCAATAAGAAGAATCGCCTTGCCATAAGTATTCAGTGTTATCTTCTTTTAAGCGAACGCTTTGTAATTCTGCACCTTTGTCAGAAATGGAAACGACCACTTTTTCATTTTGAATTGTTGCTGTCATGAAGTGAAACCTCCTAAAACTTTCATATGTTTTATTATACGTTGTCTAAAAGAAAAAAGGTAGTTAATGATAGGAATCTATTGACGAGAGAGTGTGTATTGCGTAGAATATATTCTTGTTGCTTAAAAAACGAATAACGTGGTTCGAAACCATCCCACGTAAAAAAACTAAGGAGATTTTGTCATGAATATAAGAACATTAGTCGGTAATGGTATTTTAGCGGCATTATATATTGCTGTTTCTATGCTTATTCAGCCATTTGGCTTTACGAGTGTACAGTTTCGTATTTCAGAGATGTTTAATCATCTTGTTGTATTTAATAAGAAAGCAATTTACGGAATTGTATTAGGTGTATTTTTAACAAATCTCTTTTTCTCACCTATGATCGCTTACGATTTAGTATTTGGAGTAGGGCAATCTATTCTTGCATTAGTTGCAACGATTATTTCTATGCGATTTATTAAAGGTGTTTGGGCTCGTATGATTTTTAATACAGTTATTTTTACAATTACAATGTTTATGATTGCAATTGAGCTTCATCTTGCATTTGATTTACCATTTATGTTGACTTGGTTAACATGTGCCGTCGGTGAATTTGTTGTCATGGCAATTGGTATGCCTGTAATGTACTGGATTAATAAACGAGTACAATTTGAAAGATTTATGCAATAGATGAAAGAGCTATTCCTATAGGGGTAGCTCTTTTTGTATGTAATCATATTGAATATAATGCTGTGACTCTTGATACAATATAATAAAATAAAGTGAGGCTTTCATTAGCTGACTACATATAAGAAGTCTTATATAAGGGGAATCTAGTATGAAATATAAAATTCATTGGTTGTATAAAACAAAGAGCGGATTGCAGACGGAATTAACGACAGATTATATGAACATAGAAGATGTATTGCAATTTGCAGAGGATTTCGAGAAAACAGGAAGAGTGAAAGAACTATCATTTTATGATGAAATGGATGCAGAATGGTCATTAAAGGAAATGAAAAAGCTGAGTAAACAAGTGGAGGAAGAGCCCCAAGAAATCCTCGTTTATTTTGATGGCGGTTATGATGTACAGACGAAAGAAGCTGGAGTAGGTATATGTGTATACTATAAAAAAGGAAATACAAAATACCGAATTCGCCGTAATGCATATATAGAAGGTATATATGATAATAATGAAGCGGAATATGCATCATTACTATATGGCATGAATATACTCGAGGAATTCGGAATTAAGTATGAAGCAGTTACACTTCGCGGCGATTCTCAAGTTGTACTGCAGCAATTGGCTGGAGAATGGCCTTGTTATGATGAGCATTTAAATCATTACTTAGATCAAATTGAACAAAAAGCGAAGCAAATGAAATTAAAACTTGTATGTGAGCCGATATCTAGAAAACAAAATAAAGAAGCGCATCAATTAGCTACGCAAGCATTAGAAGGAACAGTCATTGATAGTCATAAAGAAATAACCGAATAGAGAGGTGCAAAGGTGGATAAAAAGCAACTCATTACAGAGGTAAATGACTTATTAGAAACGTATTGTGAAGGATGTTTCTTGCGAGAACATAATCGAAAGACAAATAGTAAGTATTACGCTCATTCATTTTGTATACGACAATGTACAGTTGGAGAAACATTGAAAAAGTATGGGGAACAGTTATCATGAAAAACATCCAGAGAAAATTCTCTGGATGTTTTTTAGTGTCTTGCTTCATTTAATTGATGCTCGCATTTACTTAATTTCTTTTCCTCATTCATTAAAAATGGCTCATCTAAATCTGTCGCAACAGATTTCATAATTTCAAGCTGAGAGCGAGCGGCTTCTACAGCAGTAGTCGCATGCTCTAATGTATCTGGATCCATTGAAATTGTCGCTGACCCTACCATTTTTTGTGCTGTTTCTACACGGAATTTCACTTCTTCAAAATCATTTACTTCTGATCCCATTATTACTTCCTCCTTTGTATATTGCGCATTTCACATAGTTTTTGCTCTGTAAAACGGAAATATACAAAGGAATAACAAAGGAGGTTACCAAGTAAGGTAACCTCCTGTTATATGTTGGATTAAAGTTTTACTACGTTAGCAGCTTGAGGTCCGCGGTTTCCTTCAGTGATATCGAAAGATACTTCTTGACCTTCTTCTAAAGCTTTGTAGCCGTCACCTTGAATAGCAGAGAAATGTACGAATACATCGTCAGCGCCTTCCATTTCGATAAATCCAAAACCTTTTTCGTTGTTAAACCATTTTACTTTTCCTTGCATGTTACAATTCCTCCTAAAAACATTTGCTTTTTTCATTTAGTGAAATTCATTTGAAAGATAATATAAACTAAAAATGCTATAATCTTGAATATTCTGCTAAATGATTAATTTAAATATACACGAATTGGTAGAAATTAGTCAAGTAAGCGATTTTATTTTTTGTATTTTTAAATAATTTTTCAGCCGAATTTTTAAATAGGTATAGGACAGGCCGAGTATGTAATATTCTTAATTGAATGCTATACATAATGAGGTGAAAGAAAGAATGAACGAGTCTTATTTATTAGATAATGAAGGAATGAGAACGAGAACTGACATACCAAATTGGGTTGCAAAAGAATTTCAAAATTTTTCGAGTGTCGTGCTAGAACCAACTTTCCCATGTTATTTCGGCTTAACAGCTTTGAAAAAGAATGAACTTCGTTATTCATTTCTCTCTCATAATGATTGGAGTCATTTGCCACATACAATGTTATCTTTTTTAGAGTTAATGAAAGAGCGCCCAATTGTAAGAAGAGGATTCTTTCTTTTTGTGGAACCGGAATGTGAGGAACAATCACTGGAATATTATCGTGATTACTTTTGGAAAGTACTACAATATTTACATGAAAACGATGACCAAACATGGCCGAAGCAAATTCCTGAAGACCCAGACCATTACTTATGGGAATTTTCATTTGGTGGTGAACCGATATTCGCATTTGGAAATGCGCCAGCTTATAAACAACGAAAAACTAGGCATTTAGGAAATTCTCTCGTTATTGGATTTCAACCGCGTACCATCTTTGATGGATTAGAAGGGGATCGCCCTAAAGGAGCATATTCAAGACAAACGGTCCGAGATCGAGTTGAAAAGTGGGATCAGCTGCCGAAACACCCTAACATTAGTCATTATGGTGATCCAGATCATCGCGAATGGAAACAATACTTCATAGGAGACGATGTAGAGCCGATAAAAGGAAAATGTCCTTTTCTTCATAAGTTAGAAAAGTAAGAGCCATCATCCAGATGGTTCTTTTGCATATTTTGGATAAAAAAGGGTATTTTAGTAGTAAATATTTTGATGAAAGCTAGTCTATTTTTAATCATTACATCATTACTTAATAGTAAAGGAAGTAGAAAGGATAGAGCGATGTTTGGAGCGATTATACAACAAATTGTATTAGGTATTTCATTAGCTGCGCCAGTAGGTCCGATTAATATTGAAATGTTAAAACGAGGAATTGAACGAGGTTTTTGGCATGCATGGGTTGTTGGAATTGGTGGAATGACTGCAGATATTTTGTTTATGCTTCTCATTTATTTCGGTTTATCTTCTGTGTTTATGTATACATATGTACAAGCTTTTATGTATTGCACAGGGTTTTTCTTATTATTTTATTTAGGATTTCAAAGTGTAAAACAAGGAATTTCCCACTCGAATATGGAATATAAAAAGGAAGAGGTAGGTGGCCTTAAACAATCGTTTATGGCAGGTTTTTTAATTGCGATATCCAATCCATTAAATCTTGTTTTTTGGTTTGGTATATACGGAAGTACACTTAGCTCATTGCTTACGAAGGTAACGAAACAAGAAGCCTTTTTATACAGTCTTTGTATTATCGTTGGCATTATTTTATGGAATTTAAATATTGCTTTTTCTGTCCATTTTGGCAGAACTTTATTAAAGCAAAAAGCACTTGGCTATATAACAGCCGGAGCCGGTATTATTTTAGTAGGATATTCTATCCATTTTGCATACAAAGCTTTACAGTTGTTCACATAAGATTGAAGGGGAGATTTTTATGTATCGAACCACTATTGACGGAAAAGAAATTATTATTACGTTAGCACCCAAAATCCGAAAAGAAATTACTGATAGGAATCCACTATATGAAGCGGTATTTCATAATGCAGCAAGATTACTGCAAACAAAGCAACCAACGTTTGCGCTAAATCATGAAATATTTGGGCTCATTATTGGAGAGGTACAAAGAGGAGAAGTAACAGTGTTTGCGGTGGAACATATTATTCCAAAGCAAAATATATTTGGATCGAACAATTTTTTCTCGACAATAGAGCAGCAGGCAAATTTGTAAAGTGAATAGAATAAAATAAAAAATAGAAGAAATAGTCGTAACGATATGTTGCGGCTGTTTTTTTGGAAAAGGGGGAAGGAAGATGAAGAGAGTGGGGAAAGAGTTCTTTTTACAACATGATATCGTTATTATGTATAGTATTTTATTTATTTTCATCATTATTTTAAAAATGCAATTTTTCACATGGATCGGTATGTTCGCGTGTTTGTTTGGGATTGTTTTTTATACGCTTAACGAATATATGACACATCGGTTTTTATTCCATTTAAAGCCACCTAAAAACGTATTTTTATTAAAAATGTTAAGAAGATTACATTATGATCATCATGTATATCCAGATGATTTAAAACTATTGTTTTTGCCTGTATGGTTTAGTATACCTAGCTTTACTATATATTTACTTATAGCATATGGTATAACAAAAAGTGCTACTATTACACTTTCATTCGGAATTGGAATGATTATCATGCTTCTCGTTTATGAATGGAAACATTATATTGCACATAAGCCGATTCGTCCGTTCACTAAGTTTGGAAGATGGCTAAAAAAACAGCACATATTACACCATTATAAAAATGAAAAGTTTTGGTTTGGTGTTTCAAATCCAGTATTCGATTTCATATTTGGAACGCTTAAAGATGGGAAAGACGTTGAATTAAGCGAAACAGCTCGTAATTTAGAAAAAGAGAAAAAGACAGAAGTAGTGCGATAAGCACTACTTTTTTTATTTGGAAATTTGCCGGGTGGTAAAACTCCCGCCTCACAATCCGGCAAATATGAGGAAGTTAGATGGAAGATAACTTCCTGTAAAGCTTGACTGGTAAGGAATTGAAGTGCGTAATTTTTATGTTGAAAAAGTATATTAAAAACTTAGGAGAAATTGGCGAAAAATGTCTATCGAAAAATCTTTGCAGGAATGTATGGATTGTCTAAAATAGAAATAAGTTTCTGAATATTTATAAAATTTAGTCTTTAGGTATACAAGGGGGAATTGTATTTTCAGTAAGAGAGGGGAATGGGAATGAAAAGAGATGATACGTCAGCACGTAAGTTACAAAATGAAGTGAATTATACAGAGGTTGTTCAGTCAGAAGAATTTCAATTGCTATTAAATACGAAAAAGAAGTTTATCGTTCCGATGAGTATTTTCTTTTTAAGCTTTTTTATTGCATTACCTATTTTAACATCGTATTCAAAGGTGCTCAATACACCAGCATTTGGGGATGTTACGTGGGCATGGGTGTTTGCATTTGCGCAATTTATCATGACGTGGTCATTATGTATGATTTATAGCAAAAAAGCAGAATCCTTTGATAAAATCTCGCGAAAAATTCTACAAGATATGCAAAAAGGGAGGGGCTAACTTTGAATGTAACCGCTTTTGCATTATTTTTAATCATCGTTCTTGGTACACTCGTCATAACTTATTTTGCATCGAAGAAAACGAAAAATGCGAGTGAGTTTTATACAGCTGGAGGGGGATTAACTGGTTGGCAAAATGGTCTGGCCATTGCGGGAGATTATATGTCTGCTGCGTCTTTTCTTGGTATAGCCGGAGCGATCGCATTGACTGGTTTTGATGGGTTCTTTTATAGTATCGGTTTCTTAGTTGCTTACTTAGTTGTATTATACTTAGTTGCAGAGCCACTTCGAAATTTAGGGAAGTACACGTTAGCAGATATGATTGCGGCGCGTTTTGATGCGAAAAAAGTTCGCGGCGTTGCAGCGCTTAATACGATGACGATTTCGATTTTTTATATGATTGCACAATTAGTTGGGGCTGGTGCACTTATTAAATTATTATTAGGGATCGAATATACGACATCCGTTTTAATCGTTGGTACATTAATGACAGTGTACGTTATTTTTGGCGGAATGACTGCGACGAGCTGGGTACAAATTGTTAAGGCTGTATTACTTATGGCTGGTACATTTATTATTTCTGTTATCGTTTTCTCAAAATTTAATTTTAGTGTGACTGAAATGTTCGCTCAAATGAAAACAGCTACGCCATTAAAAGATTCATTTTTAAATCCAGGAGTAAAGTATAAGGATGGTCTTGATACACTGTCTTTAAATTTAGGACTAGTTCTTGGTACTGCCGGATTACCACATATTCTTGTTCGCTTTTTTACAGTACGTGATGCAAAAACGGCACGGCAATCTGTTGTATACGCTACGTGGTTAATTGGCGCATTTTATATTATGACAATCTTCTTAGGATTTGGGGCAGCAGCATTTGTAGGAAATGAGGCAATTATGAAAGCAAACCCTGCTGGTAATATGGCAGCACCTTTATTAGCTAAAGCGTTAGGTGGAGATTTCTTATTTGCTTTCGTATCAGCAATTGCCTTTGCAACTATTTTAGCTGTAGTGGCAGGACTTGTATTAACAGCAGCAGCAGCATTTGCACATGATTTTTATAATGAAATTATTCGCAAGGGGAAATCAACGGAAAAAGAGCAAGTGTCAATGGCTCGCTATGCGTCTATTGGGGTAGCGGTATTATCCATTATACTAGCGTTATTTGCTCAAACATTGAACGTAGCATTTTTAGTTTCATTAGCATTTGCAGTTGCAGCGAGTGCAAATCTACCAGTTATATTATTCACAATATATTGGAAGCGCTTCAATACAACGGGTGCTATTTCGGGTATGGTCGTTGGTCTTGTATCAGCAATTGTTCTCGTAGCACTAAGTCCAAATGTTTGGAACCCTGTAGCTGGAAAAGCTATATTTGTTGGGGAAGCGATTTTCCCATATACGACACCTGGAATTATTTCAATTCCGCTTGGATTCCTTGCAGCATATTTAGGAACCGTGTTATCTAGTAAGAAAGAAGATGCTGCGAAATTTGATGAGATTCTTGTGAAATCTAATACAGGTCATGGTGTTAGTGATGCATCGTCACATTAAAAAGAGAAGGGCTTTTCGATATATAAGAAAAGCTCTTTTTTTCTTGTAAATATTACTGTATTGTAAGTAGGATTTTGTCTTAATTTTGTGGAATGAAAATAAGCAGGGAGAAAATTAAATCATCATGGCACCAGCGCAGCTTTTGTGAAAAATAAGTTGTTATGGAAGGTGGAAGAAATGATGAAAACGAAACAGACTGATGAATTATTAGCAAAAGATGAGCAATATGTTTGGCACGGAATGCGTCCCTTTAGTCCAAATAGTACAATGGTAGGGGCAAAAGCAGAAGGGTGCTGGGTTGAAGATATACAAGGAAAACGATATTTAGATGGTATGAGTGGTCTTTGGTGTGTGAATAGTGGATATGGCAGAAAAGAGCTCGCAGAGGCAGCTTATAAGCAATTACAAACATTATCATACTTTCCAATGTCACAATCGCATGAATCGGCTATAAAGCTTGCAGAAAAATTAAATGAGTGGCTTGGAGGGGAGTATGTTATTTTCTTCTCTAATAGTGGCTCGGAAGCGAACGAAACAGCTTTTAAAATAGCAAGACAATACTATGCTCAAAAAGGTGAACCACATCGTTATAAATTTATGTCACGTTACCGCGGGTATCATGGGAATACAATGGCAACGATGGCAGCGACGGGACAAGCACAGCGTAGATATCAATATGAGCCATTTGCTTCAGGCTTTTTACATGTAACGCCGCCAGATTGTTATCGTATGCCTGGAATAGAAAGAGAGAACATTTATGATGTAGAATGTGTAAAAGAAGTAGATCGCGTTATCACATGGGAATTAAGTGAAACGATTGCAGCTTTTATTATGGAACCAATTATTACGGGCGGAGGCATTTTAATGCCGCCACAAGACTATATGAAAGCTGTTCATGAAACGTGTCAAAAACACGGTGCCTTGCTCATTAGTGATGAAGTGATTTGCGGTTTCGGACGTACAGGAAAAGCATTTGGATTTATGAATTATGACGTTCAGCCAGATATTATTACGATGGCAAAAGGGATTACGAGCGCATATTTACCGTTATCAGCGACAGCTGTGAAAAAAGAAATATATGAAGCATTTAAAGGGAAGGGAGAATATGAATTCTTCCGTCATATTAATACATTTGGTGGAAATCCTGCAGCTTGTGCATTAGCGCTTAAAAACTTAGAGATTATGGAAAATGAAAATTTAATTGAGCGATCTGCACAAATGGGCTCGCTTTTATTAGAGCAATTAAAAGAAGAAATTGGAGAGCATCCACTTGTTGGGAATATTAGAGGGAAAGGTTTACTAGTTGGAATCGAACTAGTAAATGATAAAGAGACGAAAGAACCAATTGATAACGACAAAATTGCAAGTGTTGTAAATGCTTGTAAAGAAAAAGGTTTAATTATTGGACGAAACGGCATGACAACAGCAGGATATAATAACGTCTTAACATTAGCACCACCACTTGTTATTTCAAGTGAAGAAATTGCCTTTATTGTTGGAACGTTGAAGACGGCGATGGAACGTATTTAATGAATCGAGCGAGCTGTAATATACAGCTCGCTTTTGTTTATTATGTGAAATATGATAAATTTTCAAAGGGAGGGAACTTTTATGAAGAAATATGACCCTAGTCAACATTATCACATCGGGTATTATGAAGATGGATACGATTTAGAAGTGAAGGCGTACAAAAGAATAAATGAACCAGTTTGGGACGCTTATATTCCGCACTATGAGGTAGACAATTTTTATAAGAAAGTGGAGAAAATGAAGCTAGGTGAATATATAGATGATTACGGCATTATGGTGTATTCATTTAGTAATGATATTGATGATGAAGAAGCACGAATTATTTTTGAAAAATGGTTAAAAACGAATAAAATTGTTTAAAGATAAAACGAAAAAGGAGATTGCTATCTTATAAGATAGCAATCTCCTTTTTTATTAAACTTATTTACTTGCTTTCATTGCTTTATCTTTTGCACCAAAAGTGTATTTTAACATTGGTGGTGTAATCATTGTAGTTAAAATAACGACAATAACGATAGCTGTAAAGTAATCTTGTGCTAGTAGACCTGAAGAAAGTCCTGTTCCTGCGATGATAAGTGCAACTTCACCACGAGAAACCATTCCAGCACCGATAATTGCAGAAGACTTAGCGTCAAATCCAGTCATTCGTGCACCAAATCCACAACCAATTAGTTTCGTTAATACAGCGATTACTGTTAATGCTAGGATGAACCAAATTTGATTGCCAATACCGTCAAATGTAATATTCATACCGATACTAACGAAGAATACTGGAACGAACATAGCGTAAGCGATTGGTTCTACTTTCTTTTCTACTTCATGTTTGTAGTTCGTTTGAGAAATAGCGATACCAGCGGCGAAAGCACCGATAATACCAGCAATTCCTAATAGTTCGCCGAAATATGCGAATGAGAAACAGATGATAAGAGCCGCGCTCACGATAGACTCAGATACGCGTAGTGGTGATAACCAGCGCATAATCGCAGGAACACCTTTCCATCCGATTAAAATAATAGAAGCGAAGAATACAACTTTCTTCAAGATAACCATTGTTAAGTTAACATCGTCTGTACCTAAGAAGCTCATTGCAAATGCTAATAAAATAACAACAAGAATGTCATCAAATACAGCCGCGCCAAGCATAGTTGTACTTTCACGTGTTTTCATCTTTCCTAAATCACGAAGTGTTTGTACGGAAATACTAACACTTGTCGCACATAGAAGTAATCCTAAAAATACAGCATTTCCTTGTTCCATTCCGATAACAAGCCCTGCAACGTAACCACCTACGAATGGTAGAATGATACCTCCAAGTGCAACAGCTAAAGAAGAATTACGATTTGCATTTAATTCCTCTAAGTCTGTTTCAAGTCCTGCCATAAACATTAAAAGAATAACACCGACATTACTTAATTGTGTTAGAAGCTCTGAATTTTCAATCCAACCTAATATAGCTGGACCGATAACGATACCGACAATTAATTTACCGAGTACAGAAGGTTGACCTAGTCTAACACTAAGGTCACCAGCAAGCTTTGTACTTAATAAAATAAGTGCAATTTGAAAGAAAAATTCGAAATCCATCGGATCCTCTCCTCATCATTTTTATTTTTATCATACGATTTCTCGGAATTTGCCTAATGAAAATATGTAAAACCCATTAAACAAAGGGTCTGATTACAAGTTCTTTTGAACTCGTAATTTGAACCTGTAATTAATATATAATAAAATGTATGAAAAATCAATGAAAAAATAGCAGATTTTCATGATAGGATTCGATTTAGGTATGGAGGGAATCACTATATAATAAGAAGAAATAAGGTTACATCTTTTAGAATTGGAGAAAGGTATATGTTATTAAATAAACGCTTTACAATTGGAGAAATGGCAAAAATGCATAATATAGCGGAATCAACTTTACGCTATTATGATGAGAAGGGAATTTTTCATCCGTCCATTGTGGACCCACAAACAAATTATCGCTATTACACAATCGATCAATTTTCACTATTAGATACGATTAAGTTTTTACGCCAATTAAATATTCCATTAAAGGAAATTAAGAAATATATTGATGAAAGAAATCCAGTATATGCACTCAATTTACTGGAAAAACAACAAGAAATGATGTTGAAAAAACAAAGAGAAATTGAGTATGCTTTGGCGAAAATGGAACATAGAATTCATTTAATTAAGGAAGCGACAAAAGCAAAAGCTGAACAAATGGTAATTAAAGAGATTCCGCAGAGGAAAATTACAGCCATTGCGGTTGCCCCGAATACGACGGATGATATGTTTGAGTACTATATTCATTCGTTGCAAAAAAATATGAAGCAAATGGATGATAGCTTATTTTCTGGAGATATCGGTGTAACGGTGGCAAAAAAAGGATTAATGCAAAATGAGTTTCAAGCGTATAGCAGTGTTTTTATTTTGTTGGATTACATGCCTTTTCAAATACATAGTTCAGAGGAAATTAAAGAAGGCATGTTTGCCTGTGTATACCATCATGGACCATATGAAGAAACGGATGAAACATATAAGAAGGTAATGAAATATATTGATCAAGAAGGATACGAAGTAAGTGGAGATGCGATTGAGATTGCATTAATTGATTGGTCTGTAACAGACAATCCAGAGGAACAAGTAACAGAAATTCAAATTCCTATAATGAAAAAACAAAGCAAAAAGCTGTAGGGCTTGCACCATTACAAATTGACATGAAACATGATAATTAAGTAACCTATTTTTCAAATTCTCTATTGACCTTCAAGTTACTTTAAGGTTTAAACTGTGAACAGAGCATTGAAAAAAGGAGCATTTATATGATGGAAACAACAGAAAAGTTAAGAGAAAAACCGATAAAAAGTTTATTTATATCTTATTTAATACCAGCCGTTCTTGGAATGGTATTAATGTCAGTTAATATTGTAATTGATGCGGTAATGATTAGTCGGGGAGTTGGAGCAAACGGATTAGCAGGAGTAAACGTGGCTATTCCAGCCTTTTCAATTTTCTTCTCGATTTCATTATGGATTGGAATGGGCGGGGCAACGTTATATTCCATTGCATTAGGTGAAAATAAAATAGAAAGAGCAAGGTCTATTTTTACGCAATCCATGACGGTAGCAGTAATGATCGTAGGTGTGTTAGCAGCGATCTGCTTATGGAGAATAGAAGATTTAGCATACTTATTCGGTGCAAATGAAGTGATTTTACCGTATGCGTTAGACTATTTACACGTGTTATTAACATTTGGAATGATATACGTGTTAGAAAATATTTTAAGTACATTTATACGAAATGATGGAAATCCTAATTTAGCAATGGCAGGTCTAGTTGTAACGGCTGTATTAAATATAGTGTTTGACTATATCTTTATTTTCATCTTTGGATGGGGCGTAACAGGTGCTGCTTCAGCGACTATTCTTTCGGCAGCGATTGGTTTCCTTGTATTATTAACGCACTTCTTTAGAAAAAGTAGTATTTTAAAGTGGACGAAATTTCACTTTGAATGGGATACAGTTAAACAAATTATGATAATCGGTTTCCCGAGCTTTACAGCAGAAAGTACCGTAGCCATTGTAACGATTGGTTTTAATATCGCATTCGTTCAATATGCAGGAGAAGTTGGAGTCGCTTCCTATGCGATGGTGAATAGTATTCATGCGATGACATTACTACTATTCTTCGGTGTTGGAGCAGCATTACAACCAATTGCTAGTTTCCATTACGGCGCAAATTTATTAGAGAGATTGCGTGAAGGATTAAAGTTCGCTGTTAAAATTGCGGTAGTGCTCGGTGGTATTGCAATAATTGTCGGATTATTCTTCGGGAAATATATTATTGGTCTATTTGATGTCCAATCTCCAGAGCTACTGGAGTTAACATTAACGGGTATTAGCTTGTTCTTTATCCAATATGTATTTTTAGGCTATAACATTGTGTATGGAGAGTACTTCCAATCCGTGCGACAAACGACAAAATCAGTGCTGATTATAATGAGTCGAGGGTTACTATTTATTATTCCATTATTATGGATTATGCCAAAATTATTTGGGATAAACGGAATTTGGCTCGTTATGCCAGTAGCTGAAGTATTGACAGCGATTATCGTATTTACGATGAATCGTATGAAACATCCTGTTCCGTTAAATATGACAGGAAAGAAAGAAGCGATATAATGAAGAAAATCCCCTTGAGCAAGTAAGGGGATTTTTTTACTCTTTTAAACTAATCGCAAAGGATCCATCTGTTTCTTGAACAGACGCGAAAGCAACGCTTTTAATATTAGTGATGCCCTTTTCTTTTAATTCTTTATATAACCACTTTTCGTCCTTATGAATTAACTTTAAGTTATCGTATTGAATTTGCGAATCAACGATAAGGGCAATTGGTAATCCAGCATACGTAACATCTATGTTCAAATCTTTTGGAGTTAATGGTACAAGTTCACGCTTTGGTAAAATGCTAATGGCTCCGTTCGCTTCTAAAATAGCATATTCAATTTCGTGAACACTTGGATATCCTGCGACGCGAAGGTTAGACAGTAGTTCAGCGATTGGATATCTACTCTTTTGTAAGTTTTCAAAAATAATATCACCATGTTTAATTAAAATGATAGGGTGCCCGAGAATAAAACGATTTAGTTTGTTTAGTAAGCTTAATTTTGTAAGAAGCAAATGCAAACATGTAATAACGACCATACCGAGAAAAGCTTGCAAAGCACCAGAGACAGGTATGGCCTGAAAAGCTAAATAAGATAAAAAGATAATAGCACCAAAATCATGAGGAGTTAGTTGTGCTAAAGCTGATTTACCGAGCATTTTAAGTGATAGTAAAAATAAGATGAAAAAGAACGATACGTTACATAAAAAGAGAAGCAATAGAGACACTCCTTCGTGCAAAGTTGTACTTACTGTTCCCGAAAGAAATATAAATATTACTTTCCAGAGGATAAATTAGGCTGAATTGGAATTTGTCTGTATACAAACAAATAAATGGATATTATCATGAAAGAAGCAAAGAACATAGGAGTATATGGATATGAAAAAGAAGAAAATAATTAAGTATATGATAGGCATTATAATGGTTTGCGCCGTTTATGTGGGATTTTTACAATATAACATTTATAAGCATGGACAGATGAATGCAACATACGATGCGGATTATATAATTGTATTAGGCTCGAAAGTAAATGGAACGAAACCGTCGTACTCATTGCAATATCGTATTGATAAAGCAGCTGAGTATTTACAATCACATGAGAAAACAATTGCTATAGTATCTGGAGGGAAAGGAAAAGGAGAAGATATTTCAGAAGCATTAGCAATGAAAAATGGATTAATGAAACTAAAAATTGCAGAAGACCGCATTATAATGGAAGATAAGTCAACGAGTACAGATGAGAATATTAAATTCTCAAAACCGTTAATTCCGGACAATATGAAAAAAGGAATGATCGTAACAAACGACTTCCATATGTTTAGAGCGAAAAAAATAGCAGCCAAGCAAGGTTTACAATTAGAAGGTCTTCCGGCTGAAACACCGAAGCGAATTGTCATTCCATCGAATATACGAGAGTATTTAGCCATTACGCAATATTGGTTTATGAATCGAATATAGAGAAAAGTAATCCCGTCTGGAAGTCCAGTCGGGGTTATTTTTGATGAAAATCTTACAAATATGTCATGTTCATGAAAGGTAAAGCGATAGTTTCTAGAATCGATTCCTGACATAATGAAGATAACAAAAACTATTTAGAGGTGAATCGGATGAAAGGAAATAATATATTATCTTCACTATGTTACTTTAGTATCTTTTTTGCACCATTTTTACTGCCAATTATCGTCTACTTCGTTGCGGAGGATGAAGTGAAATACCACGCGAAAAAAGCATTTTGGTCACATATTTTCCCGTATGCGGTTTTATTTGGTGGATTAGCAGTATCCGGCATATATGGTTTAAGCTTCAATCAATCCGATGGTGCTGGAATTGGAATGATGATCACATATGCGGTGTTCATTCTAGTAGGGATTTATTACTTCATTTGGAATATCGTAAAAGGTGTTAAAGTTTTGAAAACAGCGTAATAAGACAAGAAATAATTTGATGTAAACCTGTAGGTATTTGTTGGTAAGTCGATATATTCGAAAAATCGTTGATATAATGCAAGGAATCGTCGATATAATTTCATTTACCGTACTAATAGAAGTTTTAAAAAGAGCAATTCAAAAAGAATTGCTCTTTTTGTGCTTATAAGTTGTGAATATTGAAAAAGGTATGTTAATTTTTCATTATGAAGAGAAAAAAGGAGTGTTTTTCATGAATGAGATCATACATAAAATGGAGCAACACGTTTCAGTTCGTAAATATAAAGAAGAATCAATTCCGAAAGATGTAGTAGAAAGAATGGTGCAAGCTGCGCAGCATGCTGCTTCCTCGCATTTTGTACAAGCGTATTCTGTTATATATGTAACAGATCAAGACCTAAAGGTTAAACTAGCAGAGCTATCCGGAAATCGTCACGTGAAAGACTGCGCAGCATTCTTTGTTTGTTGTGCAGATTTAAAACGACTTGAAATGGCGTGTGAACAGCATGGTACAGAGATTAAGCATGAAGGAGTAGAAGACTTTATCGTTGCGACGGTAGATGCTTCACTGTTCGCGCAAAACTTAGCGTTAGCAGCAGAATCGTTAGGATACGGTATTTGTTATATTGGTGGTATTCGTAATAACCCGAGAGAAGTAAGTGAATTGCTTCATTTACCAGATAAAGTATATCCTATATTCGGAATGACAGTTGGTGTACCAGATGAAAATCATGGAGTGAAACCGCGTTTACCAGTAGCAGCAATCCTTCATGAAAATGGGTATGATGAAAAGAAATATGATGAATTATTAAACGAATATGATGAAACGATGAGCTCGTATTACAAAGAAAGATCATCAAATAAGAAAAACGTAACATGGACGGAATCAATGAGTTCGTTTATGGCTAAAGAAAAAAGAATGCATATGAAAGAGTTTTTAAGTGAAAAAGGATTTAATAAGAAATGAGTAAAAAGGCAGACCTGCACGCAGGTCTGCCTTTTTTGGAGGAGAAATATGATTGTCTCCGAATAAGTATAGGGGGGAGGAGATAATATGAAAAAAGCTTTAATATTTTTATTCGATGGATTTGCAGAATTTGAAGTGAATATAGCGAGTTTATTTTTAATAAGTAAGGAATTCGAAATAATAACAGCATCGGTAGACGGAAAAACAGTTACAGGAGAAGGTGGTTTTTTATGTCAACCACATGTCTCTATCAAGTATGTTGAAGTAGCAGATTATGAAGTGTTTATTGTACCAGGAGGACATATTTTTGATCATTTAGAAAATGAACAATTGTTATCGATCGTGAATGAATTACATAAGCAGAATAAATGGATAGCGGGTATTTGTGCAGGAACAGCTTTACTACATGCAGCAGGTGTGCTTAATAAGAAGAAATTCTCAACATCATTAACACCAGATGAAAAACAATTAGCGCATTTACATGAATGGGAATATAAACAAAATAAAGATGTAACCGTTGATGGGAAAATCATAACCGCAGTAGGATCTGCGTACGTGGAATTTGCTGCTGAAATAATGAAGCAGCTCAATTTATTTAACGAATCTGAAGTGAAGGAGAACTTGCAATACTTTAAAAATGTAACAGAGCTTTGTGATGAAACGTTAGTATAAGTGAATAGTTTGATTGTTAATACCTAAGTTCAGAATGTAGATTCCACTTTCTGAACTTAGGTATTTTATTTGTTATTATATAAATAGAAATAAAAATTAAGAATTTTTTACAAAAGTGATAGAAAATGAGAATGAACTGCCAATAGTAAGTAAAAGCAGCTGCTAAAGGGGAACTGAGGAAGGAAGATGCTTATGATTTTCAATTCTGAAGAGGATTTAATTATAGCTATGAAAAAACATGATCAAGATGCTTTGAAAGAAGTGATTGATCAATATGGAAAATTAATTTTGTACATTATTCATAAATCATTAAGTACCCCTATTGAAAAACAATATGTGGATGATTGTTATAACGATGTATTTACTGTCATTTGGTTTCATATCGACCAATTTGATACAGAAAAGGGAAACTTAAAATCTTGGATGATTGGTATTACTAAATTAAAGGCATTGGAATATAAAAAGAAAGTATATAAAGAGAATAAAATCGATAAAGACGTCGAAATAGATACAAGTGTCCATGATAGGTATGAAATAGAACAAGAAGAAGAGATTATGGAAATAGTTCAAGATTTAAATAAGAAAGATCGATATATCTTTTTAAAGAGGTATATTGATGGATATTCTATTGACGATATTGCGAAAGAATTAAAAGTAACGGTGGATTATATATACAATCGAATTTCTCGTGGGAAGAAAAAAATTCAAAAACTGTGGAAAGGGAGTGTGTAATATGGATAAAAGATTATTATCTATGTTAAATGAACTCCAATATTCAGAGGAAGAAATTGCACGTTTAGAGAAAGAAGCGAATGAGTCTATAAATATAGATAAGTATTATGTAAAAAACGGGGAATTATTAAAGAAATTAACGATGCAAATGTTGGAAGAATCAGTTCGGAGAGAGTTGCAAGAAGGAGAAGAAATTGAGTGTGAAATATTAGTGGAAGAAGGAGGCTTTGTTAATTCTAAAGTTATACCGAACATATTCACGGCAGGTGCTACTTTTTATTATTACATTGTTTTAAGTAATACAAGGTTACAAATTATAGCGTTAGATTGTTATTTTAAAAAGTTGAATGAATACAATGTACGAATAAACTCAATTCAAGCAGTTTCGCAACATAAAAAAATGAAAAATGTATATGGAATTAAAATAAATAACAATTATATACAATTAGGAAGTGAAGAGTATAATCAAGAATTAACAATTTTAATTGAAAAGCTAAAACAATGTGGAGTGAAAGAAGAGAGATATAAAGAATTTGAAAAACGGTGGATGATTTTTTTCAATGTCTTTGTAATAGCAATAGGTGGGCTTCTAGTTTTAAAATATTTAATATGAAAATAAAAAGTGGCATAATAGCCGCTTTTTATCGTTTAGTTATTATTTTATTTATGATTTTGTATCTCTAAAATATGTTTTTTAGTTATGATGTAAAGTACTCCACCGCACGTAATAATATAAAGTATCTTTTATTTTGAAAAACTTACTTATAACAAATGCAAACTTTCAATAAGAAGATACATACCCGTGCAACTCAAAAGGATGTACGTAAATATTTTGAAAATCCGTTGATTGAGCCATTTAAAAATAATTTGACCTATAAACAAACCTAAAAATACGATAGGAATAGCATACAAACTTGATTCCCAAATTGTTTTGTTTGTGCCAGTAAAGAGTATTTGAGTTAGTAGACTAATGAAATATATAAATAGATAAAAAGCTAAAGTAGTTGCTCTCAACTTTTCTTTTTTCGTATCAGTTCCTGTAAAGTACAGTAACAGGGGAGGTCCGGGCATACCGATACTTGTCGTTAAAAGACCGGATAATCCACCCACTAAGAAATCTCGAGATTTTGTTGATTTAATTTTAAAGTTGCATATTAGCATCAACGTTAATAGTAAGAGCAGGATGCTAATTGCTAATTTAAATGTGTTGATGTTAATGGAAGTGAAAATTAAAATACCAAAAGGAACACCAACTATACTTCCGAAAATTAATCTTTTCAGTAGAATAAAATCAATGTCCATTCTTATTTTCCAGATAAGTGATATGGAAATAATTAATGATAAAATGATATTTATTTGTATAGCTTCTTGTGGTAGAAATAACATGAGTAAGAAAGGTGTTGCCATCATAGAAAAGCCAAAACCTGTACTTGTTTGTAAAATAGAAGCTACTAATATAATACATATGAAAGTGAATATAATCTCCAAAATAGCCCTCCTATATAATCAGATCCAATACATATTTTAACATAAAGTGATACTTTAATCAGTGGGGCTTACTGCTCTTTAATACGGGAAAAAAGCGGCAAAATAGCCGCTTTTTATGTTGAAGTTAATATTCCAATGATGATTCTGTCGTTTTAAAATATTTTTCTCGTGAAGGCGCCATTACCCGGATTGCTAATAAACAAGAAAGGAAAAGAATGAGTAATGAGCTACTGATTACAGTGATTTGAACGGAAAGAAATTGTGCGGATGCCCCAATTGCTAAAATGAAAAAGACTTGGATAAAACTTTTTATGGAATCAAACACGCTATCAATACGTCCTATCATATGTACAGGGATGTTATTTTGATAAAATGTTATAAAGCCAGTACCAGCAAATGATGAAGAAATGCCAAGTAAAATGAAACCGCTCGCTGCGACTATAAATGAATTTGAAAAGGCGAAAATTACATAGCCTATTGCTGTGAAAATTGTCCCTAATCCGATACCATATTGAATTGGTAATCGTTTGGCAAAGAGAGAGACAAGAAATGAACCGGAAACATAAGCAGCTCCAGTTATACTAACAAGCATACTGTATTCTATATCGGATAAAAACAGTACTTGATTTGTGAAAACAACTTCTTGTGAATCGAGTGCCATAGCGACAAGCATAGTCGCTTGAAATAAAACGAATATGAGAATAATGTAAGTTTCTGTTCGAGCAAATGAAAAAACTTGTTTCCAGTCATTTCGTAATGTTTGTACGAAAGTATTTGCAACTTCTTCGTTTTGCTTTGTTTGTAATGTAATGTTTGGCAAGAAGTAAATGAGAATGGTAGAAAGTAGAAAGGAAAGTGAGTTGCAGTAAATAACAAAGGCTGCTGAGTACGTGGTGAGAAGTATTCCAGCAAGAGCTGGACCGATAATAAAAGCTCCGCTTGTACAAAAGCTATTCCAAGCGTTGAATTGCGCGCGTTCTTCAGCACGTATGAGCATTGTTTTATAAGAAAATGAAGCTGGATCGAAAAATGATGTAGCAATGCGAGTCAAAAAGATAAAAATGTAAATGGCCCAAATAGAATCAAATAGTGGTATACAGCCAATGAGAGCTGCCCGAATGATATCTGTGATAAGCATAATGGACCGTTTGTTTAATCGATCTACTATGCTACCAGACCATATTTTCGTAAATACGGTGGCAATTGGGCCTACAATCCATAATCCTGCTACAGCAGCAGGGGAGTTTGTGCTATTCAACACCATTAAGTTTAGGGCGATGAGATACATAAAATCACCTAAACGAGAAATTCCTGTTCCCGACAATAATAATAATTTATTTTTCATGAGCAGTTGGACCTTTCTTTCATTGTTTTTTAATCCTGCAGGAAATAGCGTATTCCTCTTCGGAGTTTGATTGACGAGCGGTTTTGTTTTCCCAGCGTAATAAAACTTGTGTAACTTCCCAAGTAAGCTGTTGTAATTCCTCTGGAGTTAAAAATAAATGAGATACAATATGACTGCCTGTATTCGTTCCTTCTGTGCCGCTTTCTTCAATATAGAAATGAGCAGATTTTGCCTTGTAATATTTTTCAATAATTCCTCGTTTTTCTTTCGTGTCTACTAATTCAAGTAACCCTCCATCATATAAAATTTGAACGTGATAATGTACGCTACCAGCAGATTTATTTAGTTTAGTAGCTACTTGTTTTGCAGTGAGTGCCTCGTCTTTTAAAAGGTGAAGAATTTGAATGCGAGTTGCATTAGAAATGAGCTTCTGCTGCTCAGCTGAAATAGTAAGTCTATCGTCAAACATTATGATATCTCCTTTCTTATAATCTAAATTTATTGTACATTCTAAAAAAATAGAACGTAAGGAAAATGAATCGCCTTTTTCCTTTATATTTCGACATAAAGAAAAATAGCATGTATATAAACATGCTATTAAGTGATAGTAGATTCTTCACTCAGTTTCCCGCGATAAAACAGGTAAAGCCATATAAAACTAACAAAAATACAGCATATAGCTAATAGGCTACCAATAATTTGCGGAGAAAGGACTTCTAAAAGCGCTCCTGTCAAAAACATGGATAACTGAATAAGAGATCCGTAAATGGAATAATGGAATGAAAAAACTTTACCCATCATATTTTCATTCGTGTAAGTTTGAAGTAATGTCGTATCAAGTGGAACGATGATTCCTCCTGCTATGCGCATACAGAGCAATGTAATGATACCGATAATAAGTTGATTGGACAAAATGAATCCGAGAAAGAAAATTCCTTGTAGGAAATAGGCCCAACCGAATGCTTTTTTCATTTTTTCTTTATTATGAGACATATAAAGATTAACGAGGAGGCTTGCAATCATAAGCCCAGCCCCTTGAATCGTATATAAAATTCCAATGTTGGTGTGGAAAATCTTTTCGGCATAAATCGTTAGAAGTAGCTGATAAGCGCCTCCAATAATACCCCATGAAATGCCGACAAGAATTAATGTTAAAATTATTTTTGTTTGTAATATGTATGTATAACCATCTTTTATATCAGTAAAAAATGCTTTTTTCTTGCTACAAGTATCATGAGAAGGGACATTCATATTATAAATAAAATAGGCTGAAATAAAGTATGACAGGCTATTTACTAAAAAAGCGAACTCAATATGTAAAGATTTTGCAATTATCCCGCCTAGAGAAGCCCCCATAATAGACATAAAACCATTAATTGTACTAGAAAGAGAGTTAGCAGTTACGAAATGATTTTGGTGTACGATATTTTTTAAGGTTGCTTGTTTAGCTGGTTCAAATAAACAAGAAAGTACGGATAAACATATGTTAGAAATGAAAATAATCTCAATTTTATATAATGCAAATAAGTAAGTGAGGACGATCATGCCTCGTAAAAAATCGGTAAAAATCAGAATCTTCTTTTTAGAAAAACGATCTACAACTCCGCCTATAAAGGGGCTAAGAAGTAGCTGTGGTAAACCTTTACTTATAAAAGTGAGTGCAATCATAAACGAAGATTCCGTTATGCTATAGACGAATGTTACTAAAGCTACAGTATGAAACCAATCTCCAAGTACACTTAATGTTTGACCGTAAAATAGTTTTTTGAAGTTTTTATTTGTTTTTAGAAGTGTGGAATAAGAAACTGACATAAAATTTAATCTTTATGTAATGATGATGCTTGAACTTGTTTTTTCCACTCGCTTAAATACACTTTCTCCGCTGTAGGAAGTCCAACAGGTAATTGTGCGATCAATTCTAAACTATTTCCATCAGGATCATTAAAGTATACGGCGGCATGTGCTAATTCTGGAAAAACAATCGGCTCAATTGGTTCCATTCCAAAATCTTTTCTTGCTGAAATTCCTTTTTGATTTAGCCAATGAATCGCATTTTCTAAATCATGTAAGCTTACTTGAAAGGCGATGTGCCGTAAAGAGGGATGATAATTAACTTTGTATTCTGTGCCTTCCCAAAGACCGAGCCAACTTTCGTTTTCTTTAATCCAAAAGAAAGCAATATCATCTCCTCTTTTATATAATTTCAGTCCAAGTGATTCATAAAAAGATATTGATATCTCTAAGTTACTGACAGGTAAGTGTGCTTCGTAAAGACCTTTAATCATTGTAATCCTCCTTAGTAAAACATTTCTTATTTCATAGTAAACGTTTTTATATTAGTTGAAATCACAAAAAAGAGGGATATCACTTCATACGAAAGTATGAAAAAACAGCTCAAATATGAGCTGTTTTCGTATAGTTTTTCGTTCATTTGTTAAGGATAGGATATATTAGTATCCGTATCCGCCGCCACCCCAGCAGCTACATCCGATGATGATTAGAAGGATGAATAGAACGATAAGCAAAGCAAATCCACCGCCGAAACCAGAGCAACTTCCACCATAGCTCATATGTTTTCCTCCTTTTGAGTAAGTTAATCTATATAATTCATGGACTACTATATACAGTATGTTTTTTGTATGGAAAAGGAGCCAGTCTCTTTTGTAATTAGACAAACGCCTGTATGGTTATTTTGATTGTATATTGTGCTAGGGGTATGTGAAGAAAACATTATATATTTTGCAATTTGTTCATAAAAAATATAAAAATTGTAAAAAAAACCATTTTTATATTTTTTTATGAGAGGATTTGTACTATAATTTTACAAGTAATATTATGGGAAAAGGGAGTTTTAGTAAAGAGATGGAGATGGGAAAATTACACAATAAAATAGAAAACAAAAAGAAAGAGCTAATTCAACTTGTTGCTAGACATGGATTGGATCATGATAAAGTTTTGTTATTTAGCCGAGATTTAGATATACTTATTAATAAGTTTATGAATGTAAAAGATAAAGTACACAAATAAATAATTTGTAGTTTTTTATATTAAGATATTTTGTAAAAAAGGAGAGAAAAGTATTTGGAACATTTACAAGAAGAGTTATATAAACAAATAAAAGAAGAAAAAGGTATTGTTACAATTTTTTTAAAGAGTGGCGTTAGAATAGTAGGAGAAGTTGTTGCGATAGACAAATTTACCGTTTTAATGTTAGTTGATGGAAAACAACAGCTTATATACAAGCAGGCTATATCAACGATAATAAAATAAGACACTCATATTGAGTGTCTTTTCATTATCGTTTGCAAGCTTCCACGTCAATGCCGGCAGCCAGTAATTTCTTTTCTCCATCCTGTTCAATCATTTTTTGTAATTTAGATAGGAAAGAATCAAAGTTTGTATGCTTTGCTACTTGGAATGTCATTTTATGCTCAATTGGTAGCCACGTATCAATATCAGCTTCGTTATGCTGAATTTTCACCTCAAGCTTATCAAGTGCGTTAGCTACTTTTGCTTCGTACGTTTCTTTCGCTTCAAACTCCATCCATAAATCATATAATTCCTCACCGAGAGAACCTTTTAATGTTCGTTTAATATTTAAAATGGCTTCTTGCTCATTTATTTGTTTTTGTAATTGTAATTCATGACTATTCATTGTATCAAAAGCAGGAATATCACCAGCTTCAGCTTCGACTAGGTCGTGAATAATAACCATTTTAAGTAATTTTTCAATATTTACTTTTTGATCTAAATAAGGCTCAACTAAAATGGCCATTAGAGACATGCGCCACGTATGTTCAGCAACACTTTCTTGACGTCCGTTAGAAAGCCAGCTATGTCGCATTTCATATTTTAATTTTTCTGCTAGTGCAATGACTTGTAAAATGTTATGTTCCATCGTGGTCCTCCTCATATTTCCATACTATAATTCTAATATGGAAATGAAATGTGTCAATTTTATGAGTATATTGCGATAAACAGATGATAAGCGTATAATACTTATTATATGTGAAAACGCATTATTAAAATAAAAAAATGTTTTATAAAAATGAAAAGGAAAGGGCAGGAATATGGGAGACGAAAATCAAGGATTTGCTAGACCACAAAGAAGAAAAAGGAAGTTTGACATTTCTAGCCCAGTCGGCATTATAGTAGGTTTTGCTATAGTGATAGCGGCAATTATGATTGGCGGCGGCGGAATAAAAGCTTTTAAAAACTTTTTAGATATTTCATCTATTTTAATTGTCATAGGGGGAACTACAGCGACAATTGTTGTGGCATATCGATTTGGAGAAATAAAAAAATATACGAAAAGCATCTTTACTGTTTTACATAGAAAAGAAGAAAATTTAGAACAGTTAACGGATTTATTTGTTGATTTTTCTAAAAAGTCTAAAAAACATGGCCTACTTTCTTTAGAAGTTGATGGAGAGCAAGTAGACAATCCTTTTATTCAAAAAGGAATTCGATTAATGTTAAGTGGTTACGATGAAGATGAATTAAAAGAAGTGTTAATGAAAGATGTTGAAACGGAAGTGTATGAGTTAAGAAAAGGGGCAGCATTATTAGATAAAATTGGCGATTTCGCTCCAGCTTGGGGCATGATAGGGACTTTAATCGGTCTTATCATTATGCTTCAAAACTTGCAAGACACATCGCAAATTGGTACAGGGATGGCAGTCGCGATGTTAACGACATTGTATGGGTCAGTACTTGCAAATATGATTGCAATCCCTCTTGCTGAAAAAGTGTATCGTGGTATTGAAGATTTATATACAGAGAAGAAGTTTGTTATTGAAGCGATTTCAGAATTATATCGCGGTCAAATTCCTTCTAAATTAAAGTTGAAACTCGATACATATGTATACGAAACAAAGATAAAAAAAGTAAAACGAGCAGCCTAATATTTCAAGGAGTGGTATGGTTATGATGCAACGACCGCAAAAGGGATCGCCTCGTTGGATGACGACTTTTACAGATTTAACGATGTTATTATTAACTTTTTTTGTATTACTAGTTGCTACATCAAAGCAGGATGCAGTAAAATTGACAAAGATGCTTGAAAAGTTTAGTGACGTGGAGCAAGTAGATGCAAAAGTAATGGGAAATACAATACCAGATATTTCACATGAAAAAAATGATGAAAAAATGGTCTCTAAAAAGAGAATGGACGAATTATATAAAAAGTTAAAAGCATATGTAGATAATAACGGTATTAGTCAAGTGAATGTATATCGAGAGGATACGGGAGTAAGCGTCGTTATAGTAGACAATTTAATATTTGATACGGGTGACGCGAACGTTAAATCGGAAGCGAAAGAGATAATAAGTCAATTAGTTGGATTTTTCCAATCAGTACCAAATCCGATTGTTGTTGAAGGGCATACAGATAGTAGACCGATTCATAACGACAAATTCCCTTCTAACTGGGAGCTGTCTTCAGCAAGAGCAGCAAATATGATTCACCACTTAATCGAAGTGTATAATGTGGATGATAAAAGGCTAGCTGCGGTAGGATATGCAGACACAAAGCCAGTTGTACCAAATGATTCACCGCAAAATTGGGAGAAAAACCGTCGCGTTGTCATTTACATAAAAGAATAGTATATTATCATTTTAATAATAAAATAATGAAAATACGAAAATTCTTTTAAAAAAATATTAAATTTTATCATTTTATTTTGTATAATGAGTGAGAATGATAAGGTGAAATATTAAGATATATTTATACATAGAAGGAGAGAATTAAAAAGAATGGCACATAAAATTTTAGTTGTAGACGATGCGATGTTCATGCGAACGATGATTAAAAACTTATTAAAAAGTAATTCTGAATTTGAAATTATTGGTGAAGCAGAGAATGGAGTAGAAGCAATTCAGAAGTTTAAAGAACTTCAACCGGATATTGTAACATTAGATATTACTATGCCAGAAATGGACGGACTTGAAGCGTTAAAAGAAATTATTAAAATTGATTCAAGTGCAAAAGTTGTTATTTGTTCTGCAATGGGACAACAAGGTATGGTATTAGATGCAATTAAGGGTGGAGCAAAAGACTTTATTGTAAAGCCGTTCCAAGCGGATCGAGTAATTGAAGCTTTAACAAAAGTAGCAAACAGCTAATATAGAAGGGGGTGCCACAAGGAATCTAAACATTGATAGCGGATATGCGTGTGGCCCCCTTTTTTCTTGCTTTAAAACACTAAATTGTTATACATAAATGAAATGTTTGTTAGACAGGTAGGGGATGAAAATGCAAACAGATCTATTAAATATATTTTTTGAGGAATCAGAAGAACATTTACAATCGCTAAATGAAAATGTGCTAACTTTAGAACAAAATCCCACTGATATGGATGTTGTGGGAGAAATATTCCGCTCAGCCCATACATTTAAAGGTATGTCAGCGAGTATGGAATTTACGGAAATGGCGGATTTAACGCATAAAATGGAAAACGTTTTAGATGAAATTCGTCATGGGAATATAGTTGTAAATGCAGAGATTATTGATGTGATTTTTGAGTGCATTGATAATTTAGAGAAGATGGTTGCAGATGTGCAACAAGGCGGAATGGGCAATATTGATGTAATTACAACTAAGCAGAAATTAGAAGCATTATTGAATGGCAATGTAGAAACTCCTGCGGAATATATTGAGCAAGAACTTATAAATAATGATGATGCAGTTTCGCATGAAGTGCATATAACTGTTGAGCAACATGCTATTTTAAAAGCAGTACGTGCAATTATGTGTATTGAAGCACTGCAAAATGTAGGTAATGTACAAAAAACAGTTCCAAGTATTGAAGAAATTGAAGCAGATGCTTTCGGTTTTGAGTTCACAGTATTTATGGATACTGATCAAAGTGAAGAAGAATTAAAACAAGTAGTGCTTCATGTTTCTGAAATTGAGAAAGTAGAAGTGAAGCAAGGACATACATTAAAAGAAGTAGTCTCGAAAGAATTGGGCACACAAGAAGCTATGCAGGAAGATTTACAAGCGGCTACTCATGTGGAATCAACTAAAGAAGTATCGAAGCAATCTGCTAATGCTACACCTGCTAAAAGCGCTGCAAAAACGAAAAATGGTAAAGTGGAAAATCGTTCCATACGTGTTCAATTAGAAAAAATTGAAAGATTAATGAACATGTTTGAAGAAAGTGTAATTGAGCGTGGTCGTATAGATGAATTGGCACAAGCAATTCAAAACAAGGAATTAATTGAGCATTTAAATCGATTAGGCGATATTTCAAAAGATATTCAAAATGTACTACTAAACATGCGTATGGTACCAATTGAAACGGTATTCAATCGTTTCCCGCGTATGGTACGTATGTTAGCGAAAGATTTAGGGAAGAAAATCGATTTACAAATTACAGGTGAAGACACCGAAGTTGATAAAATTGTTATTGATGAAATCGGTGATCCACTCGTCCATTTAATTCGTAATGCAATTGATCACGGTGTTGAAACTGTTGAACAACGTCGTGATGCAGGGAAAAATGAGACAGGTACGATTAAATTAGAAGCGTTTCATAGTGGAAATCATGTCGTTATTCAAATTACGGATGATGGAAATGGAATTCATAAAGGGAAAGTATTAGAAAAAGCGATTAAAAATGGTGTTGTAACAGAATCTGAGGCAAATAAATTAACGGATCGTGAAGTATTTGATTTGATCTTCCAACCAGGATTTAGTACAGCTGAAGTTGTATCCGACCTTTCTGGGCGTGGCGTTGGATTAGATGTAGTGAAACATACGATCCATAGTTTAGGTGGACATTTAATTATTGATTCTGAAGAAGGAAAAGGTAGTACATTTAGAATTGAACTGCCATTAACGTTGTCCATTATTCAATCAATGCTTGTTCAAACGAATGATAAACGTTATGCTTTCCCTCTTGGTAATATTGTTGAAGCAATTCGGATTAAGAGAGAAGACATCCAATCCTTACAAGGAAAAGATGTGTTAAATTACCGTAATCAAATTATTGAAGTGAAGCATTTAAGTACTGTATTTGGTGAAAAAACAGTAGATGAGGCGTTTGCGTCATATGATGGTCAAATGGTTCCTGTGTTAATTGTTCGTAATACACATCGCAGCTATGGACTTATTGTAAACACAATTATCGGTCAAAGAGAAATCGTCTTAAAGTCATTAGGTGACTTCTTTGCAGAGAGTTCTAATTATTTCTCTGGTGCGACAATTCTCGGTGATGGACGAGTGGTCCTCATTTTAAACCCAGAAGGTTTATAATAGGAATGAAGGAAAGCTCCCCACTTGTATACAATTGGGGAGCTTTTTGGTTAATCGTTACTAATCTGAAAATGGGAATAAATACATATTAACGTTTTATATAATAAGTTTGTTAAAATAAAATGAGAGTTTATATCATTTGATAGAAAAACAGAAATGAGGAGGCAGAGAAAATGCCTGAGCAACACACAAAAGGGGATACGAGCACAATTGTGCTAGAAAAAGAAAATGAGCATTTAACGCCTCAAGAATGCGATATTCTTGGCGAAATTGCAAATATATCATTTGGTTCAGCTTCGACTGTATTATCAACAATCTTAAATAGGCAAGTAAGTATTACTGCTCCTCGCATAGAATTGGTAGATTTATATGATTCAAGCGACGTCGAAGTTCCACACGTTGTATTAAACATTCATTTTACAAAAGGATTAGATATGGAAAACCTTCTTGTCCTTAAGCAAGATGTTGCATTATCCATTGCTGATTTAATGATGATGGGAACAGGTGAAGTGGAAGATGGAAAAGAACTTGGTGAATTAGAGCTAAGTGCTGTACAAGAAGCGATGAATCAAATGATGGGGTTCGCAGCTACATCTATGTCAGAATTCTTTCAAGATACAGTAGATATGTCTCCGCCGACAATTAAAGTTGTAAAGTTATCAGAAGAAATGGAGAAAATTTCTGAGATTGATGGGAATCAAACGATTGTTAAAGTATCGTTTGATTTAAAGATAGATAATCTTGTAAACTCTAAACTTGTGCAAATTGTTTCAGTTGAACATGCGAAACGAATGGTAAATAAATTAATGCAATTATCTGGTGGAGTAGAAGAAAAAGATGAGCCAGCAGAAGTAGTGGAAACTGAGATTGTAGAAGAACAAGTTGAAAAAGAGCATTTAACACAGGAAGAGAAAGATGTACTTGGTGAAATTGCAAATATTTCAATTGGTTCCGCTTCAACAGTATTGTCAACACTTTTAAATCAGCCAGTTACAATTAGTACGCCCAATGTAGAATCAATCAATGTTCGTCATTATGACGGAGTACCAGTCCCGTTTGTTATTTTAAATGTTGATTTTGTTGAAGGGCTAAAGAATGAGAATGTATTCGTATTTACGAAAGATGTCGCTTTAACAATGGTAGATTTAATGATGATGGGAACAGGGGAAGTTGATCCAGAGAAGGAGCTTAGTGAATTAGAACTGAGCGGTATTAAAGAAATCATGAACCAAATGATGGGGCATGCTGCGACGGCGATGTCAGAAATGTTTCAAGAAAAAATGGACATGACACCACCAAATGTTAAATTCGTAACGTTAAAAGAAGAAATGGAATATTTGGGAGAGTCAATGAAAGTGGACGAACTCGTCCAAATTACGTTCAATCTTGAAATTGGCGACCTGCTTCAATCGAAAATGTATCAAATTTTACCGATTTCAGAAGCGAAAGAAATGGTAAGAAGACTTCTATATCCAATGGTGGAAGAGGAAGAAGAGATTGTTACGGAAGAAATTGAAGAAGAAAAAATTGTAGAACCTGTTGTGCAACCTATTGAATTTAAAGAAGTAAAACAAATGGAACCAGTATACATGGACACATCTATCTTACAAAATGTAGAAATGAATGTGAAATTTGTATTTGGAAGCACAGTGAAAACAATTCAAGATATTTTAAGTTTACAAGAGAATGAAGCGGTTGTACTAGATGAGGATATTGACGAGCCAATTCGTATTTATGTAAATGATGTATTGGTGGCGTATGGTGAACTTGTAAATGTAGATGGATTTTTCGGAGTAAAAGTGACGAAATCGCTATAAGTCGTTGAAATAGGAGTTTGAGCTAGTAGATGAAAAACGTAAAGTTTTTTCTAATGAGCTGGTTATTCATAAATGTGTGTCTGTTCTTCCCTCTGCAAAGTCAGGCGGAAGAACAAATTGAGCCAGATCAAAAACTAAATGAAATGAATGTACAAGAAGAAAACAAAGAAGTTCAAGAGCAGCCAGAGCAAGTGGAAGTGAATCAAGGTAAAGAGGAACAACAAGAAGTAGCAAATGAACAAGAGGTCGAAAAAAAGATAGAGACGGATCAAGGGGTTATTACAGTAAATAAGTCGGAATTAAAAGTTGGCGAAGAAGTGCGGGTTATTGTAGAGCCGAAAGAGCAAAATGTTCAAAGTATAAAAGGTATTTTGCGCTTGCCAAAAAACGGCGATCAGTATGAACAAGAAAGAATGCTATCGTTTAAGTATGAAGAGGAAACAAAGCGATGGATTGCTAACTACAAGGTCGAAACTTTTGATTTGCAAGGTGATTGGAATCTTCAGCTCATTCAAAGTTCTAAAGAAACTGAGAAAGAAGAGCTTATAGAAAATGAAGTGAAAGTCCCATTTATTCGTATAAATAATGACGCGCCAATAATAGATAAAGAACTGCCGAAGTTGCATAAAGTTACTGTTGACGAGGCGAAAGAGAAGCTAATTGAACGGAAACAAGGCGATTCTATACGTGTGCGAGTGAAGGCGACAGACGTAGAATCAGTTGTGAAAGAGGTTCGTGTTACATTAAAAGGGAAAGAAAATAAAGAGATTACCTTTTTTTTAGATTACAATAAGCGCGACATGGATTGGCAAAAAATATTTGAAATAACGGATGCGTTGCCAATCGGGACGTACGAAATACTTGTAGAGATAGTGGATGCGGCCGGCAATAAACTGGTTGAGGAAAGTGAGTATATCGTTTCTATTTTGGAGCAAAAACCAGAAGATGATAAAAAGAGAGAAGAACGAGAGAATGAAGATAAATTAGAAGATAAGAAAGAACCTGAGAAGCAGGAAGACTCGAAAGTAGAAATCCTGCTTCCAGAAGAAAAACCGCCAGTTGTTCAAATTCCGAAAAAAGAAGAGAAAGTAAACAATCTTATAAAAGAACCATTGATAGAGAAAGAAAAAATTACTTATGTTATAAACGAGCCTCTCACAGACAACAAGGAAGTAAATAAAGCGAAGGCCCAAAAAGATAAAGAGAATAACAATCAAGTCATTTCGAAAAAGAAAGAGAAACAGGAAGAACCAGAAGATAAGAAAGAAGCTAAAAGTGAACAGGGAATACAAGCTTCTAATGTATTTGCTATCATGTCAGGTTTATTCGTATTGTTTTTAGTTTTAAAGAGTAATAAAGAATGGGGCTAAGTATTTCATAGTAGTGGAGGCGCTTAAATGGAAATTAAACGTACGACAATTGAAGATAAGACGCTACAACCATTAAAACAGCCTGCAGCTATTTCGGAACATGAAATTCAGAAAGAACGAAAGCGTAGTAATTTAGTGTTTACTGGACATTCTAAAATTATTACGAAAAATAATGAAATAGGCATTTTGCTTGCAAGTTTAGGTGATGGAAAGGTTATGAAGGAAATGCTTTCTAAAGAGATGGATACAGTGTTACAACTCTTTAAAAAGTTGCATACGTTATCTGGAGAAGGGAAGCAAACAGAAAAAGTATTTGAACAAGTAATGAGAAGTTTACAAGGGCTTGTTAAGCAGGCGCATATAAAAGAACTTCCTTTGTTAGATGGAACGTATGATTTCGCAGAAGTACAACTATCATTTGGTAGAAAGGTACATATTCCGTTATTAGATGTAAGTGCACTCATTTCTAGAGTGGAAAGTGATTCTTCAGAAGGAAATATAAATTTAATGGTAACGGTTATTACTGCTTACATAACGAAATTGTCTAACGAAACTATTTTAATTAGCGTTACAGATCGCACTGCTAAAGAGCGGGATGTAAGTGTATGGAGAGCGCTCGCAGAAATGAATATGACACAATTATCACAGGCCCTGAAACAAACGATGCAAGAACATAAATGGTCTATGACATTTCTTTTTCTCTTTGTATGGATTGTTGCTATTATTTTAATTCGAGTTATATAAAAAGGTCGTCACTTTACATTGTGACGACCTCTTTTATATTTTTTCGTAGAAGAATGTATCAAATCTCTGAAGATTATAACGTTCAGGTGTTAAAATTTGTTCGGTACTACCAACAAATAGTACGCCGCCTTTTCGTAAAGAACGACTAAACTTTTCATAAAGTTTTACCCTTGCTTCTTCAGTAAAGTATATCATTACGTTGCGACAAATGATTAAATCGTAATTTGTATCGAACGACTGCATTAAAAGGTCGTGTTGTTTGAACGTGACGTTTTGCTTAATATTTTGATGTAATGAATATATATCATTCTCTTTTGTGAAATGACGCTCTTTCAAATCGATAGGTAATTCTTTTAAAGAACGTTCTGTATATTGACCGCGTTTTGCAGTTTCTAAAATGTGAAAATCAAGATCTGTTGCTTGTATTTCAAAACGAAATGGAGCTAGATGCTTCGATAAAATTAAAGAGAGTGTATATGGTTCTTCACCGGCAGCGCAAGCGGCACTCCATACTTTTAATTTTCCGTTATTTTGTTCAAGTAATTTTGGTAGTGCTTTCGTCTCTAACGTTTGCCAACGTTCTTTATTTCTAAAAAATTCTGAAACGTTAATTGTAATATAATCAATAAAACTTAAAAATAAATTTTGATTGGTACGTAAATTGCTTAGAAAACTAGTGTAGTTCTCAAAGCCCTTTCTCGAAATAAAAGCATCGATTCTACGACGCATTCTATCTTGTTTATATGAAGTGATATCCATATTGAATTGTTGTTTAAAACTCGCGATAAAATGATCATAATCTTGTTCAATTATCATATTTATAATAGGCACAATAACGATATTGTGCCTCCCCCTTTACATCATACGGATTTTTTGTTCAAAGTTTTTTTTCATCTGTTTTTCATGTAAACCTGGTAAATCATAAATAACAGCATCAATTCCTGCTTCTTTTGCAACGTCAACGGGAATGACAGAAGTATGCTTGTCCCCATTATAAAAACAGAGCACTAAATCGGTATCTTCGATTATTTGTTTTACAAAAAACATATAATCTGATCGGTAAATAGAGTCGGAAGGATGATCAAAAGCGACATACTCGGCTCCGTGTTTTTTTAAGTAATCAACGACCTCTTGAAATTCATCTGTTAATGCTGGTAACGGCTGTAGCGTGTAAAGGCATAAATTTTGAGCGAGTCTTTCGTTTTCGATGAAAAAACGAAGAATCTCATTTTCGATAGATTTATAACATAATATGTAAATTTTATGTTTGTGAGCATAGTCAGTTAAAAATTTTTTTATTTCTTCTTGATCTAATGCTGTTAATTGATTTGAACCACAAAGAAAAATATTCATAGATTTGTGCCACCTCATGCTAAATTGTAACATATCTTTTATAAAAAATAACTGCAAAATATTAGTGTTCAGAGTATAATTATAAATAACTGGATTTTACGATTAAGTTTAGGAAGAAATAAAAAAATAAATAGGTGATATATATGCTGCGTTCGATCTCGCATAATCCAATTTTATCGCATATACCCCCTGCTACTCAAATGCCGAAAGAAGCAAATGTCAGGACAGGACTTGCATTTTCGGATAATTTGCATGCAGATCCGAAAAAAGATAAATTGTTAGAACAAATGGAAGCATTTGTCGATAACATTGGAGAAATTAAAGAGAAAATTGAAATGGAATTAACGCTTGATAATGTAATGGAATACAAAAATACAGTAAAATCATTTTTGAATTTTTACGTAGACAATGTATTGCAATATAAAGATGTCATGTCTCGTCATCCGCGTTACGGATATTCACAGAAAATGACGATTGTAAAACAGGCGGAAATGGGATTAAATGAGCTAGAAGATGTTATGAATTTAATTAATACGAAAACGGGACATTTAGAAATGTTAAATCAGATTGGAGAAATCCACGGTTTAATTGTAAATTTAGTCTTGTAAAAGGGAAGGAAGCTATATGTACATACAATTATATGAAAAGCTCGTTATTATTCAAAAAGCATATGAAAACATTCAAGCGCTTGGAGAACAAATATATGAGAATTTAAAACATAAAAATGTAAATGCAGTTCAAAAGTTACAAGTAGAGCAATTGCAGTACATTGATGGTTTAAAAAAGTTATCAAGTTCATTTGAAGAAATGGTTGTTCAGTTTTGTAAAGAACAAGGCGTGGAATCATTTCGCGTAAGTGCGTTATTTTCGTATTTTTCTCATGAAGAAATTGAAAAAATGGAAGAATTACAAAAAAATGTAGCTGAATTAGAAGAGAATGTAAAAATGATTCTTTTGAAAAATCAATATTACTTAAACGTACTATTAAAAACTACAGAAAGTATTGTGGATTCCGTTTCTGAATATAATTTAGAGCGAAACAATAATTCACAAATCTTTATGAACGAACTATTGTAAAGGGGAAGTGAAGCATTATGAGACTATCTGATTATAATACGCCGTTATCGGGTTTGTTAGCGGCACAAATGGGATTACAAACGACGAAACAAAATTTATCTAACATTCATACGCCTGGTTATGTGCGTCAAATGGCGAATTACGGATCGGCTGGAGCAAGTCAAGGCTATTCACCGGAACAAAAAATAGGTTACGGTGTACAAACGTTAGGCGTTGACCGTATTACTGATGAAGTGAAGACGAAACAGTTTAACGATCAATTATCTCAACTCTCGTACTATAACTACATGAATTCGACTTTATCACGTGTAGAGTCTATGGCTGGAACGACAGGAAAGAATTCATTATCTAGTTTAATGGATGGCTTCTTTAATGCTTTTCGTGAAGTGGCAAAAAATCCAGAACAACCAAACTACTATGATACATTAATTTCTGAAACTGGAAAATTTACAAGTCAAGTAAATCGTCTTGCGAAAAATTTAGATTCAGTGGAATTGCAGACGACAGAAGATATTGAAGCACATGTTAATGAATTTAATCGTCTTGCTGCTAATTTAGCGGAGGCGAATAAAAAAATTGGAGAAGCAGGTACACAAGTACCGAATCAACTTTTAGATGAACGTGATCGTATCATTACAGAGATGTCTAAGTATGCAAATATAGAAGTATCTTATGAATCTATGAATCCTAATATGGCGAGTGTTAGAATGAATGGTGCTTTAACGGTAAATGGGCAAGATGCATACCCACTTCAATTAAATAAAGAAAAAGAACCAATGTCAGTTGAGATTTATGGTTTGGAAATTCCCTTAGCTAGTGGAGCAATCCAATCAGCAATCGATACGAAAGCAAAGATTGCTAGTTATAAGAAAAACCTTGAAGAATTAATGAGTTCTGTAAAGAATGAAGTGAACACAGTAATGGGGAAAGAGTTCTTCGTTGGTGATCAAGCGAAAGATATGAAATTAAACCCTGAATTTGCAAAAGATATTTCGAAAATGAAAATATCAGCTGAAACAGCAAATAAACTAGCAGCAATTACAGACGGAGATTATAAAGTAGGTCTTTCATATAAACAAGCATTAGACCAATTCGTAGTTGGTCTTGCATCTGATAAAAGTGCAGTAAATGCTTATCAAAAAATTCATGGGGATTTATTAGAGGGAATTCAGCAAGAAAAGATGGGCATCGAAGGTGTGAATATGGAAGAGGAAATGGTTAATTTAATGGCTTTCCAAAAATACTTCGTCGCAAACTCTAAAGCTATGACGACGATGAATGAAGTGTTTGATAGCCTGTTTTCAATTATTCGATAGGTGATAGTAATTGACTGGAAATATAAAAGGAGGAGATAGAAATGAGAGTATCTACATTTCAAAATGCAAGTTGGGCAAAGAATCAGTTAATGGATTTAAATGTGCAACAGCAATACCACCGAAATCAAGTAACTTCAGGGAAGAAAAACCTTCTTATGAGTGAAGATCCACTTGCGGCAAGTAAATCATTTGCGATTCAACATTCTTTGGCGAATATTGAACAAATGCAAAAAGATATAGCGGATTCGAAAAATGTGTTAACACAAACTGAAAATACTTTACAAGGTATTTTTAAATCTTTAACGAGAGCAGATCAATTAACGGTGCAGGCATTAAGTGAGCAAAATGGTGAAAAAGAATTGAAAGCCATCGGTGCAGAGATTGATCAAATTTTAAAACAAGTTGTATATTTAGCGAATACGAAAGAGCAAGGTCGTTATATTTTCGGTGGTGATAGTGCAGAAAAGCCGCCATTTACAGAAAATGGTACGTATCAAGGTGGACAAAATGATGTGAACTGGCAACTAAATGACGGTTATGAATTAAAAGCATTTCGTAACGGAGATGCGCTATTATCCCCTGTTATAAAAACGTTAAAACAGATGAGTGAAGCGATGCAAAAAGGTGACCAAAAAGCATTACAGCCTTTATTAGGAGAAAATAAGAAAAATTTAGATGGCATCATTAATCGTACAACTGAAGTCGGTTCAACAATGAACACAATGGAGACGTTTAAAACAATTTTAAGTGAGCAAAATTTAGCGCTTCAAGAGAACCGTAAAGACATTGAAGATGTCGATTTAGCGGTAGCAATTTCTGACTTAGCATATATTAATGCGACGTATGAAGCGACGCTTAAAGCAGTTAGTACGATGAGTAAAACGAGTATTTTAGACTACATGTAATCTACAAGGAGTGAGAAAAATGGCAGGAACAACGATGACAGGTATTGGTGGTAGACAACAGATTTGGAACCTTGGAAATAATATAATTGATACTTCTAACTTAGTAGAATTAGAGCTGCAAGCGTTAGATATGAGGAAAACACCGTATACGAAAGAAAAGAACGACCTTACAAATGATAAACTACTATATACAAGTTTGAAATCGGAATTTAGCTCTTTCACACAAACTTTTAAAAACTTAGCAGCTTTTAAAGGTAATGAAAAAAAAGTAACGACAACGCAAGAAGGCTATATAGATGTAAAAGCTGATGGTGGTGCGATTGCGGGTACTTTTAATATGACGATTACACAGCTTGCACAGCGTCATCAAATAGCTTCAAATGAAATTAAAGATATAAATGCAAAGCTTCCTAAAGATGAAACATTAAAACTAGGTGATAAAGAACTAAAAGTAACAACTGATATGACATATAAAGATTTAATTAACAAAATTAATGATGGAGATTATGGTGTATCAGCTTATACACTTGGAAATAAAATTTTCATGACCTCGAAAAATGAAGGGGCAACGAATGAAATTAAATTAGAAAAGACACCGCCTAATGTACTTACAGAATTATTTTATTCGAAAGTGGAATCTACAACGGAAATGAAATTAAATACTATTAATGAAGCGTTGGATGCAAAATATACTATTAATGGTATTGATGGTACAAGTCCGAGCAATACAATTGAAACACTTCCAGGTGTGAAAATTGAATTATTGAAAGTAACTGAACCGAAAGTAGAAGGAACACCAGATGCAGGTACAACAACAACAGAACCAAAAGCAAAAGGCATAGATCTAAAATTCACAGTAAATGACTCAAACGTAACAGACGCATCAAATGTTATTAAAAAGATGGTTGCGGATTATAATAAAGCTGTTTCTACAGTGGATATCTTTGCTGGTAAAGGTGGAGCTTTCCAAGGTCAAGCCATTATGCAAAGTGTACGTCAAGCGATGAACAATGTTGTAACATTTTCACAAGATGGCAATTATTTATTCACATTTGGTATTCAATTAAAGCAAGATGGCACGATGGAAGTTAATGACGAAGCATTAACGAAAGCGTTAAAAGAAAAACCAGATGCAGCGAAGCAATTTTTCTTCAGCTCTAACGGTTTAGGGAAAATGATGGAAGAGCCACTTGATAAATTATTTGGTGATAAAGGTGTAGTTGGAGAACGTGTAAAAAACATTGATTCACGTGTAAGTGATTTAGATAAAAAGATTAAAGATATTGAAACGCAAAACTTGCAAAAACAAGATGAAATTGTGAAAAAGTATCAAAAGTTAGAAAGTACGTTAGCGGCGCTGGATAGCCAACTAAAAACAATTAAAGCAATGACAAAACAAAAAAGTGATGATTAATGAAAGTTGAGGAAGTGATCGTATGCAAGCATGGCAACGTTATATGCAAAATGATATTATGACGAGTAATCCGATTAAAAATACAATTTTTATTTATGAAAGATGTATTGTAGAGTTTCGTAATTTAGAAGAACTTTTACATACTTTTAAACTACAAGAAGGAGATGCACTTCTCGAAAAGTTAGAACGCATTTTTGAAGAATTAAAGCTTCAATTGAATCCTGAAATTACGAAAGATTTATATGATAGTTTATTTGGTTTATATGATTGGATTAGCATACAAATTCAAGCGATGAAAGTAACGCGTGAAGCAAAAGACATGGATGCGATTGTGAAAGTGTTACAAGATTTAATAGACGGTTACCGCGGAGCACTTGAAAATGAACAATGATATTTATCGGGCGTTTGTCGGCTGTTTTAATGAAATCGGTGAATTGCTAGTATCAGATGGAGAGTTTGCTGAGAAGAGTGAGATGTTAAATCGCTGGATGATGACATTGGATGAGGAAACACGTGCGCAAGTTGCAGCAGAAGTAAGCCCATTCATTATTAAGGCGGCACAGCATATTCGAGATAAGCAAAAGATTTTGGAAGAAATGATTATGACAAATGATGGGCGCATGAAAGCTAATTCATTCTACGGTAAATTTTAGTGATAGAGTTTAGAAACGGATTCCCCTTTTAAGAGGGGATCCATTCCTTTGTTTAAATAAAGACTTCCGCTGATTGAGGTTTCATTTTATGACTGTAATGAAAAATAGTAGTAATCTAAATAATGTAAAAATGAACTTTAGTTTGTAGATCATATATTGAAATGTTCCGTAGATTATTGCGTGTATACAGTTTTTTGTATTCTTTTTTATATTTTTGTATTTTCCTAAAGACAACAATGGAAAAATGGAATAAAATATGTAAGGGTACATGATTGTTAATATTTTAATAAACACATATAAGAAAATAAATAATGAAGTGAAACTTCCATCAGTGGATTATTAAGTTAAAAAAGAAAGGGTGTGGAATATGCCAGATTTAGTGAGTGATGTAGGGCATTATATGAATTATTTAGTGACGAAACGAAATACTGTTTCTAGTAATATTGCAAATGCAAATACACCCGGCTATAAAGCGCAAGATGTAACATTTGCTGAGCAAATGAATAAAAGTAGTGCATTATATAAGAACAATGCTGCAGACTTAAAGAGCAATCCAAATTTATATCAAACGAATGAAATGCACTTGCCGACAGTGAATACGAAAAATACATATGCAAAGATGCAAACAAAATCAATGCAAACGAATAAAGATGGAAATAGTGTGGATGTAACGACAGAAATGCTAGATCTAATGAAAGCAAATCAGTTATACGGTATTTCAATTAACGCGATTAATACACAATATGCAATTAACCAAGCGGCACGCGGACGTTAAAAGTAGAAGGAGAGACAACAATGTTTCAGGCAATTAATGCAAGTGGCTCAGGGCTAACGACAGCGAGAAAGTGGATGGAAGTTACTTCTAACAATATTGTAAATGCAAATACAACGGCTGCTCCGGGGGCAGATTTATATGAGCGTCGTAGTGTAGTGCTAGAATCAAACAATAGTTTTGCAAATATGTTAGAGGGGTCTCCTACAAATGGAGTAAAAATAAAAAGTATTGAGGCAGACAAAACGGAAAACTTAGTGTATGATCCAACACATCCGCATGCAAATGAAGAAGGATATGTACGTTATCCAAATATTGATGTGACTGCTGAAATGACGAATGTAATGGTTGCCCAAAAAATGTACGAAGCAAATACAAGTGTATTAAATGCGAATAAGAAAATGCTTGATAAAGATTTAGAAATTGGCCGAGGATAAGGGGGAATATAGTAATATGAAAATCCAACCAATGTTAAATACGCAACCATTTGGAGCAATTCAGTCAATTGGTGCACCGAAAACGTCTCAAACATCTGTAGTTGAGGGGAAAAAGTTTATTGATTTATTGGAAGATATGAATCAAACGCAAAACAATGCGCAAACAGCAGTATACGATTTACTAACTAAAGGGGTAGGGGAAACGCATGACGTTTTAATTCAGCAGAAGAAGGCTGAGTCTCAAATGAAAACGGCTGCTCTCGTACGTGATAATCTTATTGAAAATTATAAGTCACTAATTAATATGCAAATTTAGGAAAGTGGACGGGTGTGTTTAAATGGAAAAGATAAAAAATGTTATCCAATCGTTAAAAACGTGGCATAAGTTAGTAATCGGTGCTGCGCTTTTAGCGATTGTAACAGGAGCACTTTTATACTTCACCTTGCCAGATAAATATGTTGTTGTATATCAAAATTTAAATGATGCAGATAAGCAAGAGATTACAGCAGAATTATCGAAGTTAGGTGTCGATTATCAATTAGCGGCCGATGGTTCGATTCGTGTGCAAAAGAATGATGCTCCATGGGTTCGAAAAGAAATGAATGGAATGGGCTTACCGTTTAATTCTAAAAGCGGTGAGGAAATTTTATTAGAAAGCTCGCTCGGATCAAGTGAGCAAGATAAAAAAATGAAGCAAATTGTCGGTACGAAAAAGCAATTGGAGCAAGATATCGTAAGAAACTTTGCGACAGTTGAAACGGCGAATGTTCAAATTACATTACCTGAAAAAGAGACAATTTTTGATGAAGAAAAAGCAAAAGGAACAGCTGCGATTACGGTTGGAGTGAAACGTGGCCAATTATTAACGGCAGATCAGGTTGCAGGTATACAGCAAATGATTAGTGCAGCAGTTCCAGGTGTAAAAGCAGAAGAAGTAAGTGTGATTGATAGCAAAAAAGGTATTATCTCAAAAGGAGCAGATGAAGCACATTCCACTAGTTCCTCTTCTTATGAAAAAGAAGTAGAGATGCAGCAACAAATTGAAGGTAAATTAAAGCAAGATATTGATGCAACATTAATGACGATGTTTAAACCGAATGAATATAAAGTGAATACGAAAGTGTCTGTAAACTATGATGAAGTTACACGCCAGTCAGAAAAATATGGTGATAAAGGTGTACTTCGTAGTAAACAAGAGCAAGAAGAAAGCTCTACTGCACAAGAAGGAGCAGAGACGAAACAAGGCGCTGGTATTACAGCGAACGGTGAAGTACCAAATTACGGTACGAACAATAATCAAAATGGTAAAATCGTCTATGATAATAAAAATGGTAACAAAATTGAAAACTATGAAATAGATAAAACAGTTGAAACAATTAAGAAACACCCAGAATTAACGAAAACAAATGTTGTAGTATGGGTAGACAACGATACGTTAGTAAAACGAAAAATAGATATGACTACTTTCAAAGAAGCAATCGGCACAGCTGCTGGGCTTCAAGCTGATCCGAATGGAAACTTTACAAACGGTCAAGTTAACGTTGTAACTGTTCAGTTTGATCAGCCGAAAGAAGAGAAGAAGAAAGAACCAGAAGAAAGCGGTATAAACTGGTGGTTATTCGGTGGAATTCCAGCTGGTTTATTAGCGATTGGTGGTCTAGTATGGTTCTTATTAGCAAGACGTAAGAGAAAGAAAGAAGAAGAGGAATATGAAGAATACTTAGCAGAAGAGGAAATTGCTGCAAGTAGTGAAAGTATTATGGAAATTCCTGAAGAAAAAATAGTACCGGAATCAAAACCAGAACCAGAAGAACCGAAAGAACCAACGTTAGATGAACAAGTGCATGATGCTACGAAAGAGCATGTAGAAGGAACTGCAAAAGTAATTAAAAAATGGTTAAATGGACAGTAAGGGAGGAACAACGATGTTAGATGAAATCTCCTCCAAAGAAAAAGCTGCCATCCTTATTCGTACATTAGAAGAAGGGGTGGCAGCAAAAGTCATTGAATATATGACGGCTGAGGAAAAAGAAGTATTACTTCGTGAAATCGCGAAGTTTCGTGTATATAAACCGGAAACGTTAGAAAATGTACTAGGGGAGTTCTTATATGAATTAAATGTAAAAGAATTAAACCTAGTGACTCCGGATAAAGAATATATTCGTCGCATATTTAAAAATATGCCAGAAGACGAACTAGAAAAATTATTGGAAGATCTTTGGTATAACAAAGATAATCCGTTTGAATTCTTAAATTCACTTACAGATTTAGAACCACTTCTTACTGTACTTAATGATGAGTCACCACAAACAATTGCAATTATCGCTTCTTATATTAAACCGCAGCTTGCTTCTCAATTAATTGAGAGATTACCAGATCATAAGCGAGTAGAAACGGTAATGGGGATTGCGAAGCTAGAGCAAGTTGATGGTGAATTAATAAATCAAATTGGTGATTTATTAAAATCAAAATTAAATAATATGGCATTTAATGCAATTAATAAAACGGATGGCTTGAAAACAATAGTAAACATTTTAAATAACGTTTCACGAGGTGTTGAAAAAACAGTCTTTCAAAAGCTGGATGAAATGGATTATGAGTTATCTGAGAAAATTAAAGAAAACATGTTTGTATTTGAAGACTTACTCGGACTTGAAGATCTTGCACTTCGTCGTGTATTAGAAGAAATTACAGATAATGGTGTTATTGCGAAAGCACTTAAAATAGCAAAAGAAGAAATTAAAGAGAAATTATTTACATGTATGTCTTCAAACCGTAAAGAGATGATTCTAGAAGAATTAGATGGCTTAGGACCGCTTAAGATGACGGATGCTGAAAAGGCACAGCAAACGATTACAGGCACAGTGAAAAAGCTAGAGAAGGAAGGAAGAATTATCGTTCAAAGAGGTGAAGATGATGTCCTTATTTAAAAACAGAATTCCGAAGAATTCTGTTTCTTTTTCTGAAGAAACGTATGAATTACAATACCCAAAGCCAGCCTCAGTTCATATAGAAGAGGAAGAATCACAAGTTGATCATGCAGAACTTCGCGTGCAGCAAGAATCGTTACATATGGAAATGAATCAATTAAGGCAAGAACAGCAAACGCTAGAACGAGAGCGTCAACAACTATTGCAAGATAAAGAACAATTTCAAATGTATATTCATGAACAAATGGAACAGATGGAAGTAGCACGTATGCAGTTTCAACAAGAACAACAAGAAACAGCATATGAATGGACAGAGTTATTATGGAATCAATCTTTTCATCTAGCAGAAAAAATCGTGAATCAAGCAGTAGATTCACGATTGCTTGATGTGTTACCCGTTTTAACTGGCATCGTTCAAACGTTGCCTACTTCTTTTGAAAAATTAGTCATTACAGTACATCCAGAAACATTTGAACGTATTCAAGAAGAGAAGGAAAATACGAAAGAGTATTGGTTACTACAATTAGTAGAATGGAAATACGATTTCTCCTTGCAGTTCGGTGAATTTGTTCTGGAAGAAGAGAAAGAGTTCTTTGAATTTAAATTTGCACCTATATTTGCGAAACTTCGCCAGAAATGGGAAGAGGGGAAGTTATTTGAGGAGCAAAATGTATGAATAACAAGCTCATGAACGAACATAGTAAATGGAATACGTTTATTGAAACCCCGTTTTATACGAAAGTCGGTAAAGTTCATAGTGTACAAGAACAGTTTTTCGTAGCGAAAGGGCCAAAGGCGAAAATTGGAGATGTTTGTTTCGTTGGGGAACATAATGTTTTATGTGAAGTGATTGCGATTGAAAAAGAAAACAATATGCTACTTCCATTTGAGCAAACAGAAAAAGTATGTTATGGAGATTCAGTTACATTAGTTGCAGAGGATGTTGTCATACCTCGTGGGAATCATTTACTCGGAAAAGTGTTAAGCGCAAATGGCGAAGTACTAAATGAGGATGCAGAGAATATTCCATTACAAAAAATAAAACTAGATGCCCCGCCTATTCATGCATTTGAACGTGAAGAAATTACCGATGTATTTGAAACTGGAATCAAATCGATTGATTCTATGCTAACAATTGGCATCGGTCAAAAGATTGGTATTTTTGCAGGTTCTGGTGTTGGTAAATCTACTTTACTCGGAATGATTGCAAAAAATGCAAAAGCTGACATTAATGTTATTAGCTTAGTAGGAGAACGTGGCCGGGAAGTAAAAGACTTTATTCGAAAAGAACTAGGTGAAGAAGGAATGCGAAAAAGCGTCGTTGTTGTAGCGACGTCAGATGAAAGTCACCTAATGCAACTTCGTGCAGCGAAACTTGCAACGTCTATTGCTGAATATTTCCGTGATCAAGGTAATAACGTACTACTTATGATGGACTCTGTTACTCGTTTTGCTGATGCGCGTAGAAGTGTTGATATTGCCGTTAAAGAGTTGCCGATCGGTGGTAAAACACTCTTAATGGAAAGTTATATGAAGAAGCTGTTAGAGCGCTCTGGGAAAACACAAAAGGGATCCATAACAGGTATTTATACCGTACTCGTTGATGGAGACGATTTAAACGGCCCTGTACCAGATTTAGCGCGTGGTATTTTAGATGGACATATTGTATTAAAACGTGAGCTTGCAACACTTAGTCATTACCCTGCTATTTCAGTGCTAGACTCAGTGAGTAGGATTATGGAAGAAATCGTTTCGCCAACTCATTGGCAACTTGCAAATGAAATGAGAAAAATCTTATCTGTTTATAAAGAAAATGAATTGTATTTTAAATTAGGGACGATTCAAGAAAATGCAGAAAATGCTTATATTTTTGAATGTAAAAACAAAGTAGAAGGTATAAATACGTTTTTAAAACAAGGTCGATCTGATAGTTTCCAATTTGATGATATTGTTGAAGCGATGCACCATACAGTATAAGACCTCTGCCAAAGAGGTCTTATTTTTTTGTTTTTTAATATTTCACAGATTTTTTTGGAAAAAAACTATATAATAGAAAAAGAGAACGTTATAATAGGAAGGGGCTATGAAAACAGGTGGATAAGCAGCAGTACGACACGATAAAATTGCAAATAAATCAAGAAAAAGAACAGATTTTGAAAGAAGTGTATGAATTAACAGCTGAAAAAAGAAAAATAGAACAAAAAAAAGAATATGATTTATATGTTGTGAAATCGCGTAGTAAAGTCGTACAAACTGGGCAGCGTATAATGGCTGGCATGCTTTCGTCACATACGTTTTCACCTGAAAGAATTGAAGAATGGAATCGGAAAATTAAAAAAACGGAAGAATTTATTCAAAAAAATGAAAGCCTTTTAGAACAGGTAAAAGAAAAAGAACGTGTCATTGATGAGATGTATCAAGAAGGTTGTAGAAAGCTTGCTAAAGTACGAGAAAAGCAGGAAGAAAAAATGCTTCTTGATTTGAAAATGTGTATGAATGGATGAGGTGAATATAGTGATACAGTCTGTATTACCGGTGCAACAAAGTTTACCTCCGCAAAAAGAAAAAGGGCTAGAAGTACAATCAAAAAGTGAAGATTCTTCATTCGATCGTACGATGAGAATGGAAAATAAAAAGCAGCCGAAAACGGAGAAAATGAAACGAGAAGAAGCACCAAAAGAAGAAAAAAAAGAATATATTCTTTCTAAACAATCAGTAACGAAAGAAGAGCCAATTGTAAAGAAAGAAGAAAAAAAAGAGACAGAACAGTTGTTATTAGCTGTATCTGAGCAAATGGTTGCAATTGAGCAATTACGTGTGCAGCCAGAATTGTTATATCAATACATACAAAAAATACAAGAGCTGTATAAAGAATATGGAAATATAAAACTTAACGAATTACCCGCAGCAGAATTACAGCAGTTACAAGAGCTCCTTTCAAATATGAATATTAAAAATGCTATATGTTTAGAAGATACAATGCAAATGGTATTAGATAAAGTGACGATGCCAGAGCAAACGATGCAAGTATTGAAAGTTGTAGAAACAGAAATTTGTAATATCGCAAAGAAACAGGAAGAACCGAAAAACGCAGAATTTCTAAAAAAGGAAAATAATGAGGAGATATTAAAGAGAGCCCTAGATTTAGAAAAAAATTCAGCAAAGGATTCGGCTACAGGATCTGAAAAAGTTCAAGCAAAAGAATTAGTTCAAAACGAAGAAACAGTTATAGCGAATGACTCAGAAATGCATGGAGCTGAATTTTTTCAAAAAACAGTGGGCAGTGACCCAATAGTAAGACAAAATGGAACGACTGAGAAAGTGACATTACCTGACTTAGGGAAGAAAATGGAAGCACAAGTAGAAGCTTTGCAAAAATTTGTAGTAAAACAAGAACGTGTTTTATTCCAGCTCAATCCAGAAAAACTTGGTACATTAACTGTGTTTATGAAAAAACATGGAGATCAAATTGATGTCCACGTAGAAATGGAAAAGCACGATGCGAAAAAACGTGTTGAAATCATTTTTGATGAATTGAGACTAAAGTTAAAAGAAAAAGAAATCAATATTCAAATTAGTTATTCAGATAAAGATGAAAATCGTAAAGAACAGCGAGAACAAGAGCAAAGGCAAAAACAAAAACTAGCAAGTATGAAACATGAGAAACAACATGCAAAAGAATTTGCGGGATTATTGGAGGGATAAAGCGTGCCAACAGTTGGATTGAATACAACGAGTACAAATCATATTCCGTTGCAAGCAGGAGCGCAAACAAAAAACGCAGCTGTTAACGGTGGTGTACAATCGCCAGTTCAAAAAGCAAACGGGGTATCAACGGGTACTCAAAACACACCTGGTATTATGAATAAAGATGATTTTTTAAAGCTTTTTTTAGCTAGTTTTCAACAGCAGGATCCGTTTAATGCGATGGATACAAACCAAATGATGAATCAAACGGCTCAACTGTCCCTTATGGAACAAGTACAGAATATGACGAAAGCTGTTGATAAGCTTCAAGCAACGATGTATTCGACAGCTCTTGATGGAGGGATGAAGTTTTTAGGAAAGTATGTTAAAGGTGTTAACGATAAGGGAGAAAAAGTATTTGGTCAAGTGGAAACAGTGCGACTTGCTGAAAATAATGATGTCCAACTTATTGTTGGTAACCAAGTTGTCTCAACCCGCTTTGTAGAAAGAGTTTCAGATAAACCAATAACAGAAACAAATCCAGAAGATGAGAAAAAAGAAAATACAGAAACGGCTGGAGAAACTGAGGAAGTTAAAGAAAATAAATAAGGAGTGTACATAAGTTATGATTAAAGCGTTATATACAAGTATTACAGGGATGAGTGCAACACAAAATGCATTAAGTGTTACTTCAAATAATATTGCGAATGCGCAAACAGCAGGATATAAGAAGCAAAAAGCTATTTTTGATGATTTACTATATAATAACACTGTTGGTTCACGTGGTGATGGCTCTTATGCCGGTACGAATCCAAAGAGTATTGGTAATGGTTTGAAATTTAGTGGTACAGCTACAGATTTTAGTGATGGTTCTATTACTTTAACCGGTGAGAAGATGGAAACAGCAATAGAAGGAAATGGTTTATTTATAGTTGGGGACCGTAACGGGGGAAATATTGAGTATACTAGAAAAGGTTCTTTCGGTGCATCTGCTGACAATTTTATAACGGCTACAGGTGGACAATATGTATTAGGGTATGGTGTAAAACCAGGTACACAAGAAATAGATTTTTCATCGCAACCAAGTGCGATAAAACTTCCTGTTGGTTCGGCCATAGGAGGAAGTGTAACTGATAAGGCAACACTAGGTGGAAATTTATCTAGAAATCAATCAAATCTATCAACAGATTTTACAATTTATGATGATGAAGGAAATTCAATCACATTACGTTTAGATATTAAACAGGTTACAAGAAAAGAGCCTGTTGGAGATGGAGATGGTGAAAAGACAGTTGATGTACCTGTTCCAGGAGAATATACATATACATTCTCTATGAGAAATGATTCTCAAAATGAAAAAGAATTTAAGCCTGTTAATGGGGAAGACGGTACACCTTTAACGAAAAATATTAAATTTGATAAAACTGGTAAATTAGAAAAACTGGACGAAGATGTGCAACGTAATCCACAAACAGGAGAGGTTACACAAGGTGGGACTATAAAGATTCCATTTGCTAATAAAGACCTAGAGTTGAATTTAGGTGGTTTAACAAACTATCCAACAGGAAAAACACTTACAGCAACAAATGTAGCGGGACGCCCAGCAGCAATTGCAAATGATTATTCTATTTCTGATGGTGGTTTCGTTATGATGAGGTATTCAGATGGTAGTATGAAAGTTGTAGGACAATTAGCAGTGGCTACATTCCCAAACACAGGTGGTTTAATGAAATCAGGAAATGGTAATTACATTGCAACGCCATCGTCAGGTATTCCAGCAATTGGAGTTGCAGGTGAGAATGGTGCTGGTAACGTACGTGGTGGAGCGAAGGAAAGTTCAAACGTAGATTTATCTGTAGAATTTGTTGACTTAATGCTCTATCAACGCGGATTCCAAGGAAATGCGAAAGTAATTAAGGTGTCAGATGAAGTATTAAATGAAGTTGTAAACTTAATTCGATAATATATAATAAAGAAAAATTGTAATGCAGTAGAAAGGGTTTTTTATTCGTATGATAAGACAAGAGCGAATTTTACAATTGCCTTTTTTCGAAAATAAACGTGAACTTGCTGAGCAAGTGTTAAAAATGGAACGAGAAGAGCATGTGTATTTACCGGATCAATTTGAAATTAAGCAAGTGCCTCCATATTCATTTGGTGAAAAGCAATCAACCATTGGCCGTATTCATGAGTTTTATTTCGTAAGTGTTGGTAGTGAAGGAGAATGGAAGTATCAACTGTTTAAGGACGAGATGAAGTGCCGTGAGTTTTTTATTACGTTATCAGGGATAACGGATCAGCAGATTGCATTTTGGTTCAATAACATGGAGTTGTTGAAAAACTCTTAAAAGCCCTTTTTTAGGATTTGGGAGAGGACCCGGTGGTATGTGTTAGCGGTGCCTAATAGAGTCTCGGCAAGTGTGTAAGGACAGAGATATGGAGAGTTACTTGAGTAGTTTAAGAAGATGTAAACGAAGTGTAGCATGAATAATACCTGTGGTCTTAAAGTATTATATGGGATTAATACATTTATTTGTGGCGATAGATTTTTATAAAAGGAGAGGTGAGGAGGATGGCGCAGAATAAGTATCGCGTTACATTCATTTCGCCGAGTGAGGTTGAGCAGCGGACTGTAATGGCGGCGAGTAGTTTGCCGGATTTAATTCGTAAAGTAGAGAGTATTATTGCAGATCCGAACGGTTATTTTGTAAATGATAAAAAAAATAATTGCTACTTTAAAGTGATTAAAGAAAATGTTACATTTATTCAATATGAGTTACTATTTTCGGATAAGGAAATTCATATTGAAAAATTGAAACATATAGCACCAGCTATATTGAAACAATTATTTAAAAAAATAAATGATCCAGAATTATATGCACTCGCGCTTCTGGATGTTGATATAGCGACGAAAGAATATGTGCTAGAAGAAATGAATCCGGAGCTAAGAATAAGAGTAGAAACGGAACTTTCGAAAAAATGGGAAGCACTGCCGACAGAAATTGCAGGAGCACAAGAAGTTTTATTAGAGGTAATTGCTTCATTTTTACAAGATTAAGCGTCTTTTTAGATAAGTGAAACGTTCAACTATCTATATTTTTCATATAGGTAGTTGACTTTTTCGGTTTAATAAAGCTTAATAATTAGATATACGGAATTAATGGAAGGGGAGCGACACCTTTATGTCACAAGCACAAAGTATTTTATTAGAAAGCGGAACAAATGAATTAGAGATTGTAACATATACTGTTGGTGAAAACTTATTTAGTATTAATGTAATGAAAGTACGTGAAATCATTAATCCATTCCCTGTTACAACAGTGCCAGAATCTCATCATGCAGTTGAAGGTGTTGTTCAAGTACGTGGTGAAATTTTACCTGTTATTAACTTAGCAACGGCTCTTAATTTAAAATCGACAAAGCCACTTGATCAAACGAAATTTATTATTTCAGAATTAAATCAAATGAAAGTTATTTTCCGTGTTGATGAAGTGCATCGAATTCAACGTATTTCGTGGGAACAAATTGATGAACCAGCTTCATTGTCTATGGGACTAGAAGAAACGACATCTGGTATTGTAAAACTAGATGGACAAATCATTTTACTATTAGATTATGAGAAAATTGTATGCGAAATTAGCGGTACTGGTTATGACAATAAATCACTTGCAGGGTTAGAACAGAAAACAGATCGAGCTGAAAAAGTGATTTATATTGCAGAAGATTCAGCAATGCTTCGTCAAATATTAGAAGAAACATTATCATCAGCTGGATATACGAAAATGAATTTCTTCAGCAATGGTGCAGAAGCATTAGCACAAATTGAAAAGCTAGCGAAAGAGCAAGGTGAAAAAATGTTTGAACATATTCACCTGCTAATTACTGATATTGAAATGCCGAAAATGGATGGACATCATTTAACAAAAGTGGTTAAGGATAGTGAAGTAATGAATCGTTTACCGGTCATTATTTTCTCTTCATTAATTACAAATGAATTATTCCATAAAGGCGAAGCTGTAGGAGCAAATGCTCAAGTAAGTAAGCCAGATATTCAAGAGTTAATTGGTTTAGTAGATAAGTTAGTGCTTTAAAAGCTTCTTTTTAGCTGGAATAGAGAAGCTAGCCATGCGTGGTGGCGGTCGTGCCTAATAGAGCCCCATGCGATGTGAGACCAGATATATGGAGTGGTTTTAGGTCAGTAGAAGAAAAGAGCCTTTGATTGAGGGTTTGAAGAACTGATATATAACTCTATTTTTTTAGTAGGGAGGAGGGAACTAGCCACGTGTAAGTAGTAATGGCTAGTTCCTTTTTTGCATTCTATGCTCTGCTGTACAGGTAGGAAGATTAAACATTTCTGGAGTGTTTGTGGCTGTATGAATAGTCTCTACTTCGAGATTTTCAATTCGTTTAATGAATAAATAGCGAGTTTGTTTATTTGAAAATATAAGAGAGCGTATTTTTTGAATATGCTAGTAAGGTTGCGTAGTAACGCAAACTTTTTCGGTGAAAATATATCCAAAATACCATATAATATAATTAATATGAAATTATACATATTAGTTAAAAATAATTTTTCTATTTCTATACTTTCTATACATTTTTGTATGTTTATTATTTGACAGATAATTTCGAAATGTTATAATATGGATATGTAAAAATTGCTATTTTCTGAGAAGACATGGGAGTCAGATGAGAATTGTGAAAGGATGAGGGGGAGTGACACAGATTATGTATCACCACACAGCAATCAATGTATTAAATCTTTTACAAAACATGTCAAATAATAAAGTGAACGATGTGCAACTAGAAGAGGAATTTAAAAAAATAGAAAAACTATTCCAAGTAAATTATGAAGAACTAGTTGATTTACATAATAGGATGGTATTATTTCAAATAGATATAGAAAGAAATGGTGGGATGCGGGCGTATGGAAAATCAACAATTACATGGCTAAAGTCTGAGCTAGAGTTACTGTATGAAGTGTATCAATTTTCCCAACGTCACGGTTTAAACATTATTAATATTTCAAAATACATTAGTAAAAAAGAACTAAATCTTTTTCCAAAAACAGCAAGTCAATTACAAAATACGTATTACAAATTAAAAAAATGTGAAATACCGTTTGAAAATATTGAAAAACAAAAACCAGGACGAAAGCGAAAATATATGCCTGTAAAAGAACCAATTGTTGAAATAAAAAAAGAAAACAAGCAAGAATTAAGAAATGAAGTTCCAAATACAGAGAACGAAAAAAGCCTTGTAACAGTTATATCTGGTATTGTTGATAATTTTGAAACCATTAGCCAGTGTAGTGAAAGAAAAGAGCATGAACTACATCAGTTCATGGAAGGAATCTATAAGCTTTCTAGCATGGCTGCAGAGCGTTCAAAAGGTGAAAAGAGTGTTCGTGGTCTTGAGGGCGAATTACATGTATTACGGGTTGAAAATGAAAGGTTAAAGCGAGAAAAGGAAGAGCTTGTTCATGATATAAAAGAAATGACGCATCATTTAATTCATTTCATTACGAGCTCTGATATCGATCAAATTCGCACATTACCTTTCTTCGTAAAAGAATGTAAACAAGATTTGCATAAATTAGGGTTATATAACGCACAAGACGGTAAAATGAAAATTATGGTTGATCGTAGTGGACAGGTTATGACTGTAACGCAGTAATAAAATTTGGGTACAAAATAAAAGGGAGATACATAGTGTATATGTATTTCCCTTTTGTTTTGTATGGAATCGTTTCAAAGAAGGAAGATGATTTTTTAAGATTGTAGCAACTTGGAAACCATTTGTGGTATTTGATTTGCTTGTGAAACCATACTAAGTGCAGCTTCAGCTAACAATTTAAACTTTAAAAAATCGCTCATTTCCTGCGCCATATCTGCATCTTCAATTCGAGATGAAGCATCTGTTAGGGCCATACTTTGGCTATTTAAATTTTCAATATTAAACTGTAAACGATTCATCATAGCCCCAAAATCAGCACGATGAAGTGATACATTTTGTAAAGCCTCTTCAATTTTAAGAATTGCCGCTCTTGCTTCTTGTTCTGTTGAAATCTTGATGTCATGTTGTGTAGGGGAAGGGGGAATATGTTTCGTTACATTTACTGTATGACCAATATCATCTAACGTAACAGGACGGTTTTGGCCGTAAAATACAGATAAATCATTAAATTCAGTCGTCTCGCCAATATAGCTGATTTGTTCTGTTAAAGATTGAAACTCTTTATTCAGTGAATTACGGTTTGTATTTGAATTTGTATCATTTGCAGATTGAATAGCTAAATCACGCATGCGCTGTAAAATATTCGTCACAGTTTGAAGAGCAGCTTCCGCTGTCCGAAGCATTGATAGCGCATTCTCATTATTACGAATCGCCACACGCATACCACTCGCTCGTGCATGCATACGAGTCACAATTGCAACATTAGCTGGATTATCAGAAGCATGGTTTAACTTCTTACCAGTCGCCAAATGCTCCATCGCAACATTCATACGTTTTTCATTCTCATATAGTGATTGCCTAGCATTCATACTCAAAACATTCGTACCAATACGCATAATATACACTCCTCATTTTATAAATTCATATATATAGTTTTAAAGACGATAAACAGCTATGAAAAGAAAAAAGGACTTATGCTTATCTTCTAGTTGTGTTTTAACGAGAGAGGGGATAGAGATAGGTTAATAATCATTGCTAGGCAACGCGGATGCTCTCTCCTACCTAAAAAAGAAAGATCTTACAAATAATTCATCTATATAGAAAAAATAAACCTCTCCGCAAGCGGAGAGGTTTATTCAGGAAACTAACTTAAATGGCTTATTGTAATAATTTAGAAACCATTTGTGGAGTTTGGTTTGCTTGAGAAAGCATGCTGATTCCAGCTTCGTTCAAGATTTTGAACTTAGTCATTTCAGACATTTCTTTCGCCATGTCAGCGTCTTCGATTTGAGAAGCAGCTGAAGCCATAGAAGAAGATTGGCTCTTAAGGTTGTTTACGTTAAAGTCTAAGCGGTTTAATGTAGCACCTAGAGTTGCGCGGTTGTCAGCAACTGTTGTTAGAGCTTTATCAATTGCTTCGACAGCTGCTAAAGCATCTACTTTGTCAGCTGCAGCTGTTGCTGTAGGAAGTTTAGCACCTGCTAAAGCAGCTTGAATAGCGTCAACACCTGCAGCTGCTGGTGTTGCTTCACCATCTTTGAATCCATTAAGAGCAGTTTCAATTGCTGTAACATCTTTAGCATCCATGCCTGCTTTGATTTTATCAAAACTATCCTTAATAGCCTTAATATCAGTAGCTACTGTAGAATCTTTTGTTAAGGCACCAATTCCATTAGTAACAGCGTCAATGTCTGTTTGTTCAATTGCAGTAGTAGCAGCACCACCAATAGAAATTTTATCAATTCCTAATTTGTCTAGAGTAACACCTTTTAAATCAATACCAATTTGTTGAGCAGCACTACTTGAATCAAGTGTTTGAATCTTAACTGCGCTATCTTCTTTTAATAAGTTCTTATCGTTAAATTGAGTATTGTCTGCAATATAAGTAATTTGTTTTTGTAATTCAACAAATTCTTTTTGTAGTGCAGATTTGTTTGAATCAGTGTTCGTACCGTTGGCTGATTGGTTAGCGATGTCACGCATACGAAGTAAGATGTTAGATACTGAGTTCATTGCTGAGTCAGCTGTACGGATTAATGACATACCGTCTTGTGTGTTGTTAGCTGCTACGTTTAGACCACTTTCACGTGCACGCATACGAGTTGCGATTGCAAGACCTGCTGCATCGTCAGAAGCGTTGTTGATACGTTTACCGCTTGATAAACGGTCCATAGAATTGCTCATTTTTGATTGGTTTTGACGCATGTATTCTTGCGTGCGTAAACTGTTAATGTTTGTATTAATTCTCATAATTAAGAACCCCCATTTTTTTATATTGACTTTTCTGCAAATTGAAAAACGGTAATATGCGAAAAAATCAATTTCGAGATTTATTGTAATCCCTGTCATAGCGGGTGTCAACTAAAAATTCGAATTAATAAATATAAAAAAATAACAGTTTAACAATATATTCATTTTTTTATTAAAATATTATTAAAAGGATTATTGCAAACTTTAAAAAAAAACTCTAATATTAGATTATCTTTGTTTACCGAAAAGGTGATATTATGATAGTTGGAAATATAGTAAAAGAAGTGCTTGCATATAAGAAAGGACAAATTCAGCAAAAGCTAAGTAGTCCACAAGCATTCGTTAGTAGTCGTTTTCAAGAGAAGTTGCAGAGTGAACCTGCGAGGGAGACGAAGGGTACTACGCAGCCGGCAAAGGTAGAAGATATGAGTCAGCCGGTACAATCTACAAAAATAGAAACGGTCGTAAATAAACCGGAACAATCTATTAATAAAGTAGAGGAAGCGAGTAAGCCTGAAGAAAAGACTGAAACGAAGAACGTAGATGAAGTGCAAGTCGCACAAAAAGAGTTTGAACGACGTTTCCCAGAAACGAAAAATGAGGCTGCTGATACGTGGGAATTAACGAAGAAGTATAATATTCAAAAAATACGTTCTTCCAATGAGGGGAAGTATGAGGATATTATTGATCGAGTAAGTCGTACATACGGAATTCCGAAAACGTTAATTCAAAAAATGATTGAAGTAGAGTCTAATTTTAATCCGAAAACGGTGTCACATGCCGGTGCGATGGGTCTTATGCAGCTTATGCCAGCGAATGTGAAAGAGATGGGTATAAAAAATCCATTTTCACCAGCTGAAAGTATTGAGGGCGGCGTGAAAGAGTTAAGCGGTTATTTGAAGAAAAATAACGGCGATCTCGTACTAGCGCTTGCATCTTATAATGCAGGTCCTGGTAATGTGAGAAAGTACGGAGGCGTACCGCCATTTAAAGAAACGCAAGGATATATTAAAAAAATATTAAATATCGACGTTTCAAAATAAGAAATTTCATATATAGAGAGAACATGAAATTTTCGTGAACATGATATGGGAGTTGGCTAGATTTGAAATTACAAGATGATATTCCGTTAACAATTTATTTTGAAATCGGAAATACGAAAAAGAAAATTGAAGATTTGCTTCATATTACGAAAGGTACATTGTATCGTCTTGAAAATTCAACGAAAAATACGGTGCGTCTTATGCTTGAGAATGAAGAGATTGGAACCGGAAAGATTTTGACGAAAAACGGGAAGATGTACGTTGAAATCGTTGAATTGAAAAGGTAGGGAAGGGGATTGTCATGAGTGGCGAAAAATTAAGCCAAGAGCAAATTGATGCCCTGCTGAAGGCGGTAAATGAAGGCGAGGAAATGCCAGCTTTCGCACAAGAAGCAGGGAAGCAAGAGAAATTTCAAGAGTATGATTTTAATAGACCGGAGAAGTTCGGTGTTGAGCATTTACGTAGCTTGCAAGCGATTGCTTCTACATTTGGTAAACAGACGTCACAGACGTTGGCAGCGCGTATGCGTATTCCAATTGAGCTTGAGCCTTCAACGGTTGAGCAAGTTCCGTTTACGAGTGAGTATGTGGAGAAAATGCCGAAAGATTATTATTTATATTGCGTTATTGATCTTGGCCTTCCGGAGCTTGGAGAAATTGTTATTGAGATTGATTTAGCGTTCGTTATTTATATTCATGAATGTTGGCTTGGTGGAGATAGTAAGCGTAACTTTACGATGCGCAGACCACTTACCGCATTTGAGTTTTTAACACTGGATAATATTTTTATGCTTCTTTGCAAAAATTTAGAGCAATCATTTGAAAGTGTTGTGGCGATTGAACCGAAATTTGTAACGACGGAGACAGATCCGAATGCATTAAAGATTACGACAGCGAGTGATATCATTTCATTACTGAACGTAAATATGAAAACAGATTTTTGGAATACGACGGTGCGTATCGGTATTCCGTTCTTATCTGTTGAAGAAATTATGGATAAGTTAACGTCTGAAAATATTGTCGAACATTCTTCGGATAAACGTAAGAAGTATACGTCTGAAGTGGAAGTGAAAGTAAATCAAGTGTATAAACCTGTTCACGTTGCAATTGGCGAGCAAAAGATGACAATGGGTGAGATTGAACAAATTGAAGAAGGCGATATTATTCCGCTTCATACGAAAGTTTCGGATGAATTACTTGGTTATGTAGATGGAAAGCATAAATTTAATTGTTTTATTGGGAAAGATGGAACGCGTAAGGCGCTCTTATTTAAAAGTTTTGTAGAGTAGGAGGATCCATATGAAGCATGAAGTATCTCCTGTGTCATTAATGGGATTAGAAGATTTTGCAGGAAAGCGAAATGAAGCGGGTAAAGCACATATTGATACCGTTTCAGATATTTCGATTGAACTTGGTGTAAAGCTTGGGAAGTCATCTATTACGCTTGGTGATGTGAAACAGTTAAAAGTTGGCGATGTTCTGGAAGTAGAGAAAAACCTAGGACATAAAGTAGATGTGTATTTAAGTAATATGAAAGTCGGCATTGGGGAAGCGATCGTAATGGACGAGAAGTTCGGTATTATCATTTCTGAAATTGAAGCCGATAAGAAGCAAGCTGCGCTTATGAAAGCGCAAAGTCAAATGCAAGATAAAGAGTAGAGGAGGAGTCATATGTCGTATATGACGACCTTATTTCAAGTCGTTTTACTGTTTGGTGCGCTCGGCTACGGTGCATATTATATGACGAAAAAGACGCGCAAGCAGCAGTTTTTTAAACAAGGTGAAAATGGCCATATTCAAGTAAAAGACGGCGTGTATTTAAATCATCAAACGAGTGCCTTTTTATTTGAAGTGGATGGCAAGCAAGTGTTCACTGTTATTAGTAATAACGGTGTACAATCTGTGCAATTAACAGGAACAGGAAATCAGTTTCAACAAGCGCTAGAAGACGCGGTGAAGAGTGAAACGAAAAAAGTAGAGGATCCATCATGAGAATAAAGAAACAGTTATCATTATTAGCCGTTATTTTCGTATTTTCTATCGTTTTTTCAATTATTTTTGTAAATCCAGCGTATGCGGCCCCGAACGGTTTTATTAATTTCGAAAATGGAAAAGAGTTTACGAGTAATTCAAGTGTACAATTATTTGCGCTCGTTACCCTTTTATCATTATCTTCTTCTATCGTTCTATTATTTACACATTTTACTTATTTTATGATCGTTCTTGGGATTACACGTCAAGGACTTGGGGTAATGAATTTACCACCGAACCAAGTACTTGTTGGACTTGCATTATTTTTATCACTCTTTACGATGCAGCCTGTACTTGGGCAGCTAAAGAGCGATGTGTGGGATCCGATGACGAAAGAGAAAATAACAGTAAGTCAAGCTGCGGAGACGACAGCTCCGATTATGAAAGAGTATATGTCAAAGCATACGTATAAGCATGATTTAAAAATGATGCTGAAAGTGCGCGGAGAAGAGTTGCCGAAAGATTTGAAAGATCTTTCCTTATTTACGCTCGTACCATCCTTTACGTTAACGCAAATTCAAAAGGGATTATTAACGGGGATGTTCATTTATTTAGCGTTTGTATTTATAGATTTGATTATTAGTACACTTTTAATGTACCTCGGGATGATGATGGTACCGCCGATGATTTTAAGTTTACCGTTTAAAATACTTGTTTTCGTATATTTAGGTGGATATACAAAAATCGTCGACATTATGTTTAAAACGGTCGCCTGAAGCGTTTGATGCTATGTGATAGGAGTCATATAAATGAATACGTCACCAATTATAGATATTTTTCAAACCTTTTTTTATAAAGGGGTTATGATTTTAATGCCGGTTGCCGGCGTAAGTATGATTGTCGTTATTATCATCGCTGTCATTATGGCGATGATGCAAATTCAAGAGCAAACGCTGACGTTTTTACCGAAAATGGCGAGTATTGTACTCGTTATTATCATTTTAGGTCCGTGGATGTTTCAAGAGTTAACGACGCTTATTTTAGATTTATTTGATAAAATCCCATCGCTATTGCGTTCGTACTAAGATGGGTGAACTGAAATGAATATGGAATTATGGGCGGCGACGTTTTTTGCGTTTTGCCGCATTACTTCATTTTTATATTTTTTACCGTTTTTCTCAGGTCGATCCATTCCAGCGATGGCAAAGGTTGTAGTTGGACTTGCTCTTTCGATTACAGTTGCCGATCAAGTTGATGTTTCTCACATAAAGACAACTTGGGACGTTGCAGCTTATGCAGGAACGCAAATTGTAATCGGATTATCGCTTTCAAAAATTGTAGAAATGCTGTGGAACATTCCCAAAATGGCAGGGCATATTTTAGATTTTGATATCGGTTTATCACAGGCAAGTTTGTTTGATGTAAATGCAGGCTCACAGTCTACTTTACTATCAACCATTTTTGATATATTTTTCCTCATTATTTTTATTTCACTTGGCGGCATTAATTATTTCGTTGCCACGATTTTAAAGTCGTTTCAATATACAGAGGCGATTTCAAAATTGCTGACGACTAGTTTTCTAGATAGTCTACTCGCAACGTTATTATTTGCGATTACATCAGCGGTTGAAATTGCTCTTCCGCTTATGGGAAGTTTATTCATCATTAACTTTGTTTTAATTTTAATCGCAAAAAATGCACCGCAATTAAATATTTTTATGAATGCATTCGTAATTAAAATTACATGTGGTATTTTGTTTATTGCGATGAGTGTACCGATGCTCGGTTATGTGTTTAAAAATATGACAGATGTATTGCTTGAAGAATATACGAAACTATTTAACTTTTTCTTAACGAAGTAGGGGGACGCGCATGGCAAAGGATAATAAAACAGAAAAGGCCACCCCGCAGAAGCGTAAGAAATCGCGTGAAGAAGGGAATATTGCCCGGAGTAAAGATTTAAATAATTTATTTTCCATACTTGTATTAGCAGTTGTCGTTTATTTTTTCGGAGATTGGCTCGGTTATGAGATTGCAAATTCTGTCGCGGTACTGTTTGAGCAAATTGGAAAAAATACAGATTCGACCGAGTATTTTTATTTAATGGGTATTTTATTACTAAAAGTATCAGCTCCGATATTAATACTCGTATACGCTTTTCATTTATTCAATTATATGATTCAAGTCGGTTTCTTATTTTCTTCTAAAGTCATTAAGCCGAAAGCGTCGCGTATTAACCCAAAAAACTATTTTACGAGATTGTTTAGTCGTAAAAGTTTAGTAGATATTTTGAAATCACTATTTTATATGGGATTAATCGGTTACGTCGCTTACATTCTCTTTAAAAAGAATTTAGAGAAGATTGTTAGTATGATTGGATTTAACTGGACTGCGTCACTTACTGAAATTATTAGGCAAATTAAATTTATCTTTTTAGCTATTTTAATTATATTAATTGTTCTTTCTATTATTGATTTTATTTATCAAAAATGGGAGTACGAACAAGATATTAAGATGAAAAAAGAAGAAGTAAAAAGGGAGCATAAAGATAATGAAGGGGACCCGCAAGTAAAGGGAAAGCGAAAAAACTTTATGCATGCCATCTTGCAAGGGACAATTGCGAAGAAGATGGATGGTGCAACATTTATTGTAAACAACCCGACTCATATTTCGGTCGTACTTCGGTACAATAAACAGGTTGATGCGGCGCCAATTGTCGTTGCAAAAGGGGAAGATGAGCTCGCATTATATATACGAACGCTTGCCCGCGAACAAGAAATACCAATGGTGGAAAACCGTCCGCTTGCTCGTTCTTTATATTATCAAGTCGAGGAAGATGAGACGATTCCAGAAGATTTATACGTAGCTGTAATTGAAGTTATGCGCTATTTAATTCAAACGAATGAACTTGAAGTATAATAGCGCGGTTGGAGGAGATCTCTTGTGTTTAAGATAGATTCTGCAAGAACCTATTTTTCTATCTTTTTAGCAGCGTCATTCGTAGTGGCGCTCTTAATTCCACTTCCACCATTTATACTTGATATCGTTATCGTTTTTTTACTAAGTATGTCAGTGCTTATTTATATGCGAGCAACAAGTATTAACGAGTGGGATGAATTAAAGTCATTTCCGACGATGCTGTTATTAATCGGGATTTTCCGCGTATCGATTAACGTATCGACGACGCGAGCGATTTTGACAGACGGAAATGCGGGGCATGTTATTGAAGAGTTCGGTCAGTTTGTTATTGGCGGGAACTTATTAATTGGTATCGTTATTTTCATAGTATTAATCATATTCCAGTTTATCGTTGCAAACGGTGCGTCACGTACAGCTGAAGTTGCGGCTCGTTTTACACTTGATTCTTTACCCGGGAAACAAATGTCAATCGATGCGGATTTAAACCAGCGTATTATTACTGAAAAAGATGCACAGGCAAAACGAAAGAAATTAAATATGGAAACAGAGTTTTACGGAGCGATGGATGGTGCCGGGAAGTTCATTAAAGGGGACGTTATTTTCGGGATTGTCATTTTATTCGTAAACATTATTTTCGGTTTAATTGTCGGCATGATGCAGCAAGGAATGAGCTTTGCTGAAGCAGCTATTCACTATACACAGTTAACTGTCGGTGACGGAATTGTAAACCAAATTGGTTCGTTAATGCTTGCGATTTCAACTGGTATTATCGTAACGCGTGTATTTGATGGTTCATCTGATACAGTAACAGAAGGTATCTTTAAAGAGTTATTAGCACATGAAGTCGTTGTATATGCGCTTGGTGGTTTATTTATAGCAATGGGTATTTTTACTCCGCTACCATTTCTACCATTCGCACTCGTTGGTGGAACAATTATCTTCTTAGGAATTCGTAATAAAAACCGAATAAAGAAAGAAAAAGAAGACGAGCTTCAAAAAGAATTAGAAATGATTCAAGGCGAAGATGAGCAACTGCAACAAGTCGAAGATTCATTCGGAGTATTTACAGATAAATATCCAATTATTGTAGAACTCGGTTTAGATTTAGCAGCACTTGTAAAGCAGAAGATTAACGGGGAAACAGCTCGTGATAAAGTTGTTTTAATGAGGAAGTCGATTATTACCGACCTTGGTATTAACGTTCCTGGCATTAACTTTAAAGATAATACGAGTTTTAGACCACGCGGACGTTACATTATTCGTATTAAAGGTGCGAAGGCAGCTGAAGGTGTTTTAAAATCAGGTTACTTATTAGCACTGAAAACACCGAATGTAATGGCCGATTTAGATGCAGAACCAGCGAAAGATCCGATTTTTGGTGAAGATGGCTATTGGATTTTAGAACATATGGTACAAGATGCACAAATGAAAGGCTATCAAGTATTAGAGCCACTTAGCATATTAATTACACATTTAGATGTTATCGTTAGACGTAATCTTCATGAGTTAATTCAGCGTCAACATGTAAAAGACTTAATTAACTCGCTTGAAAATGATAACGGCGTTTTACTAGAGGAGATTAAGAAGAAAGAAATCGACTTATCACTCGTTCAAAATGTTATTAAACAACTTCTAAAAGAAGGTATTTCTATTCGTGATTTACCAACCATTATTGAAGGTATTATTGACGGAAAAGAAATTTATCAAAACCATGTAGACGGTGTAACGTCATTCGTCCGTGAATGTATTTCAAAAGTTATTTGTGAAAATGCGAAAAATCCTGACGGTAAAATTTATGCGGCGCTCTTCTCAGATTCAATCGAGTTAGATGCGGATGTTGTAAATAATTCATACCAAGGTTACTTATTAAACTGGGATTTAGATTTAGAAACACGTGTTGTTGAACAAGTGCAACGCGTATTTAAACAAGCTCGTTTAATGGGAAGAGAACCAGTATTATTAACGCGTAGAAAAGATTTCAGATTTGCGATTGTAAGACTTCTTGAGCGTTATCAAGTAGAAGCGCAAGTACTTTGTATTAGCGAATTAGCACCGGAAATTGTTGTAGATCAAATTGCCTATATTGAATAGTAGGGGGTGAAGTAATGGAAAGTACAGAAAAGAAAGAAGCGTTAATGCGAATAAAAGCAGCTTCGAAAAATGAATTGTATCGAAAGTTATTTGACCAATATGGTACAGATTATTATTACGTTGTCGATGAAAGTGTAAAACGAAATATCCCGTTTTTTTGGAAAAAGAATTATGAAATGTTAGTTGCTTTTCCAGAGGATAAACAGGAAGAAGTGAATGAAGGCACAGCTCAATTTCATGAACAATTAATGGATGTTGTAAATGATTCTTCAGAACAAATTGTGAAGGCGAACGGAATTCAATCGGTACTGCACAATTTAGAAAACGTGACGACTTCTATGTCATATGCGGCGATGCAAACAGGAAATAGTGAAGAATGGACAAGAAAGAAAGAGAAACTATTAAAGCTGTTTGAAAAAGGTATCGTCGTTGTGAAACAGACGGAAGAAACGAAAGTAGCGAAAGTAACAAAAAAGCAAAAAACTGTGAAAAAAGTTGTTCCGGTCAAGAAAGAAGAAGTGGTTGTAAAAAAAGAAAACCAAGAATCTGTACCGTTTATTATTCAAAAAGTAATTCGCATGCTAGAGCAAAACGATGTAGAACAATACTTCATTCATGCATATGCTGAGAAGTTAAAAGTGAAGTTTGAGAATGCAACGATAATTACAGAAGAAGAAGTGATCGGATATATATTGGAAGATATGAGATCCCATTTCAACACGGAAAACGTTTTTGAAAAAGAAGTGCAAACAATTGCATTAATCGGTCCAACTGGAGTTGGAAAAACGACGACACTTGCGAAAATGGCATGGCAGTTTCACGATAAGAACAAAACGGTCGGTTTTATTACGACAGATCATTCACGCATTGGAACAGTACAGCAACTGCAAGATTACGTTAAGACAATTGGATTTGAAGTAATCGCTGTACGTGATGAAGCTGCGATGACAAGAGCGCTTACGTATTTTAAAGAAGAAGCGCGCGTCGATTATATTTTAATTGATACCGCCGGAAAAAATTATCGTGCGTCAGAAACAGTAGAAGAAATGATTGAAACGATGGGACAAGTAGAGCCAGATTATATTTGTTTAACGTTATCAGCTTCGATGAAAAGTAAAGATATGATTGAAATCATTACGAATTTTAAAGATATTCATATTGATGGTATCGTATTTACGAAATTTGATGAAACAGCAAGTAGTGGTGAATTATTGAAAATTCCAGCAGTATCATCAGCTCCAATTGTATTAATGACAGACGGACAAGACGTGAAGCAACATATACATATCGCTACAGCTGAACATTTAGCGAAACAAATGTTGCAAACATCATAGAAGAGAGGTGAAGGATAAGGCAACTGCCTTATTCAAACGATTATGAACGGTCTTTATATAGGTTCTATGGGTATGATGAATTACATGCAGCGCATTAATGTTCATTCGAATAACGTTGCAAATGCTCAAACGACAGGATTTAAAGCAGAAAATATGACTTCTAAAGTATTTGATGTACAAGACACATATCGCCGCGGAGATGGGGCTGTGACAAATATCGGTTCGACTGATTACGCTGTAGTACCAGCCGCAACGCATGTGAACTTAGTACAAGGAAATATACAAATGACAAATAGTGATACAGATTTCTTTTTAGATGACGGTACGGCCGGCACAGCTTCGTTTTTTGTTACATCTAAAAATAATGAAACGTTTTTAACGAGAGACGGTAGTTTTACATTAAATAGTGATCGTTATTTACAAACAACTTCAGGCGCTTTCGTAATGGGAGAGAATAATGAACGTATTCGTATTCCAGAAGGAGCAAAAGTAGCTGTACAAGCAGACGGTACGTTATATGATGCAGTAACACAAAATAATATTGCCCGCCTGCAAACAAAAACAGTAGGTGCAGAAGCGAATAATCGTCTCGTACAAAGAGAGAACAAAAGCTTTACACTAGCAGAAGGAAACATTGCTGATTTACCGAACGGAGCAGGCTTAGTAAAAAACCATATGCTAGAAAATTCAAATGTAGATATGACGAAAGAGATGGCTGATCTTATGACGGATCAAAAAATGATTTCAGCGTCACAACGCGTTATGACTTCATTTGATAAAATTTATGAAAAAGAAGCGAATGAAATATTGAGATAAGAGACTTCCGTTAGCGGAAGTCTTTTTTTTATTGCTTTTATTACAGATACATCTTAAAGTGATAATGATTATCAACATTGTTATTGTGAGGATAGAACTTCATAATGATAGCAATGTTTATTTAACTAAGTGAATTAAATATATCAGCAAGCCCTGCTAGTCAAGTGATTGGCTAGTAGTGAGGGTTAACTGCGGGCAATCCCTAAAGCTGATTGAACTACAACGTGGCTAGAAATAGCGAGTGTGAATGTCGCGAAAGCAGAAAAAATCAATCAGATGGTGCAAGGTTAAATCCTAAACATTAGAATAATGGGTCTTCCGCCTCGAATCATCTAAGTCAAAATGGATAAGATGAATGTTCAACGACTATCTCGTATAACTGACGAGAGTACACCACAAGCCTATGGTGGTGGAAAATCCTCTATCTCTAAAGAGATAAACATATAGTCTGCGCTCATGTGAAAACATGAGAAGTTCATAAGAGAACTGGCTAAGGAATTGCGCCCTTAGTTGAACGAGATAAATTTTATTGAATCTATCAAACTTCATTGAATATATAGAACGTATGTGCTATGGTGGATTCAATGAGGTGAGAATAATAATGAAATTTTCACGAGTTAGTCAAGTATCGGAATTAACAGGTTTGTATCCTAGTAGTCTTAGGAGAATGCTGGTGGAGTACGCTACTATTCAGAAGAATAAATCTTTCATTATCTGAAAGGTGAGTGCCCGAATAATCGCACAGTAAAGGAGTAGGCTTCTGATGATATTGGCGAAGAAAGTCAGACTGATTCCAACGCCTGAACAAGAAAAAGTGCTTAGAAACCATGCTGGTGCTGCAAGATTCGCTTATAACTATTGTAAAAGAATGAGTGATAGATACTATAAGCTATTTGGAAAATCTGTTTCACAGTTAGCTTTACAGAAACGATTTACAAAGATCAAGAAGCGAAAGAGATATGAGTGGTTAAATGACATCAACGCACAAGTTCCCAAACAGGCTTCAAAAGATTTTGATAAGGCGAGGAAACATTCGTTCAAAAAGTACAAAAATGGTTCTCACACTTCTTATAAATCCAAAAAAGATTTAATCCAAGGATTTTATGCTAATTATGAAAGACTGATTATAGGAAAGAAAGTAGTTCATATTCAGTCCGTTGGAGAAGTGAAAACAAGCCAACAACTACCAAGAAACAAAAAAGCCATCAAATCCAAGAGTTACCTTTGATGGTCGTCACTGGTGAATTAGTGTAGGGTTCCAAGAAGACTTTGCATCACAAGAACTAACCAATGAGTCGATTGGTGTGGATGTTGGTTTAAAAGAGCTGTTTGTAGCTTCTAATGGTACGAAAGAACGAAATATAAACAAAGATGCTAAGGTTAAAAAACTTTTGAAAAGGAAAAAGTCAGCGCAAAGAGATATGTCTAGGAGATTTAAAAAAGGTGTAAAAATTCAATCTGCCGGATATGAAAAAGCCAAAACTGAGCACCTGCGGTTATCTAGGAAAATTATGAATATCCGAAATAACCATATCCATCAAGCAACAGCTAAATTGGTGAAAACCAAACCAATGAGGATTGTTGTGGAAGACTTATCTATCTCAAACCTGTTAAAAAACAAAAAACTATCGAAAGCATTTTCATTTCAAAAATTAAACTTCTTCTTTCAATGTTTATCATACAAGTGCGAGAAGTATGGCATTGAGTATGTAAAAGCTGATAAATGGTTCGCCTCAAGCAAGATTTGCTCATGTTGCGGAGTAAAATACGACCATTCAGTTCAACCAGAAGGACAGTGGAGTTTAAAAATACGTGAGTGGTGTTGTGTTGGGTGCAATAGCCATCACGATAGGGATGTAAATGCTTCGATAAATTTATCAAGATGGGTAAAATAAATGCTTGATAATAGGAGGTAACGATACTGCCTCGTGTGGAGTGTTATACCCCTCGTCCCCTCGGGGTTGCGAGAACACGATGAAGCACTAATTTGTATAAATTTGATTGAATTGTATAGATTTAGTTAAGTTTATCGTATCGGAAGAGTATACAGGTTCTACTTTACGGGAGCATTTGGAGGAGAATCTATCAAATACGTTGCAACTAAAATAAGTGAAATAGTATGTAGAAAAAGCCTTCTGATGAAAGGCTTTTTATTTTTGGGTTAAATTTCAGAATTATCAATTGACTTTGTAGGTCTGTTTTTTTATATTAGTAGGTATACTAATAACTACTAATATATATGTATCGTTTTGAGATGAGAGTTATATAGAATGTGAGGGATTACCGTTGGATGAAATAATAAAGGAATTACAAAAGTTAGGTTTTTCCCAGTACGAATGTAAAGCGTATATTGGATTATTAAAACATTCCCCAGTAACTGGGTATGAAGTGAGTAAACAGACAGGAGTACCTCGTTCGATGATTTATGAAGTGCTCGGTAAATTGATGGATAAAGGAGCAGTGCATATCGTTCCTACTGAACCAGTGAAATATGTACCAGTACCAGCTACGGAGCTAATGGATCGAATGCGAAAAGATTTTGAAAAGTCCTTTGAATTTTTAGACCGGAAATTAAATTGTTTAGAACAAGAGAGACAAATAGATGTAATTTCGCATATTCGCTCCAATGATCGTGTTGTAAAAGAAATATGCAATATAATTAATAGGGCAAAGGACGAGTTATGGATTTCTGTATGGGAAGATCAAGTGCATGAAATTGAGCCATATATTCGTCAAAAGGAAGAGGAAGGTGTACATATATTTTCAATCTTATTTGGCGCTCCAAATACAAAAATAGGCGCGACGTTTCACCATAATTATATGACGCCCCACGTTGTTGAAAAGAGAATGGGTGGTCATTTAACTGTTATTGCTCGTGATGGAGAGGAAGTATTAATTGCGAACTTTTCAAATGATAGTACCTCATGGGCCGTAACAACGTATGACCCAGCTTTAGTGCTCGTTGCTACAGAGTATGTGCGGCACGATATTATGGTCGAAGAAATTACGAAGGAATTTGGGGCTGATAAGTTAGATACGTTGTGGCGTGAAAATATAGATTTAGTTCATGTCGTAACAGGAAAAAGAACGATGGAAAGAATGGAGGATGATATGGATGAGTAAGGCTCAGGCACATGTAGCTTTGCAGAGCGATGATACATTTCAGCAAGGAGTAAAAGATTGTTTACCAACTGTATTTGGTTATTTAAGCATCGGTATAGCAGCTGGTGTAATTGCAAAAACAGCAGGTTTCTCCATCATTGAAATTGCATTTATGTCCACTTTAATTTATGCAGGTTCTGCCCAATTTATATTAGCTGGTATGTATGCAGCCGGTGCTCCTGCTTCAGCAATCATTTTCACCGTCTTTTTTGTTAATTTACGCCACCTTCTAATGAGTGCTGCCCTTGCACCATACTTTACGAAACTTCCGCTATTAAAAAACGTATTTATCGGTTCTCAAATTACAGATGAAACGTTCGGCGTTGCAGTGCAGCATGCAGCGCAAAAAGGATATGTAGGCGACAGGTGGATGATGGGCTTAAATGTAACAGCATATTTAAATTGGATTCTTGCTACTATTATTGGCGGGCTGTTTGGTGAGTGGATACCAGATCCACATACGTACGGGATGGATTATGCATTACCAGCAATGTTTATCGGATTATTTGTACTTCAGCTCATAAGTAGTAAACCGAAACTAGCAATTCATCTTACTGTTGCAATTGTAGCGATTATGATCGCATACGTTTCACACTTATTTATGCCAGATAGTATAGCGGTTATTATCGCAACATTACTAGCTGCGACGATTGGAGTTGTGATTGAAAAATGGAAATGAGATTAGACGTACTATTACTTTTACTAGCAGCTGGAGCTGTCACACTCGTGCCACGTATTTTACCTCTACTCGTATTTAGCAAACTACAAATTCCAGACTGGGGTTTAAAATGGCTAAATTACATACCAATTGCGATATTAGCAGCACTTTTAGCCCAAGTACTATTTATGCATGAGACGATGCAGTGGGATTACCTTATCGCAGCAATCCCAACATTTCTTGTTGCAATATATACTCGTAGTTTATTAGGTACAGTATTAACGGGAGTGATTGTGATTATTTTGTTACGTTTCTTTTTCTAAAAAGGATTACACTCATATAATAGCGAAAAGTGTAATAACATGAAAAATATAGGGGTGGTGTTATGATACTTTTAACGATAGGAGCAATTTTGTTAACGTTGTTTATTTTCTTTATTATCGGCTTTATTACGTTTATGATGTTTGTTGATAAGGCGACACCTCAAATATATTATACACCTTGTGAATCAGTGACAGTGAAAGATAAAGGTAAAAATAAAAGGAAGAAAAGTTGAATGTTGGCTTTTCTTCCTTTTATTTTATCTGATTTTTCTGTATAATTTAAGTTAGTTATACAACTAACTTAAAAGGAGGTCGTAGAAGTGGCAAAACCGAATGTTGTTAATAAAGAGAAGTTATTAGAAGCAGCAAAAGCAATTATTGCAGAGCAAGGGATGGAAAAGTTGACATTAAAAGCAGTTGCAGAAAGTGCTCAAGTTACACAAGGTACCGTATATTATCATTTTAAAACGAAGGATCAATTATTACTTGAAGTAACTGAATCGTTTTGTAAAGCATCATGGGAACAAATAGGAAAGGATGTACAGTTAGAGAAGGCTTTAAAGTCCGCGGAAAGTAGATGTGTGAAAGATTCAATGTATCATCATTTGTTCTTTCAATTAGTAGCAAGTGGATTACAAAATGATGCGATGAAAGATAAAATTGGTGGATTGTTACATTATGAAAATCAAAAATTAAAAGGCGTGTTAAATAAAAAAATAGGAGATACAATGACATCTCAAATTTCAACGGAAACATGGAGCGTTTTATGTAATGCATTAATTGACGGATTGGCATTGCAAGCATTATTCAATCCATCTTTTTCTACAGACAAAGTATATGGTGATTTGTATATGCTCTTGGAAAAGCTTACAGTGCTACAAAAGGGAGGTAATGTCAGTGGATAATAGACTTTGGCTCACCATTTTATTTTCGATTGGCGTTTGGTTTTTTGCTTCAGCATTTTTCATTATTTTTGGTTCTTCCGTTTTATTAGAATATACTTCAAATAGATTTTTTCTACAATTGACGTTTCTTGAATTAGGAACGGCTATAGCTTTATACTTTGTAATGTGGTTATACAAAAAACTAGATACTACAAAATATGCAGTTATTAAGTTAGGTATATGCGGTACAGCAATCGGTTTAATTTTAGATACTTACATTTTATATAATTCTTCTAATCTATTCTCACAATTCTCCTCACAGCAAATTATATCATTTACCATTTGGATGGTTATTGCTTATGCTTTATATTTACTAATCCCTTTCGCCATGGAACGAAAAAAGTTGTTGTAAAGAGGTATGTTATCCTCTTTACAACAATTACATCCCCGACAGAAGTAACAACAATAACCCAAATAAAAAACTAATAAAGGAAAGAAAACCGATACATATCGAGAACACACGATTATTTCTCCATTCGCGCCAGAAAACGATAAGCCCTAACATACAAAGGGAAAACCAAATCGGCAAGAATATAAACTTGCTAACTTTCTCTGGGAGTAACGAATAAAAAGATGTTACATATAAAATCCAATTTGTGAAAAAAAATGAAAACGATAATAGATTGTAAGTAGGGGCGGTTGGAAAACTCCCCCTTTTTTATAGTTACAATAATGATAGTTAGTGCTGAGAAAAAGGCAATGAATATGAAAATAAGTAAGAATAATGTAAGCGTCATTTATAGCTCCTTTATAAAAGTGTTTTTTACAAGAAATGCATCTATTACATTGTATGCTTGCTTTGTAGAGTGCTCGTTATATTTTTCTGTGTACGGATTTAGAAATCCATGTTCACCGTGTAGTTGTTTTATTTCTAATAAAGGATTTTTTTGTTGCTGCAACGATTGAATGAAAGAGGATACTGAAAAACTAGCTTCTTTTTCAGGGAAAATAAGTAAGGTAGCACATGTTGGTTTTATATGAATATAGTCACGTATACGGGAACCGTAACATCCGATAATAAAATCTATTTTCGGATTGTTACTGCATAGCCAGGAGATGGTAGCGCCAACACTAAATCCGATAAGTCCAATATGTGTATAATTACTTGAAAGAGTATTGATGAATTCTTTAATTTGTTCTTTTCCATCATCAAATCCAATATTATTTACAAAATGTTGATATGCTTTTTCTTCATCACTATAATGAAATGCATGTTGCGATTGTAGAAGATTAGGACAGAATACATCTATATGAGATGAAGTGAAGTGTTGGGTAACGTGATGCATATGGTCGTTCACACCATATATTTCATGAACAATAACGAGAGCTAATTTTTTCTTCATAGTTATAAAGTACCTCTATGAAACTTAAATTCTTTTTCAACAAGGCAGATACGCAGGTGGAAGTTTTCATACCATTGCTCACGACCTCTTTTTTTCGCTTCTTTATGTAAGGCGTTCTGTTTCCAATTGTCAATTGCCGCAAGTGATTCCCAATAAGAAATTGTGATTCCGAGTCCCGAATGATTTCGTGCACTTTCTACACCTAAAAATCCAGGTTGCTGCTTTGCAAGTTCCTCCATTTTTTCAGAGGCGGTACTATAATCTGTCGTATCATTTGATAAATGAGAAGTGAATATAACTGCATAATAATGATTGTTTTTTTCTAAAGCAGATTTCATTATCTTTCCCCCTTAATATATAGTGCGAATAATTCATTTATAGTTTGTATTTTAGCAGGTTAAAAAAAGAAAAGAAGTAGAAGATTCTTATTTTTTTAGTTGTTGTAAAACAAGGGGGTATAGAGAATTTATATGAAAGTAAGAAAAATGCCACTTCAAAATCGAAGCGGCATTTTTTATATTTCCTCTAAGCTATTAACGGGGACCGTTAATTCGCGGTCTGGATTTTTAACTTCATATATGCGGGCGGTTTCGTTGTTTTCATCGACGTGTTGAATTGTAACAGGCATGCCTTGAAAACTGACATTTGCTTGTTCAGATGAAACAGAAAGCTCTTTTGCACGTTGAATATTCATTTATATTCCTCCCATCATTATTATCTTTGCTAAAAAAGAGGAATAATATACCATTTCGAGACATTCTTAAAGTTTTTGTATTATTTGTAATGTTTCTTTAATAAATGAAGAGAAAATAGAATCCGGATACGATTGTATCATTTCATTTGCTTTTGTTGCTTCTTCAAGAGCTCTTTTTTTATCATTCAGTTTAACGTAACAAAGTGCACGATATGCACCTGCTGTTGTAAGCCACGATTGATCCAATGGATGGTTCATATAATCCGGTATAATGCCACGTTGTAATGCTTCTAAAGCTTCTTCGTAACGTTTTAATCCGTATAAAGATTTTCCTTTTTCAAGATAATACAATCCGTCGTCTTGAAAAATGGGCTGATCTTTTAGTTTTTCTCGATATTGTTCTAGATGTTTTAATGCGATTGTATATTCATTAGTAATCGTGTTGTAGTAATAGGCTTTTAAAATATTAGTCATCGCAATGGATAGAGTATCTTCTGTAAAAATGGCAAATTGCTCAGATTTCTTTATGTAATATAAATAACGCTCTTTATCAACTGTAATGACTTTTTGATAAGATAAAATCCGGTAAAATACATCTGTTTTATAATACACTTGATGTTTTTTTGAAAATGTGAGTGTCTCTAATATCGTTTCTTCACATTTTTCATAATCGCCACATGCCAGTAATATGATGGCTTCATATAAACATAAATCAATATGTATAATAAGATCCATTTCTAAATGTTTCTCTTCATAATCATTTCTAATATTAGATATAAGTTGTAAACATTCTGCATACTTTTTACGTGTGAATATCGCAAAAGATAATTTTAATTTTGTTTCCGTACTGTCTCGGTATAACTTATATTTTTCGAAAATAGAAACAGCTTTTTCTACGTAAGATTCAATGTTGTAATCTTTCATAATCACCGCAGCAGTTACGAATTGTTTGTATATACGAGCCGTATTTAAAGTAGAAGGGAGCTCTTTTTGAACGATAGGTAGTAAAGTCTCGTACACTTCATCACATTTGTTTTTCTTTATGAGTTGCTCCATTTTTGTAATGAGTTCCACAATTTCTCCATCATCATCTTCTAATAAAAAACTCGCTTCACATTCAAGCTTTTCAGCGATGTATTGTAATGTTTTCATGGAAGGGGTAGCTTTTCCATTTTCAATTTGACTAAGCATACTTTTTGTAAGTTCCGAACCTGCCAGTTCTGTTTGTGTAAGTTTTTTTTCTTTACGTAACGCTTTAATTTTTTCACCGAGAGTTGCCATATTATTGCTCCTTTATAATTAAAAAGTTAAATTGTATTTAACTTTTTGTTGTAAAAATTGGAAAGTTGATTATATAATAAGTTTAACACAATTTAACTTTTAAGGGGAGAAAGTCATTATGGGAGATATAAGTATAGGAGAAAATGATTCAAGAATGAAAGTTGCAACGAGAAATATTATTTTGATGATGATTGGAAAGATGACGTCTTTATTAGGGGCAGGTATTTATACATTCGCAATGGGGTTATACGTATTAAAGACAACTGGTTCAGGGATGGGGTTTGCTATTACGCTCGTTTGCGGATCACTACCAAGGATGATCTGTGGTCCGATTGCAGGTGCTGTAGCTGATCGTGTGAATCGAAAATGGCTTGTCATTGGCACTGATTTATTAAGTAGTTTAACGATGCTTATTATGTTTATTCTTGCTACTATATTTGGACCGTCACTTCTTTTTATCTATATTTCAGCGGCATTATTATCAATTTGTGCAAGTTTTTATTCTGTTGCATTAACTTCGTCTATTCCTAATTTAGTAGATGCGGGGCGTATTCAAAAAGCGAGTGCTTTAAATCAAACGGCAGCTTCTTTATCAAATATTTTAGGTCCGATTATTGGTGGAGTTGTATTTGGTTTCTTTTCCATTAAGTCGTTCTTTTTGTTAAATAGTATTACGTTCTTTTTAGCAGTTATTTTGCAATTATTTATTGTATTTGATTTATACAAAAAAGAAGTGGCTGAGAGTAAAGAGCGTTTCTTGACGAGTATAAAAGAAGGATTTTCATATGTAAAACGACAGCATGAAATATATGGTTTAATGAAAATAGCATTGTGGGTAAACTTTTTTGCGTGTGGGCTAACCGTAGCACTTCCATATATTATCGTCCATACATTGCATCTATCTTCAAAGCAACTCGGTACTGTAGAGGGAATGTTAGCAGTCGGGATGCTAATGGGTGCGATTGCTTTATCGGTGCGTAAAGAAGTGAATAATCCGTTTCGTTCTATTTATACTGGGCTGTTTTTGTTTGCGGGTTTAAGTTTATGTACAGTCTTCCCATTGGTAGTTACCATTTCAAAAGGGGCAAGTTTTATTTACTATATTGCTTTTATGATGTTAACGGGTATAGCAATTATGATTGTAAATATTCCGATGCAAGTACATATGCAAAAAACGACAGATCCGAGCTACTTAGGGCGTGTATTTGGCCTACTTGAAACAATTGCTACTGCAATCGCACCACTCGGTATGATTGTATATGGATTATTATTAGATATGTTGCCAACTAGCATTGTTATGATGACGATAGGCGGAGGTTTATTGTTAGTTGTATTAGTTGGAGTAAAGCAACATATGGCGAAAAAACAAGTAGATATGTCTGCTTAAAAATAAGAAAATAATAAAAAATTGACTTATCATTATAAAAATGACCAAATTAGTATTTTAGTTTTTGAAACTCTTTTTCATGTATGTTACAGTATAGTGAGCAGGCAAAGAAAAGGAGAAAACATCATGAAAAAATTAAGTTTTGTTATGCTTTTTCTATTAGTCGTAATGGCTGGATGCAGTAATTATGACACGTATATTGAAACAGGTATGCAATCATTGAAAAATGAAAAATATAGTGATGCGATTATGTGGTTTGAAAAAGCGGAAAAAGAGAAAACAGGAAATGAAGCGAAAGCATATAAAGAAGTCGCTCAGTTATTGGAGCGCGGAGCTACATCATTAAAAGATGGTAAGTATTTAGAAACGAAAGATATTGCAAATGAAGTGCTACAAAAGAAAAAAGACGATGCACTTGAAAAAGCTGTAACATCAAATGCAGAGGATATGCTTCAAAAAGCAAAAGATGTGGAAAAGAAAGTAAATGAAAGGGTGGCAAAACGGAGAAAAGTAGAAGAAGAAGGAATCGATAAACTCATTAAAGCTGTCGACAGTATAGATGATGTAAAAGAAAAAGAAAAGAAAGTTTCAGAAGCATTAGATAAGGCTGAAGAGGCACAAGAAAAAATTGAAGCAAAGAAAAATAAATAGAGTAATTGTTTAAAAGGCTGTCGTGTATAACGACAGCCTTTTAATTTTTTGCTGCATAAGAAGTGATGCTATGTAGTAAAAAAGAAATAATTTTAGAATTCCACCTGTCCTCATGATGAATCGTATAAATGTTACGTTGAAATTCAAATCCAGGGATGGGTATGTAGCATAGTTCATTTCGGTGTACTTCTTGTTCAATAGCGAGTTTAGAAATAAAAGCAACTCCATTACCGTATTTTAAAATTTGTTTCATCGTTTCTAATGAATCTAATTCAATTTCAGATTGGAACGTAATGTTATGAGCTAACGTCCATTGCGTAAGTAAATCTCTCGTTGTAGATGGGTTACGATGCAATAGTATACGTTCTTTTTCAATATCTTGTAATGATACATTTTCTTTTTTTGAAAAATGATGTTCTTTGGAGAAAGCAAGAACAAGTGTATCAGGTATTATTTTTGTTTCTTTTAAAAGTGATTCATCAAACGGTGCCGCAGAAATTACCCCGAGATCAATTTCATGATTTTGTAGCATTACTCGAATTTCAGGAGCTGTTTTTACCATAATTGTTATTTTTATATTGGGGAATTTGCATTGAAATTGGTGAATAATTTCTGGTAAAAGATAAGTCGCTGGTACATAACTAGCGCCAATTGTTATAGCACCTTTATGAAAATCTTTAAACTCTTGCGTGACCCGCCTAGCTTCTTTCATAAGTGCATCTATTTTACAAGCATAATGATGCAGTGCCTCACCAGCCTCTGTTAAGAAATATCTTCCAGAACGTAATTCAAATAAAGGCACACCGAGTTCCTCTTCTAAGCTTTTTATATGGAATGTAATAGTAGGTTGTTTAACACCAAGTTTTTCTGCAACTATCGTAAGTTTTTTATATTTCTTAATAAGCACTACAATTTCTAATTTTAAGAGATTCATTATGAGTTGCCGCCTTTTTTATTTTAACTATAGAAAAAATCTATAGAAATAAATAGTTTATTAGAAGTTTTTTAATTTAATCTTTACAGTACATTAACATTCAGTATAAATCTTCCAGATAGAATGAAAGCAGGTTAAGAGTGAGGGGAAAGAGGTGAAACGATGGATATTAAAATTTATGGATTAGAAAAGAAGTTTGGAAAAACACAGGCGTTGAAACCATTACAAATTGTCATGAAACAAGGTGAATTCACTACACTTTTAGGACCTTCGGGATGCGGAAAAACGACTTTACTTAGAATGATTGCAGGACTTGAAGAGCCAGATAAAGGTGAAATATATTTTGGAGATAAGTGCATGTATTCTGGTGCGAAAAAAATAAAAACATCTCCTCATGAACGTAATATCGGTATGGTATTTCAAGATTTTGCTTTATGGCCGCATATGACAGTATTTGAAAATGTTGCATTTGGTTTAAGGGCTACAAAGCAAACGAATCAATTACGGGAAAAAGTAGAAGATGCAATAAAGCGAGTTCGCTTGCAAGGGATGGAGAAAAGATATCCACATGAACTCTCTGGTGGACAGCAGCAACGTGTCGCATTTGCTAGAGCGATTGTAACAAAACCGCATTTTATTTTGTTTGATGAACCGCTGAGTGCACTCGATGCAATTTTGCGAGAAGAAATGCGATTAGAGCTTATGGATATCGTTCATTCGATTGGTTTAACGGCATTGTATGTCACTCACGATCAAACAGAAGCTATGTCAATGTCAGACGAAATTATTGTCATGAAACAAGGAGAAGTATTACAAAAAGGAACACCAGAAGACATTTATGTGAAGCCATCGCATGAATTTGTTGCAAAATTTGTTGGTAAGGCAAATTGGCTTGTAGAGGGTAAACAAATGATTCGTCCAGAGCATGTGAGCTGGACGAAAAATGAAGTGTGCGAAATGTATACAGGTGAAATCCAGCACGTTACATATGTAGGAGAACGGTATGAAATGAAAGTAAACATGGGTGCACTTGGAATATGGACAGCTTATCACAGTAGTAAATTAAGCATCGGTAAACCAGTATCGTTATATGTGCCAAAAAAATGTATTCATCATATAGGGGGAGAATCGTATGAAGAAATTCAGTTCGCTTAAGTCTTTATTTGTATGTACGTTATTATTTTCTGCTGTAGTAACAGGGTGTAGTTCAAAGACAGGTAGTGCAGATGCCAAAAATAAAAATGCGAATGAAAAGAAAATTGTTGTATATAGTGCGGGGCCAAAAGGATTAGCAGAAAAAATACAAAAGGACTTTGAAAAGAAAACAGGTATAAAAGTAGAAATGTTTCAAGGAACAACAGGTAAGATTTTAGCGAGAATGGAAGCTGAAAAGAAAAATCCAGTCGTTGACGTAGTCGTACTTGCATCTTTACCAGCGATGGAAGGATTAAAAAAGGATGGGCAAACGTTAGCTTATAAAGAAGCGAAACAAGCTGATAAGCTTCGTTCTGAATGGTCGGATGATAAAGGACATTATTTTGGATATAGTGCTTCAGCATTAGGAATTGTGTATAACACAAAAAATGTGAAGACAGCGCCTGAAGATTGGAGCGATATAACAAAAGGGGAATGGAAAGGAAAAGTGAATCTTCCAGATCCAGCACTATCAGGCTCAGCATTAGACTTTGTAACAGGATATGTGAAAAAGAATGGGAAAGATGGATGGAATTTATTTGAACAGCTTAAGAAAAATGAAGTTACAGTTGCGGGGGCAAATCAAGAAGCGTTAGATCCAGTTGTAACAGGTGCAAAAGATATGGTCATTGCGGGTGTTGATTATATGACGTACAATGCTAAAGCAAAGGGTGAACCGGTCGATATTGTCTATCCCAAAAGCGGAACAGTTATTAGCCCACGTGCAGCAGGTATTATGAAGGATAGTAAAAATGTAGAGGGTGCAAAAGAGTTTATTGATTATTTATTATCAGATGATGTGCAAAAACAAGTTTCTAAAGCGTATTTATTACCAGGCAGAACAGATATAAAAGCAGAAAATAGACCGAATGTAGAAGAGATTCCCGTATTAAATATTGATTGGAAAACAGTTGAGAAAGAACAAGATGAAATAGGAAAACAATTTAAGAAAGTATTTCAATAAGATGGTGATTACATGGTAAATCGATTCGTATCAGTAAGACAAGTTGGAATGACGGTAGCGTTATTACTTGTGGCGATGTTAATCGTCATTCCGCTTTTCCTCATTTTATTTTCTAGCGTATATGAAAATAGTAGTTGGAATTTTTTAAAGCCTTTTGAAGTGATGCAGAGTGGTGGATTAGCTGGAATTTTTCTAAACTCGATGCTTCTAGGTGTACTCGTAGTAATAGGAGCAACCGTATTTGCATTTCCATTGGCGTTCATTATGAGCAAAACAGATGTTGGAAAGTATAGTAAATTGGATATTATTTTTATGATTCCATTTATGACTCCGCCGTATATTGGATCGATGGGCTGGATTTTGTTCATGCAACCGAACGGCTATTTCGAACAGTTTTTCCCGATGCTAAAGACGATTTCATCTTCGTTTTTTAGTTTAGGAGGTATGGTATTAATTATGAGTCTGCATTTATTCCCATTTCTTTACTTTATGTTGAAAAACACGTTACTTCAAATTGGAAGTAGTAAAGAAGAGGCTGCAGCGGTTCATGGTGGAAACTTTTTCTATCGTTTACGAAAAATAATATTGCCGCTATTAGTATCAAGTTATGTAATGGGTGCTTTACTCATTTTCGTAAAGACGATCGCTGAATTTGGAACACCGGCTACATTCGGACGAAGAATAGGATTTCATGTGTTAACATCAGAGATTCATAAATTTATTTCGAGTTGGCCGATTGATTTTAGTAGTGCAACAGCATTATCTTCTTTATTACTTAGTGCGTGTATGCTCATTTGGTATATGCAAAATGTATTGAACCGAAAGTATTCATATGCAATGGTTAGTGGAAAAGGTGTGAAGTCTAAAAGGTATACTTTGTCTATATTTACACGCATTGTAGCATGGGGCTATGTAATTGGTTTATTAATCGTATCAATTGGAATCCCGTATTTTTCTATACTGATTGCTTCATTATCAAAATTAAGAGGCGGAGGTCTACAGTTAAATAACTTTACAACAAGCCATTATGAAGCATTATTTACAATTGGATCTCCAGGATTAGAAGCTTTATGGAACAGTTTTCTTTTTTCACTTATAACAGCGATTATTGCTGCTACTATTGGAGTGTTTTTGGCGCTTATGATTCGAAAGGGGAAAAACTCTTCTGAAAAATGGCTTGATATGTGCGGTATGTTACCGAATATGGTACCAGGAATCGTGATGGTTGTAGGGCTTATTTTATTTTGGAATTCACCCTATATGCCCATGTCAATTTACAATACGCCAGTCATGGTTATCGTAACGTACGTTGTTCTTTTTTTACCTTATACGGTGCAATATGTAAAAGCATCGCTCGTGCAAATTGATGATTCTCTAGTACAGGCAGGAAGTATTTTTTCTGGGAATTATATTTATATTTTTAGAAAAATAATATTACCTCTTATTATCCCGGGAGTTCTTGCTGGGTGGGCGATGACATTTACAATCTCGATAAGAGAGTTAGTAGCATCCCTTCTCGTACTGCCTCCATCAGTAGAAACTTCAGCAACATTTATTTTTGCTCAATTTGAACAAGGAGAAGTATCTATTGGCATGGCAATGGCTGTCGTTTCAGTTGGACTTACAACAATATGTTTATTACTTCTGCAACATGTGGAGCAAAAACGAAAAGGGGTAGCATGATGAGAATAGAAGTATGGGGAGGAGCGGGAGAATACGGTCGTTCTTGCTACTTCGTAAAAAATAAAGAGACGAAAATAGTATTTGATTGTGGTATTAATCGATCATATGAGGATAGTTATCCAAAAATAGAGAGGGAAGTTGTACCGTTTTTAGATGCAGTATTTTTATCACATATTCATGAAGATCATACGATGGGCTTACCTTTATTAGCGAAGTATGGATATAAGAAAAAAATTTGGACGACTCGTTATACGAAGGAGCAACTTCCCGTTTATTATGAAAAATGGAGAAACTATAATTTGACGCAAGGATGGAATGTACCTTATAACGACCAAAATGTTAAAGATTTAAATTATGTATATATTGATGAAATTAGTAATCCGAATGAATGGATACAGATTACACCTACATTGCGTTTTCAATGGGGGTATAGTGGGCATGTATTGGGGGCTGTTTGGTTTTTAGTGGACATGAGTCATACATATGTATTTTATTCTGGCGATTACTCAGCAGAGTCTAACATACTACGAGCTAATTTACCTGAGAATTTGCGCGCTGATATAAAAGTCGCAATTGTTGATGCAGCTTATCATACTGATGATGTTTCGCAACATGAACGAGTAAACGAACTATGTACAGAAATTGAGGGAGTTGCGCAAAAGAAAGGAATAGCATTACTACCGTTGCCACCGCTTGGTAGGGCGCAAGATATCGTATTGTATTTGTATAAAAAATATAAAGAACTTCCCATTATAGTAGATCAAGAAATTTTGCATGGATTTGAGGAGATGTTCGCATATAAAGATTGGCTCAAAAATAATGAAGAACTTGAAGGGCTTATGGAGAGTTTAAAAAGAAACATAATCGCTATGGATCATGACATCGGTACGCAAAATAGTTATGGAATAGTTGTAATGAGTGATGCGAATATGCAAACGAAACGAGCGCAGTTATATTATGAACAACTGCGATATGAAGAACGAAATTCCATTATATTTACAGGACATATTGCTAAAGGGAGTTTTGCAGAAAAGGTTATGAAAGAACGTGTAAATAAAGAATGTAGGGTGAAGCGAGTTCCTTATAAAGTTCATCAAAGTATAAGTGACGTTAAGGCAATGTTAAATACACTATTACCAGAACATACGGTGTTAGTACACGCTTTGAAAGAGGATACGGATCGATTACAGAAAAAGCTTAGCACGGCAGGGTATGAAAATGTACATTCACTTACTATGGAACGTATAGAAGTCATTTGAAATGTAAAGGGGATAGGTATATGAAAAAAGTATTTGTATTCGTAAGCATTTTCTTTTGTTGTTTCCTTTATAACGTTAAGGAAGGGTTTGCTGCCAGTCCGATGACACCTAGTTTTGAAGTGAAATTATTATTAAAACCAGAACAAGTATTAGGTTATAACAAAGAGATAAATCAAGAGGTACTAGAATATTTCAAGGCTGGTACAAATTATGAAAGAATACAAGTGCAATTTTTAGATACGGCAAATAAAAATTTAAGTAATGAAGGTTGGTTTGCGAGAATTCGAAAGAAAGAATTTAGTAAAGATTTTGAGCTAACATATAAAAAAAGATATCCCATTCAAAATGGTGTAATTCAAGATGCACTAGAAGTGGCTAAAAAGGATGGATTTGATAGTAAAACTGATAACTATGAGGCAGAAATAGATTGGGGATTTGAGAAGAAAACGTTAAGTATTTCAAATAAGAAAAGCTACAGTGCTAAAGGGTATGGAGTACTTGATTTACCAAACGAACGAGATGCTCAAAACATGTTAATAGAAAAGTTGCCAGGGAAAATGAACAAATGGTTGTATACGAATTGGGGAGAAGAAATGCTCAACAATTCTCGTATTTACGGTCCTGTATTAATGAAACGGTATACAGCTGAATTTGAAAATATTAAAACGAATATTGAAGTTTGGCCACTAAGTAATACAGGGAAAATAGAAGATGATTTCGTAATAGAAGTATCGTTTAAAACAAAAGAGGAAAGTATTGCAACAAAACAAAGAGAATTATTAATGAAGAGTTTAGAACAAAAAGGATGGTTGTTACCGAAAGATAGTTTGAAGACAGAGCTTATTTTTCAGTGAATAGTAAAAAGGAATCCATATTCCATGGATTCCTTTTTCTAATATATGAGTATTAAGCTAAATCAGCTGACACGAACATATCATTATTTTGAAGGTTTTTAGAGCGTAAACTATAAGCAACTACTTTCTTTTTATGTTGCTTTACAACATCAACATGCTCTTCATGACTATAAATATAAAATGTAAAATCTTTTTTGCCACGTTTTGCATTGATTATTAAAGGCGTACCCTCATTATGTGGCGGTGCATAATAGCGATCTAAAAATAAACCTTCGTTAAAATCATGAATAATTTTGGATTTTTGTTCGCCTTCTAAGTTATTTCCATTGATTGTAACAGTCGCATTCTCTTCTTCAAGTTGCGGATGTGTTTCGTACTTGCTAATAATGGATTCAATAACAGTGTTAGGAAGGCTCGAAACGATAATTTTAAATGCCCCAAATACAACTAACATAACAATAAACCAAGTCGTCATAGTATATCATCCCCTTTTTCCTATTAAATAATATAACTCATATGGTAATAGTACATATGGTGAAGTTTTGTATAATTTGTGAAAAATATGCCATTTTTACGAATGAAATATTAGAAAAATCAATTTTGTTACAAAAAGTTGAAATCGAAGTATTTTAAGAGAAAAAGGTTTATAATAAAAATATAACTAATAACCACATTACTAATTATAAGGAAGTGTAACTATGAGTACTGTAACAATCGTGTATGGTATTATTCTTTCCACAATTATCATTTTATTTATCGTTGGGGTTTCACGTTATATTCATAAATGGAAAGAAGGCGTTGCGAAATTAAATCACATTGAAGAAGAACTTAGTGATTTAATGTTACATCATGGTAAGTAAAAAATTTATTTTTTAACTAAATAATGTGAAGAATATCACAAAACATGCTCTCCTTATGAAGGCATGTTTTTTTGTTATGTGAATGATAGGCACATTCATACATTTTTTCCATACGATACAGTGTGAAACTAGAAATGTTCGGAGTGGAAAAGAGGGATAAAATGAGTAGTTCAGGTTATGTTCCAGATAATAAAAATTTAAAGAAAAGTTCAGGAACTCCAAACCTTTTCTTTGATTCGAGAAAAAACATCTTTTTTAAAAGAGATGAGAAAAACGTTGCTTATGAAGTTACGTCAACGCAGTTACCAGCAATGATCGGTGGAGCGTTTGTCGATTTATTTATGACAAAAGGGCACATGCGGGAACCACATTGGCATCCGAATGCGTGGGAATTAGATGTTGTTGTATCAGGAGAAGCGATTACATCTATCTTAAATCCGGAAACGAATCAATTGCAAAATTATCATGTAAAAGCGGGGCAAACCGTCTTTATTCCAATGGGATGGTGGCATTGGATCACAGCGGTAACAGAAGAAGTACAATTACATTTGTTCTTCAATAACGATCAGTTTGAAACAGCAGAAGGATCAGACATACTTAGATTAACACCGCCAGAAGTATTTCAAGCTGCATACGGTGTAAGTGCGGAAAAATTAGGGAAGGACCTTTCACAAATTAAGGAGTCAGTTGTCATTGGTCCTCCTAACTCCAATCGATTAAAAGGTGCTAAAGAAAGTGGCGACTCAAATATAGTTGTTACGTTAAATGGACAAATAACATCATGTGAAATAGAGTAACTCTTTCTTTTTTAGGAAGAGTTACTCTGTTTTGTATAATTTTGTAATTCAATTCGTTATAATTATATAGTAGGGAACTTAGTAAAGGGGGGCATATTGTGAACATATTAAAGATTATAGGAATTGTTGCAGGAATTATTATAGTAGCCGCTATAGCTTTCTTTTTTATTATGAAGTACTATTTGTCAAAAGAAGATCCTAATTACGTATTACAGTACATAAAAGAGCATAAAGGTGATAAAACATGTTCATTACTAATTAGAAAAAATGGGGAAGTATTAACATCTATAAATGAAGATGTAAAATTGCCATTAGCGAGTATGGCCAAAATTGTAATAGCAGTTGAATTTGCTAAGCAAGTGTCAGAAGGAAAAATAAGTCGGGATGAACAAATTTCATTGCAGGAGTTAGAAAAATATTACGTTAAAAACACTGATGGTGGAGCGCATCCTGACTGGTTAGAAGATGCCAAAGCGAGAGAGTTAGTGAAAAATGGACAGATCGCTTTAGAAGAAGTCGCTAAAGGGATGATTCATTATAGTTCTAATGCAAATACAACATATTTGTTAGATAAGCTTGGAATAGAAAGGGTAAATGAAAGTATAAAAGAATTAGAGCTTACTAGTCATGACAAATTCTCTGCGTATACTGCTTCACTATATATGAGAGGGTATGTAGAAAAAGAGCTTCATGAGCCAGAAAATCAATCATTAGAAATGATACGTAACATGTCAAAGGATGAGTATAATAAACATGTATTACAAATTCATGAATGGATGAAAGATGAAGAAGAATGGAAAAAACGGGATATTCCATTAAAGGTAGATATGGAATTTCAGCGAATTTGGTCAGATCGATTAGTGAGTGCAAACGCTAAAGATTATATGAGTATAATGGAAAAAATAAATAGTAGAAATTATTTTCCAAAATCAATGCAAGAAGAAATCGAGAACATTTTCAAAGGAACAGTTAAAAATAGTAAGTTCGAATATGCTGGTCAAAAAGGTGGTTCTACCGCATTCGTATTGACAAAAAGCTTGTATACTACAGATAAGAAAGGGAATAAAGTAGAAGTTGTCATTATGTTTAACGATATAGAAGATCAAGTTGCATATCAAAAGCTGAGAAATAATGTAGATTATTTTATTCGAGACATTATAACAAGTGAGGAATTCAAAAATAAATTATAATAGAATAATTTTATTATGTAAACAAGGTGCTATTAAAGGTAGGTGTTGAGATGAGGTTGAATGAGTATATGCTTGAAACGTTTCCAAATTTAGAACTTAGACCACCTCTATTTTATAATGGGGATATTGGTATTCGCTTTAGATTAGGTGTGAACTATGATTGCAATAACATTTATGAAAACTGCCCATATTTAGAAGGCGTTTATAATAGAGCGATTACTTTATTTCAGTCTTTACATGCAACAGAAGATGATATTTATATCGTAGTGGATGTAAATGACTATGCAGACGGTGAAATTTTCAAACACAAATTGAATATCTTTTCTAAGTATGTAAAAGAGAAGTCCGATTTGTTTAAGTTACAGAAAAATACAATCCCTTATATTTTTCCAGAAGACGATGAAGACGGGGTATATAAAACTCATAGATATACTTTGAAATGTAAAGTTTCAGACTTGAAATACATTCCTATGCTAAAAGCAATTTGTAATCAAGATATGGGAATAAAACCGCGTATTTTTCATAGGGTGTATTTCATAAATATTAACAAGAATACTATATTTCACGTTTATGATGATAGGGGTTGTGATGTATTAGCTACCTCTCCTAATACAATTAGAGATATTTATCATACATATAATGATTGGATATTAGAATACGACAGAAATAAAATTGATAAAGTATTTAATTGAATGTAGTCTATTTTAAATGAGGGAAATACCATAGAGGTGTTTCCCTTTTGTTAATATGAAAATCAACATTCAAATTTGACAGCACTTATTATAAAGGTAAAGGGATTTGATGGTAATGTATTGAATTTGGATAGAAACAGAAAAGGGGGATGAATGAATGACGACAATATATTTTGTTCGCCATGCCCACTCTACATATACAAAAGAAGAACGGGAAAGGCCTTCATCTGAAAAAGGTTTGTTAGATACGCAGCATGTAACACGCTTATTAAAAGATAAACATATTGATGTTGTGATTTCTAGTCCGTACAAAAGGGCAATGCAAACTGTGCAAGGAATTGCGAATACATATAATTTATCAATACAACTGGAAGAAGATTTACGGGAAAGGCTATTAAGTAAAGAACCAGTACAGGATTTTAATGATGCTCTTCAGAAGGTATGGGAAGACTGGACTTTTGCATACGAAGGCGGAGAATCAAATGATGTAGCGCAAAGACGTGCTGTAATATGTATGCAAAGTATATTAAAAAAATATAAAGGTAAGAATATTGTAATAGGTACTCATGGGAATATTATGGTATTACTAATGAATTATTTTGATTCGAAATATGATTTTCAGTTTTGGAAAACCCTTCATATGCCTGACGTGTATAAATTAACTTTTGATAATAATTGTTTCAGTTCTGCTGAAAGAATACAGTCTACAGATTATCAGATAAATAATTTGTAAAAGTTTATCAAAAAAAGAGGAAAGGGAGAAGTTATTGTAGAAGTATGACTTTGTAACATAAAAAATATGTGTTAAAGGAGGCTGTTTACATGTTTGAGAAAGAGAAAGAAGGGCTTATTGAAGTTCAGAACGTATTTGAAATTGTACCAGCAGATGGAGCAATTATTGGTATGGCAACGGAAGAAGAAATGGAAATTGCTGCTGAACTAGAGCTGCAGTACTATGCCCATTCTCGTTTGTTAGAAGCAAATATTCAGTTAGACGGTTCCTCCTACAAAGAGTTACTTCAGGAGTTCCAGGAGTACGAAAGAAAATCAATGAGCTTTTGGCGAGCAATACATAAGCGTTTAGCTGTGCCATGGGCATGGGTATTACGTATTGACGTTGCGAATGGCCCTATATATGTAAGTAATGGGAATTCGTATTATGAAGAAATCGATGATGAAGAAGATTATGAATAGATAAGTAAGGAAGCAGCGTTAGTTGCTTCCTTTTTTTATTTGCAAGGAGTGAATTGCTTCAATAATAATATCTGGTCGAGTATTTTCAATTCCGTGACCAGCATGTTCGGCAAGTATATATTGGCTATTTATTGAGAGTTGTAATTGTTCATGAATCAGTTCTTGCCACATTGTTTCTAGTTGTGTTGCTTCCTCTTTTGGCATGCCATCCTCAGTCAACTGAGTAATAGAATATTGAGGGTCCCTACCAATAACGATTAAAGGTGTTTCTAATGTTTTATATAACTCTTTTATTAAGCGAGCACAATTTTTCCACGCACATAGTTCAGAAGCTGTCGCTTTATATAATAGAGGGGAGGTAGAAAATTCAATGTACTGTCTTGATTGATCAACGAGTATAGGTTTTAGTTCATTATTAAGCATGTCTATATCCATTTTGGAGTATGTATTATATTTTTGAAGCCACATATCATCCGAATCCGTTTGATCAGAAATTGGTAAATAAAGTTCATCTAGTCGGTGTAAGTTCATGGAAGTAGAATCAACTAAAATAAGTGCTTGCAACTTATCTTCATGTAACATCGCAAAATGTTGTGCACATAAGCCTCCATAGGAATGACCGATTAAAATGATAGGCTCGTGAATAGCAAGTTCATGTAGTAACATATGAAGTTCGTTTGTCGCTTGTCTTGTAGTACGCGAATAATTTCCTAGTTCACTTTTTCCGTAACCTGGGCGATGGTATGAAATGACTGTAAAATGTTGTGAAAGTTTTTCTATAATAGGGAGCCAATCATAAAATGAGCAACCCATTCCGGTCTGAATAACTACCGTTTGTTTACTACTTCCTTTTGTATATACTTCTATAGTTTGCTCCAATACCTCTACAAATTTATAAATAATAAACCCTCCTAACTAAGCTTGAAATAATTTTTGACAAGCAAAAACGATACACCAAACACCTATACCAAACAGGACAGATGTACTAAGTGAAAATGAGTTTTTTAGACCAATATAGACGATAAATAGTAGTAGTGCGGATGCAGGAAATCCATATAATACGCCTATAGCAAATTGACTTAATTCTTGTTTGTTCCCGCCTTCTAAAGAAATCCAAAATAGGCTTAGTAAACTTACAAGAGGAAGGGCAGCAATAAAGCCGCCTATCGTACTATAATGTTTAGCGACTTCAGTAATAACGCCAATAATAAGTGCAGAAACGATTACTTTAACGAGGAAATGCATATTTTGCCTCCTTCGCTAATAACGAAAAGGCTTTTTCAATTAATTGTTGTTCTTCTTTTGATAACTGTGATTCTAATATTTTTATCTTTTCTTTATCTAGTAAAGTATGCTTTTCTAATATTTCAATGCCTTCTTTCGTTAAAGTAAGGTTTACGACCCTTTCATCTTGTTTGTTTCTTTCTTTTATAATAAATCCTTTTTGAATGAGGCGCTTTACATGTTCTGATGCTGTGTTATGAGAGAGACTAAGCTCAGTAGCGACTTTTCCAATTGTTATATCTTTCTCACGAGAAATGAGTTGTAAAATACGAATGGCTTGGTGAGAAAGGTTATCCTCATACTCATATCGTAAGTGATAATAAATGCTCTCCCAATGTTGATTGATGTCTTTCATAATGATAAATCCCCCTGTTTTTATATCGTATAGTAAGATATATTCGTGAACGTAGAAATAAAATCCTTTTATTTGGATAAAAAATGTTGAAAAAGTTTATTTTTATTGAAATATAAGGTAATCTATGTGTAAAGGTATACATTTAGCAAGAGAGAGGATGATAGCTGTGAATACATTCAAATGGATGAGTCATGAACAGATGTATGTAGATGAAATACATGTTGAAAAATGTGGTCCTCTTTCAGTCGGCGTATATGGGGGAAATCAAGAGAGTGATGCATATGAACGAGGAGATGCGGTACTTGCTTGGTGGGATCCTGAATTACAATTTGAATTTGTTATGATTTTTGATACACACCACAAAACAAAAAATATTGATTATATAATAGAAGCAATTTCAGCAAGAAAAGAGAAACTAAAAGAGTTATTTTCTTACCCGATACATTTAGCTTTTCATCATACGCATATGTACTTATTAGCGTTATTTACAGATGAATTGTTTATTGAAAAATGTGATCAAGATGATGAGGAACTTGCATGCTTAATTTGTTTGCGAAAAGGCGAATTTTTATATTGGCTATCAGTTGGTGATTGCTTCGCATATTTATTCCATTCTGAAAAAACGAAGAATGGTAAAGGGCGGTTAAATAAACGGAAGAATTACGAATATATTGGTAGGAAAAATATTTTTGCTGCAAATACACCTTGCTTTACATCAGGTGTCAGAGGATTAGAAAAAGGAATGAATCACATTGTAATGGCAACGGACGGTATTTTAGAGTGTGATAAACGAAAATTTGATGATGATCAATCTTTAGTAGAAATATTGCACGACGGAAGTTGCTTACAGATTGAGCCAGTATTAACAAATGTACTGCAGTGGAAAGGTAGAGATTGTGCCACAATTATTGGATGGTCCATTGATACTGAAAATAAAAAATGCGCTAATTAATATAAAAGGAGTTCAAGGTTTTTATCCTTGAACTCCTTTTTGTTAAGCAATATGAATATGATACGTTTTCAACCATTCATTTACTTGTAGCATATATTCCATAGCACTTCTTGCTTCAAAATTGTTAATTTCTTTATTGCTTTCATCGGCAATGGCAAGTAATGTGGAATGATTAATAAGTGAGAAAATAGGATTGTTTTTATTACTGCACAAGTCGAGTGATAAATGACGGATTGTTTGTAAATAATGTGGATCTTGTGAAGTTGGATAAGCACTTTTTCTTCTATTGCGTACATCGTCAGGTAAAGCAGGTTGCAGTGCTCTACGTAAAATGCCTTTTTCAATATTATCAATGCTTTTTATATTGAAAGGAACGTTCCATAAATATTCAACTAATCTATAATCGCAAAACGGTACACGTACTTCAAAGCCTACAGCCATACTCATACGATCTTTACGATCAAGTAAGAACGGGAGAAATCTCGTTAAAAATAAATAAAACATTTGGCGTTGTTTCGCGGATTTTTTACTTTCCCCTTCAAGAGTAGGTACTTCAAGAATCGCTTCTTGGAAGCGTGTATCAATATAGTTTTCTAAGTTGCATTGGTTATTTACTTCATTTAGTAGAAGAGGGGAAGTGTTTTTCCAATTTGTTAGCCAAGGAAATTTATCGACAAATAGTAAATCCTCTTGATGAAACCAAGGATACCCGCCGAATACTTCATCAGCAGATTCGCCGGATAAAGCTACAGTTGCATCTTTTTTCATTTCGCAAAATAGTAAATATAGTGAAGTTTCCATTTCGCCAGCACTCGGTAAATCTTTTGCACGGAGAGGGACGAATAAGTGATTTGCTAATTCTTCAGCATTCACAATAATGTCATGATGAGATGTCCCTACATGTTCGGAAACACGTTTTACCCAAGGAGCGTCTAAACCAGTGCGAGCAAATGTTAGCTCGAAATCTTTTGCACTATTTACAAAGTCAACGGAATACGTATGAAGTGTTTTATTTTCCGCTGCAAACTCTTTACCCGCTAGTGCAGTAATACCACTAGAATCTAATCCGCCTGATAACATACAAACGAGAGGAACATCGGCAATTAATTGTCTTTTTACTGTATCTTGTAAAATAGATAAAATATGTGATGATGTATCTGCAGTAGAGTCTGTATGAACTTTACTTTCTAAATTCCAATATTTCTTAACTACTTTTTTATCACGTGTAAACGTTATAGAATGTCCAGCACGTACTTCTTGAATATGTTTAAAGACGCCACATCCTGGAGTTCGAAATAATCCTAATCCAAATATTTCGTTTATGCCATCTGCATCAATTTCAGCAGGGACAGATGGATGGGCTAATAGCGCTTTTATTTCGGATCCGAAAATAATACTGTCATTTCTTTCTGTATAAAAGAGTGGCTTTACGCCTAAATGATCACGTGCTAAAAATAATTGTTGCTTTTGATCATCCCATATTGCAAAGGCAAAAATACCATTTAAATGTTGTACGCAATCTTCTTTCCATTCTAAATAAGCATGTAGTAATACTTCTGTATCTGAATGCGTTTCAAATGCATGACCACATTGTTGAAGTTGCTCTCTCAGTTCACGGAAATTATAAATTTCTCCATTATAAGTAAGAGCATACGTATAATCACCAGCACGAAATGTTTTTGGTTGTGTCCCGCCTTCTGGATCAATTACGATTAACCGACGGTGTGCAAAGGTCGCACGAGGTGAAAACCAAAATCCTTCAGCATCCGGACCGCGATGCTGGATACTATTTGCCATCTTTTCTAAAATAACATGTTCATTGGAAAGATCCTTATTCCAATTTACCCAGCCTGTAATTCCACACATACACATCTCATCTCCTAGTTTAAAATGTTGAAAAGTAGATTAATGAAATAAAGTGAAACTTTAATCAGTGGGGGTTTTTTCCATCCCCCACTGATTATTAGTTGAACCAATCGGGCTTTTACGGACAGTTATCTCCCACCTAACTTCCTCGCACTCGCCCAATTTTGAGGTGGGATTTATTGCCCGTTAATGCGGAGTAAAATGTACACCAAGTTAAAGAATGACTATATAAATAGTGTACTACATGAATTAAATTGCAGACTTGAGAAAATTTTCTTGTAATACATAGTTATGTGAGACAATGGCGTAGGGAAAGTATTCCATAACATACAAAAAATAAAAAAGATGAGAGAAAATATTTTGTAAGACGTTATATAGGGTGTAAAAGCTTTTACAAAAAAATAAGGGGAATCGCTACATGAAATCAAATGAGAAAAATTTTATAAAAAGATTACAACGGCAAAAAGAAGATGCGCTAGAATTCGTTGTCGATACATATTTACCACTTATAAAAGGAATAACGCATAAAATCCTTCTTCCGGTTCAAAATGATGGATTAATAGAGGAATGTGTAAACGATATATTTCTTTCCATTTGGAATAACGCAAATAAATTTCATGGAGAGCCGAGTGACTTTAAAAAATGGATAGCGGCGATTGCGAAATTTAAAGCGATTGATTATTACCGGAAAGCGACTAGAAAAGTAGAAATTATTTCAGATGAGTTTCATATTAGTACGGAAAAGTCAGCGGAAGATGAATTAATCGTTATGGAAGATAGGGAAGAGTTATTGAAGCTTATTAATCAATTAGAACCGTTAGATCAAAAGGTGTTCATTATGAAATATCTTCTCGGTATGAAGACAGAAGAAATAGGAGATAAGTTAGGGTTAACTCGGGCAGCGATCGATAATCGTGTGTACCGTGGAAAAAAGAAACTACAACAAAATGCTACGAAAATTAGTTTTGGAGGTAGTGCAATATGAAAGACATTTATGAACTATTAAATGATATTGATATAGATGAAAAAGAAATTGAGGAAATTGAGGCTTCTGAAATTGAAAAAGAAAAAGTGAAACGTAATGTAAAACAATCGATACGTACGAAGAAAAAGATGAAAAGTTGGAAAAAAGGTGTTGCTGCTGCATCTATTTTAGTAGGGTTATCAGTTGCAACGCTTGGTATCGGGTTTCCTACATATGCCGGGGGATTGCCAATTGTAGGTGACATATTCCGATTTTTAGATAATGGTAGAACAGGGTTATATGAAAATTATAAAGAGTTTTCGACTGAATTGAATATGACGAGGGAGAGTAATGGGGTTAAGGTTACAATTAATGATGTAATTTCTGATGGCAGAACATTATCTATAACGTATTCACTGGAAAGTGAGCAAGACTTAGGGGATGATCCTATTATATTAGGCGGATTGGATATAATGGACGCTCATGGTAGTTCAGGAAGTGGGAAAATGACTAAAGTTACTGAAAAAAAGTATGTAGGTATGGTAACAACGACGCACCATGATATTAATAAAAAGGACAAAGTAAACTTTAGATGGAATATAGAGGGAATAGAGATGCCAGATAGGAAAAAATCAATACAAGGTAATTGGAATTTCGCATTAACTGTAAAATCAATGGATAGTAAAGAGAGAACAATTGGTGGAAGTTCGGAAAAAGAAGGTATAAAAGCAAATATGGAAAAGGTCGCAATATCGCCGGTTTCATTTATTCTTTATTACAATCAAGAAGTTTCTAAGGGTGCGAGGAAAGAATGGGATAGTGTAGATGTTGAATTGACGGTTAAGGATGATTTAGGGAATGATTATTCGGGTGAAGGAAATGGGGGAAGTGGAAACGATCCTTACAATATTCGATGGAGTGCTACATTCCAAAAGTTAAACGAAAATGTAACAAAGCTTATCGTTACACCTCGTGTGCACTTACGAGTTCATACACCTGAAAATCATGGTGGAGTGGAATATGTGAATGGAAAAGAGAAGAAAATTGAAGTGCCGAAAAAAGAAGCGAAGAGTAAAGATATTGTTCTAGATGATATCGTAATTGATTTAAAGAAATAAAAAAGAGACTGCCTAAAACCATTAGGCAGTCTTTTTTTCGTTAAGAACTAGTAACGAGTAATGCATGTGGATGCTGCGTTTTATACTCATCTTTCCACGGAATGTTTAATTGTTCCCACGATTCGCCGCTATCTTTGGATTGAAAGGCGCCATTGTTATTTAAAGTGTAAAACGTATGTGGTTCTGCTGGATTTGTAGCAAACATTGAAATGACTGTACCAATTGCAGATGGTAGACCTTGTTGCACTTGCTCGAAAGGAGTATCTTTCGTTTTACGATAAATATAAGATTCATAAGGAATATGGTGATGGGCGAGGTCAGCGCTTGGTGCGGCAGAAACGAGAATTGTATTGCAATCAGCTGGATCAATAGCCATGCTGTATAAATAATGGTGTTCAAGTCCTTCACTGCATGAGATCCAGCTGTTTCCACTGTTATAACTTTCAAGGTATGCGCGATCAGGTCCGCCCATAAAACCATCACCACATGATGCATAAAGGCGATTTGGAGCTTCAGGGTGCATAAGCAATTGATGCGCATCGATAGGAGCACCGAATTTTTTATCAATCCAAGTATGCCCTCTATCATTACTTTGAATAACAGCACCAGCTTCAATTGAAACATGGATTGTATTTGGATTGTTTGGATCAACTGTAATCCAGCGTACATGATGGGTGAAAGGTCTAGGCGGAAAAGCCCACGTATAAGAAGATAATAATGATTTCATATTTTTAAGTTCAGTCCACGTTTCACCACCATTTTCAGAACGGAATAAAGCGCTCGGTTCTGAGCCGACATAAACGACGCCATAGCCGTTAACTTGTTCATTAGGACTTATCGTAATGGAAGTTATCGAAGAGTGTAAAATACCATCTTCTTTAGGGAAATCAAAGTAACGATATGAATCTCCAATCGGTTTCCACGAATCCCCGCCATCGTCGCTTAACCATAAACCTCGTCCAAATGTTCCGCAGTATACACGATTCTTTTGAAATGGATCAACAGCGATACAGGTAGGTTGCATATTTTGTAAGTGATACGCTGTTTCAAAGTGACCATATTGTTCTTTCACTACAACAAGTTCTCGCTCCATACAGAGAAATAAACGTTTCATTTTAGTAACCTCCTTAAAAATTCTTTCATTAGTAAACAATATGAAGCTGAAAAAGAAGTAGTCTTATTTTTTGTTGAGAAAAAGGACTTGTTTGAAAAATAGCGAAGTGTGTAGGTAGAGGAAGCGGACGTTTATGGGCAGTTAATGGGGGATAAAGAGGGGGAGTTTGTTTCATACTAACATACAGATATTGCACTTAAAGGAGCATTCGTATGGGACATTCACATGATCACGGTCATTCTAACAATAAAAAAGCGTTACTAATCGCTTTCGTATTAACGACAAGTTTTATGATTGCTGAAGTTATTGGGGGATTTGTAACAAATAGCTTAGCACTATTATCTGACGCGGGGCATATGTTAAGTGATGCAGTATCCTTAGCGTTAAGTTTACTTGCGTTCAAGCTCGGAGAAAAAACAGCAACAACTGCGAAAACATATGGGTATAAGCGAGTCGAAATGTTAGCGGCATTATGTAACGGTGTCGTTCTTATTGTCATTTCAGTATACATTTTTATTGAAGCAATTCGCCGTTTTAAAGAGCCAGTTGAGATTGCTAGTAATGGGATGCTCATTATTGCTGTACTTGGTCTGCTTATTAATATTTTATCAGCTTGGATATTAATGAGAGGCGGAGATGTGAAGGGGAATTTGAATTTAAGAAGTGCTTTCTTACACGTATTAGGCGATCTATTAGGATCAGTTGGAGCGATTATTGCTGCGCTACTTATTAAATTTTTCGGATGGACTGTTGCGGATGCGATTGCTAGTATTCTTGTGTCTATTTTAGTCATTATTAGTGGATGGCGTGTAACACGTGATACGGTCCATATATTAATGGAAGGTGCACCCCAGCACATAAATGTTGAAGAGGTAAAAAGTACATTATTAAATATTACGGTTGTAAAAGAAGTTCATGATTTGCACATATGGTCTGTCACATCTGATTTTCAAGTATTAACTTGCCATTTGATTATTAAAGGTGATGAAACGCAAAATGTATTAAAAGAGGCTACGGATGTATTAAAGGAGAAGTTTCATGTAGAACATGTCACCATTCAAGTAGAAATAGATGGTGAATTTAATCATAGTGAGACAACTTGCAAAGTATGAAAGAAAAAGGATAAGAAAATGTGTCATAACATTTTTCGCACGGCATACATATATATAATGTGGCCACAAATACTTTGTAAGGTAAATATTTCATGAAATTACTTTACTTATAAAGAGTCATCTTTTATAATCAAAAGTGGTAATTGATAAAGATTATCATTTTCAATGATCGTAGAAAGGAGTTTTTTAAAAGATGAGTAGTCAACTCCGTTTTGCTGTTGAAAATCGTAAGAGGCATTTAATTGATGAGTTAATTGGAGCAGGTGTGTTTAAAATTCGCGACCGACAATTATACGAGCTGTCTTTAGAGGAATTGGAAAAAGAGTACGAAGATATGGAAAAATATGCGGATATTCAGGCATAACTATATAGATTAGTAAAAGGTGAGCTGGTTACGAGTTTGTGTAACCAGCTCTATTATTATTTCGTAGAAATTATTTTTGATATTTCTTTCATTGGACGGAGCCAGTTTTGAGACATCATTTGTTCTATTTGTTTTTCGTCCTGCTTTTGCAATGCTTGAATGATAGAGTGATGTTCTTCAATAGATTGACTTGCTGGAACAAAGTTTTGGAAAAACAAATATTCAAGGCGTAAAACGTGAAGTTGCATATTTTCTAGAAAGGGTTCAATATATTGGTTTTTAGCAATAGAAGAAATTGTATTGTGAAATTGTATATCTAGTTTTAAAGCTTGTTTTGCGTTTTTCTTCTCTATAGAGCGCTGAAAATCAGCATTTATTTCAGAAAGTAGTTTCAGATCAGCGTCTGTAATGTTTTGAAGTGCTTGCTTTCCTATAATAGAGTGAAGACCAGCCATCGTTTCATAAATGATAGGAATGTCGTCTAACTTAATAGGAGCAATTTTTGTTTTTTGCCCAGGTACCATTTCCACTAATCCAGAAAGTTCCAATATTTGAAGTGCTTCTCTTACAGGTGTTCTGCTTACTCCTAGTGCTTCAGCCAACTCCCCATCATTAATTTTTTCATCAGGCTGCAGTACACCTTCAATAATCCAATCTTGTAGTTGATTTAAAACGAGTGATTTTGCCGAAACTCTTCCTTGTTTTTTATAATTTTGAGGGATAGGCATAGTGAATTCAATCCTTTCATTGTATATTTTCTTTTTTCTCATGAACAAACTTTAATTCTTGTTTCCCTTCATCCGGTTTTTGGCTTAAGATGAGCACCATTACAATGACACAAAAAGCCCCTAATAACTGAAAAGATTGAAAGGGTACGTGTAATATAAGTACAGAAGAAATAATAGCTGCGAGTGGTTCAGTACAACCGAATAATGTCGTTTCTTTCGGAGTCAGGTATCGTATGCTGTCTAAGTATAAATAAAATGCAATCAGTGTTCCGAAAATGACGACAAATGTGATGAGCGGTAGGGTACTTAGTTTTACATATTTCATAGTCGATAATAAAATGAATTCGTTTGTAGAAATAAAGTGTAGAATCGTAACGCCAATACCCCCAATAATCATGCCCCATCCAACGATAACAGAGGAAGACCAGCTTTCTAGTAATTCCTTGGAATATAAACTATAAAAAGCAAGAGATAACCCAGATAAAATACCCCAAATAATAGCCGGTGTAGAAACAGCCAAGTTATGAACAGACCCATTTGTTAGTAAGAGAAAAGTGCCTACTAATGAAAGGGTAATGGAAATGAAATCAATTTTTGATGGCCGAACGTTCCATTTGAAAAGTAAGTATGCAGTAATAAATATAGGAGCTAAATATTGCAATAATGTTGCGACGGCAGCGTTCCCTTCTTTAATAGAAGCGAAGTACGTGTACTGTACAGCAAGCATACCGAATAGGCCAAACAATATCATTTTAGTAGCATCAGATTTTTGTTTCCATATGCCGAATATTTCTTTTTTTCTCGTTCCGAATGATGAAATAAGGAGCAAGATAACGCCAGATATAAGCAATCGAATTGTAACTAACCATTCAGTAGAAACATTTTCATATTGAAAAAGTTGTTGTGCAGCTGTTCCGGACAATCCCCATAAACAAGCACCAATTACAACCATAATGATTCCTTTTAAACGATTTGGATCCATATAGTTTTTATTCTCCTTTTCTACAAATTCGTTTCGGATACAATATGCAATATATCACGAAATGAATAAAAAATAAACTGAAATTTCTGTGTTATAAGGTGGGAATTTTAGTAGTTCCAGTTATGTTTACGATACAAGTGAGGAGGTGAAATAAAGTGAGATAAAATTATAAAAATAAATCATAATCAAGAGGATAAAAAAATAAAGATAAGAGTAATTTGGTTTGTTAAAAATATGTGTAGAAGGAGATACGCGATGAACTGGGTTACTCATAAACCAACATTTGAATTTGATAATTTTAGTCCATTTATTCGTGCGAATACTGCGTGGCTTGGGCATTTGGAGTTCGCATACGATTTAGTAAGATTTGAAAAACCCGAAATATTAGTTGAGCTAGGTACACATCTAGGCGCTTCTTTTTTCAGTTTTTGTCAAGGGGTAAAGGATGGGGGATTAGCTACAAAATGTTTTGCTGTAGATACTTGGACAGGAGACGGGCATACAGGTCCATATGGAGAAGGTGTTTTCCAAATCGTAGATAAAGTGGTAAACATGAGTTATCCAAATATAGGTAATTTAATTCGATCTACTTTTGATGAGGCTGTTGATCAATTTCAAGATGGAACGATAAATTTGTTGCATATTGATGGCTATCATACGTATGAAGCAGTTTCTCATGACTATAAAACATGGTTACCGAAACTTGCGAATAACGGTATCGTATTATTTCATGATATTGAGGTGAAAGATCGAAACTTCGGCGTGTATAAATTTTGGGATGAGGTTAAAGCGAAGTATCCTCATTTTCAGTTTGAGCATTCATATGGGCTTGGAGTGTTATTTCCGAAAGGTTGTAGCGAGAAGTTTGTGGAAATACTTAAAAATAAAGAAGAAATACAAAATATGTATAAATAAAAGTGGAGCATGCATCATTTTAATGATGTGTGCTTTTTTGTGGAGAAAAATGGTATTCCTTAAAAGGGGAGGATAATAGTAAAAAGTTTTGTTGTGGCAAATATTAAAAAAGTTATTTTTGGATTGTTCTATATAAAAATGTAACATTTTTTATATTTTCCATTGCGAAAAGTAACATCTACTTTTACAATAGAAAAGGTGTTATATTATACTGGAAAAATAAATCGAAATAATATGAAAATTTTGTTTTGTCTTCGCTAATTGTATATTACATACATGTAAGACGACATACGTCATGTTATCGACTTGTAAGGAGAGAAAAAAATGAAAAGTGTAAGATTACCATCGATGCTAGAAATCATAGTTCTTTTATTACTATTTCTTGCTGTTGTCTTTTCCTTCCAAACGATTTTTGATCTCCCAATTCAATTAGCGCTATTTATTTCATGGTTTTTAGTAATTGCGCTTGGATTAAGATTAGGATTTCGTTATCAAGAATTGCAAGATGCAATTACGAAAGGGATTTCTAACGGATTAGAAGCAATACTGATTTTGGTTGCGGTAGGTGCTTTAATTGGAACTTGGATTGCTGGTGGCGTAGTACCAACATTAATCTATTATGGATTAGAGTTTATTCACCCTAGCATATTCCTATTAGCAACATTAATTATTTGTTCAATTACTTCTATCGCAACAGGAACATCATGGGGAACAGTAGGAACAGCAGGTATTGCTATGATGGCGATTGGTGAAGGACTTGGCTTACCACTTTCGCTTGTTGCTGGTGCAGTTCTTTCAGGAGCTTATTTCGGCGATAAATTATCACCACTTTCTGATAGTACAGTTCTTGCAGCGTCTATGGCAAAAGTAGACGTTATTGCTCACGTTCGAGCTATGCTCGTATTAGATGTTCCGGCTTATATTATTACTAGCATTATGTTTACTGTAGCTGGTTGGATGTATGGCGGCGATAATGTAGATTTGAATCGAGTAGAGTTTTTAAAAGAAGCTTTATTAAAGGAATTTGATATTAAAATATGGATGCTTGTTCCGGCGGTCGTTGTTATCGCTCTATTAGCGATGAAGAAACCGTCTATGCCAACAATTGCAATGGGAGCTTTAATTGGTGCAATTTGGGCAACTCTTTTCCAAGGAATGAACTTTGGAGAGGCGATTGGAACAGCGTATAATGGATTCTCAATTCAATCTGGTGTTGAATTTGTTGACAAGTTATTAAACCGTGGTGGAATTAACGGTATGCTTGGCTCAGTAGCCGTTATTATTTTCGGTTTAGGATTTGGTGGATTACTTGAAAAACTAGGAGTTTTAAAAGTAATCGTATCTAAATTTGAGAAGAAATTAAATTCTGCAGGTAATGTAACATTGTCTACATTAATCGTAGCATTCTTAGCGAATATATTTGGCTGTGCGATGTACGTATCACTAATTTTAACACCGAAAATTATGGAAGAGAGCTATGATAAATTAAAAATAGACCGCCGTGTTTTAGCACGTAACTCAGAAGTAGGTGGAACGTTAACTTCAGGTATGGTTCCATGGTCTGATAATGGGATTTTTATGGCTGGTATTTTAGGTGTAGCAACGTTTTCATACGTTCCGTTTATGTGGTTAAGCTTCGTATCGTTAATTTTAGCAGTTATTTACGGATATACAGGCAAATTCATTTGGTATGTAGATGACGTTGAAAAAGGAAAGCAAGCATCATAAAAAAATACCTTCTGCGATGGCAGGAGGTATTTTTTTATATATAAGAGTGAGAATTCTTATCATTTGGGTGAAAGTCTGTTAAAATGAGAAATGTAGGTATTTTATTTTCAAGGGGATGAAAAAATGGAGTACAGAATTGAAAAAGATACAATAGGAGAAATAAAAGTTCCAGCTGATAAATTATGGGCAGCACAAACACAACGTAGTAAAGAAAACTTCCCGATTGGAACAGAGCAAATGCCGCTTGAAATTGTAAAAGCATTTGCCATTTTAAAGAAAAGTGCAGCACTTAGTAATCAAAAATTAGGAAAGCTATCAGAAGAAAAAGCAGAAGCAATTGTGGCAGCAGCTGACGAAGTAATCGCAGGGAAATGGAATGAACATTTTCCACTTGTCGTATGGCAAACTGGTAGCGGTACTCAGTCAAATATGAATGTGAATGAAGTAATTGCAAATCGTGGGAATCAAATTTTGAAAGAGAAGGGATCTGACGTGCATATTCATCCGAATGATGATGTGAACATGTCTCAAAGTTCAAATGATACATTCCCAACGGCGCTTCATGTAGCATGTGTAATTGCAGTGGAAAATCACGTATTACCAGCAATTACGAAATTAAAAGAAACGCTAGCAGAAAAAGTAACTGCATTTGAACATATTATAAAAATTGGTCGTACACACTTACAAGATGCAACACCGTTAACATTAGGGCAAGAAATTAGCGGATGGCACCGTATGCTTGAAAAAACAGAGCGTATGATTGCAGAGAGCAATACATATATGAAAGAGCTTGCAATTGGTGGTACTGCAGTTGGAACAGGTATTAATGCTCATCCTAAGTTTGGGGAGATGGTGTCAGAGGAAATTAGCCAATTTACAGGTAAGCAATTTATTACTGCACCAAATAAGTTCCACGCATTAACAAGTCATGATGAAGTTGTATATACGCATGGTGCATTAAAAGCATTAGCAGCTGATTTAATGAAAATCGCTAACGATGTGCGCTGGCTTGCAAGTGGTCCGCGTAGTGGTCTAGGAGAAATTATTATTCCGGCAAATGAGCCAGGAAGTTCTATTATGCCAGGTAAAGTAAATCCAACGCAAAGTGAAGCGTTAACGATGGTTGTAGCGCAAGTAATGGGAAATGACGCAACAATCGGATTTGCAGCGAGCCAAGGTAATTTTGAATTAAATGTATTTAAACCTGTTATTGCATATAACTTCTTACAATCTGCTTATCTATTAGCGGATGCAATTGTTTCATTTAATGATAATTGTGCAGTTGGTATTGAAGCAGATGAAGAAGTAATTAAAGAGAATGTGAATCGTTCATTAATGCTTGTTACAGCATTAAACCCGCATATCGGATATGAAAATGCAGCGAAAATTGCGAAGCATGCTCATAAAGAAGGGTTAACGTTAAAAGAAGCAGCACTGCAATCTGGACTACTAACAGAAGAACAATTTAATGAAATTGTCGATCCGAAAAAAATGATTGCTCCGAAAGAGTAATAAAAAAGCCAAGATTCTTTAGAATCTTGGCTTTTTTGATATTTATTTTTATGACTTCCATTTGTATTACTACAAGTGCCAAAATATATTATTTGTTAGCAGGCATGTTCAATACTTTCATTTGTGGACAGTTTTCTTTTAAGAGTGAAATGAACTTTTCTTCTTCTTGAGGTACGAAAGTTGTCACAGAATCAAATAAATTGTAATGGATTTCTAATTGCTGCCTAGTCCACTTTTCTGAGCGAAGTGTTTTGCCAGAGTATGTAATATGGCGAATATCTTCAAATGGAATTTCAGTACGCAGTATGAAACCATGTTTTACGAAAAGAGATGATTCCGTTACGTCGTAGTGAGAGAAATAGAATGAAGAAAGATTCACGATATTTAACAGCATCATGAGAGTGAAAAAAATAGAATTTTCATTTTGGAAGAATAGCGAAACGAGAAAAATAGTGATAAATAATGTAATAAAAATGACGTGAAATGGATTCTTTTTCGCTTTGAATTTCAAGTTAGTCACCTCGGTTTACGTGTACTCTAACTAAATTAAATCACAACATCGTAATAAAACGTGTATATATGCATAATTGCATATTCGCACGTTTTATTATTCATGTAAAATTTCCTGATGGGATAAAGTGAAACTTTAATCAGTGGGGGGTTTTCTTCATCCCCCACTGATTATTAGTTAAACCAATCGGACTTTTATGGGCAGTTGATCCCCCACCTAACTTCTTTGCTTTCGCTGAATTTTGAGGTGGGGATCTTACTGCCCATTAAAGTGGGATAAATTTAAATGGAATTTTGTAATAGTGGAGAGGTATGAAGTGACTTACAAGAATAGAAAGTTAGCGCTATTCATAATTAGTTGTATGACGGTCATGGGTAGTTGTGCAAATAAATTTGTTGAGGATGGAAATCGAAAGCATATATTTGTACAGGTAAGTAAGGCTTTAGTCGAGGTTATAAATAGAATATATAATGGATAAAAGGTGTTTCCATATATGGAAATACCTTTTTTGTAGTTAAAATTGAATGCTGAAGTTTTGGAATGAGTGAATACCAGTTCCGTGTAGAACGAGGTTGTTATCACTCAAATATTGAATAGCGTATTTTAGTTCTTTCAGTATAGTAGGGGAGACCAAGAGTATGATGTGAACCGTAAATTTGATTAACAGTAAACCAAGGATCTTGCAGAATAGTCATGTTTTGTTTCACATCCTATCTTCATTAGTGTATTAAATACATTCGCTTTTTTGTTACTTTAATTCTTTTTATAAAATTATTTAGTAGACGTTTTTTATAAAAGTTTGTAAAATGGGTAAACGGAATGTTGAAATGTTTATTTACTGTATGTTAAGATGATGAAGAGATAGTAAACGTTATTGGGAAACGTCTGTTTTTAGATAAACATTTTAAAGGAGTGTTTAGTATGAGTGATATTTCAGAGAAGTTTTGGGATGCTTCGGTAGAAGAATTGAAGAAAGGGTATGTATTTGAAGTGGAAGCAGAGGAGTATATTTGTTTAGCTTGTGGAGAAGCGTTTATTAAGGGGGTTATTTATCAAGATAATCAAGTTTTGTATGAAGCAGAGAAGTTTGTGCAATTGCATGTGCAAAATGAACATACGTCTATGTTTGATTATTTATTAAACCTTGATAAAAAGTATACGGGTTTAACGGATTTGCAAAAGAAAATGGTTCAGTTTTTCCATATGGGGCTGAATGATAAAGAGATTGTAAAAGAGATGGATGGCGGAAGTACATCAACCATTCGTAATCATCGATTTACACTTCGAGAGAAAATGAAGCAAGCGAAAGTATTTTTAGCATTAATGGAACTGTCAGAAGAAAAATCAAAAGTACAAACGAAATTTGTACCAATTCATAGAACCGCAACGATGGTAGATGATCGCTACAATATTACGGAAGAAGAAAATGATGAAGTATTAAAAGCGCATTTTACAGAAGGATTAGATGGACCACTTTCTACATTTCCGAAAAAGCAAAAGCGCAAATTAATTATATTACGCCATTTAGTGACGAAGTTTGATAGTAATAAAAAGTACACTGAAAAAGAAGTAAATACTATCATAGAAAGAGTATACCCGGATTTTGTAACTTTAAGAAGGTATTTAATCGAATATGGGTTTTTAGATAGAACAGCAGATGGAAGCCAATATTGGGTAAAGTTATGATAATATGGAAAAGAAAATAAATAGAGGCACATTATTATAACAATTATACAAAGAAATAGAAGTTGAAAAACAAATTTTTAATAAAAGGAGAAATGAAATTTGAAACCACCTACAGATAATAATAAAGAAGGTGCGGAGTCACATAAGTTAGAAAGTGAGAGTAAACCGATTTGGAAATCGATGTCCATGTTTTTAGTACCGTTACTATTAAGTAATGTATTACAATCGATTGGACAATTATTCGGTATGGTAGTAGTAGGAAGATGGCTTGGCGTTAATGATTTAGCGGCTATATCAGCATTCTTTCCACTATTTTTCTTACTCGTTTCATTTGTAATTGGTATTGGTTCAGGGAGTTCTATTTTAATTGGTCAGGCGTTTGGTGCTAAAAACGAAGATCGTTTAAAAGCTATCGTTGGTACGACACTGACATTTACATTTATTATTGGAGTTGTGTTGGCGATAATAGGTAGTATTTTTGCGATGGATATTATGCGCCTAATGGGAACACCAGAAAATATTATTGATATAAGTGTTCATTATGCACGTATTTTATTTATATCGATGCCAGTATTATTTTTATATTTTGCATACACAACATTTATGAGAGGTACAGGAGATTCTAAAACGCCATTTTACTTTTTAATTGTAAGTACAGCGCTAAATATGATCTTATTACCGATTCTTATTTTTGGATGGTTAGGAGCTCCGAAATTAGATGTGTATGGAGCAGCCTATGCTTCTGTTATATCTACAGTTATTACGTTTATTGTCATGTTGGTGTATTTAAAGAAGAAAAATCACCCACTACAATTAGATAGTACGGTAAGGAAATATCTTCGCATGGATAGGGAGTTATTGAAGCTATTGTTACGACTCGGAATTCCAGCGAGTATTAATATGATATTAGTTTCATTATCTGAAATTGCGGTAATCGCGTTTGTGAATCGTTATGGTTCGGATGCAACAGCAGCTTATGGCGTTGTGAACCAGGTTGCAAGTTATGTACAAATGCCAGCAGTTAGCCTTGGTATTACAGTTTCCATTTTTGCAGCACAATCAATTGGTGCGAATCAATTTGATAGATTGCAGAAAGTTGTGAAGGCTGGAATTATTATGAACTACGTCATCGGTGGTGTGCTAATATCTCTTATTTACTTGTTCTCAAGAGACATTCTATCACTATTTTTAACGAGTCAAACTACAATTGAAATTGCTCATAGCCTAGTTATGATTACGTTATGGAGTTATTTAATTTTCGGGCATGCGCAAATTATTAGTGCGACAATGCGAGCGAGTGGTACAGTATTATGGCCAACTGTTATCGGAGTTGTATCAATTTGGCTTGTTGAAGTACCTGTAGCGTATTACCTTTCTTACCATACAAGTCTTGGCATAGAAGGGATATGGATTGGGTACCCAGCAGCATTTATTGTCAGCTTAATATTACAGTATGCATATTATAAGCTTTCATGGCAGAAGAAACGAATTACACGACTAGTGAGTTAAATCATGCAAATGTCCCTAAGCTATTATACTTAGGGACATTTTTTGTAAGTGTATGTTTACAAATAGCTTTTTAAAGTGATATCAAAATGTTGTCTAATGAGCTTGTTATCGCTCATATAAAACTCCCACGCTTTTTCAGGTTCACCGATAATTTCAAAAGATTCTTCTGTAATATATAAAGCGCAATTATCCTCTAGTGCAATTCCTTCTATATTACCTTGATGATTTTGTAAAAAGGAATGGAAGGCGTTCATTCTATTTAATTGATTATAATGTGGACAAAACCTTTTGTTAACAATCCCCCAACCGTTACACTCTATATAACCAGAACCTTCATAATCTGATCGGATACTAGATGTGAACCAACACATAGCACCAGCGCTATACCCCGCAATGAGCGTTCCTTGTTGTAGAGCCAATAGTAATTTTTCATCGAGTCTAAGTTCTTTCCATTCTGTAACCATTTGAATATAGTTCCCGCCACCGAGATAAATTAAATCAGCAGACTGAATCATTTCGTCTATTTCATATTTAGAAGGTGTATCAGCTATAGTACGTAAAATTTGTACTTCACAGTGTAATTGTTTTTCGAACGTGTCTAAAAATAGCTTTATATAGCTTTCATCATCATGACTAGCTGTAGGAATGAATAATACTTTTGGATACTGTTTATTTGTTAATTCTATAAGTCGCTCATTAATAGGCGAGTGATTTGAATCTTGTAAATCACCGCCACCAATGACAGCTAATTTCATAGTAAAGCACCACCTAATCATTTTTGTTATATAAAAATTCGATAGAAGAGAGTAACATTCCTTCTCTCATGTAATGAATAAGTAGAAAATATAGTTTAAGTATATCGAAATAGTAAAGGTAGTGATAACTATATAGAAAAATGAATTTGAAACAAATTAACCGGCTATTTGCGGGCTGCCCGTAAAATCTTGATTGGTGAGGGCTGATAATCAGTGGGGGATGAACGAAACTCCCATTGATTAAAGTTTCACTTTATCGATATATAATATTTCATACTATTGTTTCAAAATATGGAAACAATATGTTTAAATGGATATAACAAAGCATTAATTCAAATTGAATTAGTGTTTATATTTTAAAAAGGAATCGGAAATAATAGAGATTTCACAAATCGTTTTTTACTTTTAATAGGAACTTGTATTACAATATGGTAAAATTATTTCAATATATTTATTTAATATAAAAATACAAAGAGGGAGCGTGAAAAAGGTGGATTTTCGATTTGAGTTTGCAGCGAAGGTGAAAGAATACTTAGATGATGAGAAGGATGAAAAAATAATAAAAGATGGACATAGAGATATAATTTTTCACTATTTATATGCGTTAGAGGCTGAAATTGGCGTTGTGAAAAATCCTAATTTTACTTTTTTTACATCAGGAAGACGTTCACATATCGTATTAGAAAATGTTGAATTTAAAACAGAGGTAAATGTAAAAAGTAACATCATTGAAATTACAAAAATAGTGGATAATGTCGTTATTCCTTTAGATACTATCGTAGCAAAGGATCGGGAATTATTTGCACTTGGGCGCAATGAGAAGTTTAATGTACAAATATTAGAGCAGTATCTCTTTGAGACATTTGGAGAGAAATTAGGTTTAAAATGAATGGAATGGCCTACGTATTTATAGGTAGTGAATTTTAGTGTATATCATTCTTGTTTGACCTTTCATTTAATTTGTACTACAATTTGTAGTGTGAAAGGAGCCATACTATGTTTACTCAAAACTATAAATTAAATGAGCAAGGATTAAATCACTTTTTTGGACCTCTTGAAGCAAAAATTATGGAGATTGTTTGGTCTACCGAGGGTATTACGATTAAAGAAGTGCAGCAGAAATTAAGTGAAGAATCACCTGTGAATTTTAACACTGTTATGACAGTTATGAACAGGTTAGTAGAGAAATTACACTTAGAAAAACAGACAGTGAAAAGAAGTGGCATATATCGTACTGTACAAACAAAAGAAGAATTCTTATCCAATCAAACGAAGAAAATGACACAGGAATTGATGGGGGAATTTGGAGATTTAGTAGTAAATCATATGCTAGATGAGTTAGAGCAGGCTGATCCGACTTTAATAAAAAAATTAGAAGACAAATTGAGTCAGTTAAAAAAAGAGGATCAATGAAATGAAATGGCAAATGCGTAAAATCGTATTGTTAGCAGTAATTGTTAGTACCCTCTTTTTCAGTATGTTAGTGTATTACGTTACATATCCATTTCTGTTTCAAAATAAGGCGTTCTTTTTTTCAAATTTTTGCTTGTTTCAATTAGAAAAGCATATGAAGGAATTATCGCTCATTCGTATTATAATTGCTGGATTACTATTACTTACAGTACTCATAGTGTGCAAAAGAATTTGGCGACAATTTTTCTATAGTAAAAAATTACAAAAAGTACTTATCCCTTTCATTCGAAAAGGAAAACAAATATATATATTGCCGACCTTAGAAGTTGCGGCATTTACAATTGGGTTATTTCGTCCGAAAGTTGTCATGTCAGAAGGCATGCTTCAAACATTTTCAGATGAAGAAATGGATGCGATTATTTTCCATGAAGAATATCATCAAACTAATCGAGATCCATTAAAATTATTTTGTTTTACGTTATTAGCAGAAGGAATGGTGTACATCCCGATATTAAAAGGGTTATTGCAGCGCTATCATGTGTATCAGGAGCTAGCAGCAGATAAATATGCAATGCAAAAGATGAAATCTTCATTCGAATTAGGTAGTGCGTTATTAAAATTAATTAAAATAAAGACAATGGAAAATCGATGTGTGACAGCTTCATTTGCAAAAACAGCAATAAATTTACGAATCGAGCAAGTGTTAAATGAAAAAGTTGTTAAGCTCAATATTCCATTACATACGAATTCGGTATATGTAACATTAGGTTTATTCTGTATGTCGATTGTACTTATTGTCGGAGAGTGCATATAGCCTCTTTTTTTTAAGAATTAACACTACTTATTGTAGTGTTTTAGGGGGAGTAAAATGAATGCAGCAGATTTAACAATTTGGCTTGTAGCTGGGGCAGGGGTATTGTCATTTATATCACCATGTTCTTTACCGCTATATCCATCTTATTTATCATATATTACAGGTGTGTCTATTCAAGATTTAAAAGAGAATCGTGGAATTATGCAAAAATCAGCGATTATACATACCGTATTTTTTATGATCGGATTTTCGGTTATATTTTATGCGTTAGGTTTATCGGTAAGTTGGATTGGAATAACATTTTCATCTAACCAAAAATTGATTCAACAAATTGGTGGGGTTTTTATTGTTTTGATGGGACTGTTTATGACAGGTTTGTTTCAACCTAAGTGGCTTATGGCAGAGAAAAAAGTACAATACAGAAGTAAATCGACTGGATATATTCGCTCGATTTTAGTCGGTATGACATATGCAGCGGGTTGGACGCCATGTGTTGGTCCGATATTTTCAGCTGTACTCATGCTTGGTGCGACAAATCCTGAAGGGGCACTTCTTTATATTACCGCGTATACTCTTGGGTTTGCGGTTCCGTTTTTCGTGATGGCATTCTTTATTGGGAAGGTAAAATGGATTGTTACATATGCCAATGTCATGATGAAAATTGGCGGTGGAATGATGATTGTAACAGGGGTTTTATTGTATACAAATCAAATGACGAAAATTACCGCATTCTTTATTCGTCTATTCGGTGGATTTACAGGCTTTTAAAAATGAGGAGGAAGAAAAGTGAAGAAGCTAATTGCGATTATACTGGCCGGGGCATTAATTTGGGCCGGAGTTAATTTTTATAATACAAAGAAAGAAGAAAAAGAAAGAAAAGCAAAACAAGCGGAGTTACAAGAAACAGAAGTATTACCACAAGTAGGATTTAAAGCGCCAAACATAACATTAAAAGGGTTAGACGGGAAGCTGTATTCGTTAAATGATGCAAAAGGCAAGCCATACCTTATTAATTTTTGGGCATCATGGTGTGGCCCATGTGAAATGGAGGCACCTGACTTAGTTCGTATGTATGATAAATATAAAAAGGATGTTGAAATTTTTGCGGTAAATGCGACAATTGGAGATCCAGTACAAGAAGCGAGTGCATTTGCAGATCGTCACGGATTTAAGTTTCCTGTTTTACTAGATATGGACGGAGTAGCTGGATTAGATTATAAAGTATTTTCGTTACCAACGACATTTTTTGTTAATAAAGATGGAATTATCGTAGAGCAAGTACGAGGCGTATTGCCTCCAGATCAATTAGAAGAGAAATTTAAGAAATTAATTGAGAGTTAAAGAGGGGATTTCATAGTGATGGAGTGGATCGTGAGGTTACAACCCGTATCTCTTATAATTGGAAGTTTATTTGGATTTATGTTGATGAAACGAAAGATGAAGAACGAAAGTGTACCATATGAAAAAATGATGGATACAGTAACAAATGCTTTTCTAATCATCGTATTTGTGTGGAAATTTGCACCGGCAATTTTAAATCCAGTATGGGCCTTTAGGTCGCCATTGCAGGCACTATTAGCTGTAGGAAGTATGCAGCATATTATAGCAGGATGTGTAATTGCGAGTGTATACATTGTTAGGAAAAGTAAAAAGGAGCAATTTTCGCTTCGTATTTTACTTGATGCATTACCTTTTGGACTATGTATGAGTATTATTTTTTATTTTCTATTCAACCACAAAATAGGTGTACAAACGACATTGCCTTGGGGTGTGAAAATATATGAATCTAAATTTTTATATCACCCTATTTTCGTATACGAGATCATCCTCGCCCTTTGTATAATCGGCTTGTTATGGATGAAAAATGAAAGGCTCGGAAATGGAAAGAATATAAGTGTTTTTCTAATAGTTGAGGGAGTTGCTCATATTATTATTTCGCTTATTAGTGAACAAAATTCGGTTTTATTTGGTTTATCAATACAGCAAATAATGAGCTTCTTTTTTATTAGTTTAGGGATTTTGTTGGTGCCGAAAAAATAAGAGGTATGCATGTATGAAATTTTCATACACGCATACCTCTTTATCATTAGGATTGAGCGCTTTTCTGAAAAAAATGAATGGTTTCCTTCCAAGAATCAATACTAGCAAAAGCGTTATCTTTTTTGCTCCCTTGGTTATAATTTATTCTTAAATAGGGGATGCCGATAGAATGGCCAGCCCCTTTATATACGAGTTGTTTATAAAAATGAGGAGAATGAAATGTATCCAATCTATTAATTGCTTTTTTTGATAATCTTACAATATCAGCTTCATCTTCTTCACCGGCAATTAGCAATACATCTCCATTAATTTTTTCAACTGGTATAGTAGCATTTTCAACAACTTTAGAATCTGAAGTTAAAGCGTTATACCACTTTCTATATGGCATTCCCCTATGTTCTTCAAACATTTTACGACATTCGAGTGCGACGGATATGGGGTTTATTGGAGACGCATACGGTAATACTTTCCCTTTATATGTCCAAGCAGGAGGTAATGTTGTAGCATCGGACCACGGTACAATACCACTTAATGCAATAGCGGAACCATTTAGAGAGGCGACAGCATTTATTTCTTGGAAAAAGCATGCTGATAAAAGGGCTAGTTCACTTCCTCGAGAGGTACCATGTATACCTAACCAATTTTTGGTGACTTCTTCACGTTGTTTCATCCACTCAATGGCTGTTTTTATATATTCAAGGGGGATTTCTACAAGTTGTTTTGGTAGATTATCGATTCCGAAATAAGCGAGGGCGAGTACTGAAAAATTATGTGATGCAAGTAAAGCGGCAAGGTATTCATTTAATCCACCCTCCGAACCGCCGAGTACAATAATTCCTGGATTCGCTTTTTTATTTTCGTTGTAGAAAAAGGTGGCAATCAATCCATTTTCTCTAATTGGATACCGAACGATTTGTTTGGATTTCCATAATCTTGAGATGTTTATTTCATCGATAGTAGATCCATTCATTTCAAGTGATAAAGTTAAGTTTTGAGGCGACAATGGATTCTTATAATTTCGAATAGAATCGTGATGTTCGTTTATTTTAATAATGTCTAAGGACCAAAATAATCCCATTCCATCAATCCCTGTATAAGAGCCAGTAATAGGTGCTTGTTCGGTAAGGTTTACATTCCCATTTTTAGATGCAATAAAGGTGGCATTTGATTCTAAATATATATCATTTATTCCCTCGGCAATTCTGGAGGCTCTTATTGTTACTTCTTGTAAAGGTTCTAATCCGGTTATATAAATTTGAATGGGAGAATCAATTAATGAGATTGACGAACTAACATGAATGCGGGGCTTCGTTTTTTTGTGAATGTTCATTTCATAACACCTCAATTTAAATTATATATAACAAGTTTTCTACGAATAACAAAATAGACCTCTACTGTAAATAGAGTTTTATTAATATGAGGATGATTATCCTGTTTTTCTTAAATATATTAAAAAATCGGCGGAGTAACAGAAAATAAAACAATTGCATTTTTCTCGAATTGATTTACCCATTTATGTTTTAAATAAGCAGGTATTTTTACGCTATCACCCGTTTCTAATATGTATTCTTCTTCATTTAAATGTAATGTAATTTTCCCGTCTAATACGTATGCTAACTCTTCACCTTTATGTTCTAGTACATTTTCTGATGAAGCTGTATTCGGTGGAACAGTCATAATTGCTGTTGCTAAATTTCCTGTAAAATCAGGTGATAGCAATTCATATGATAAATTATCGATAATCATTTTTTTTCGTTTATGAGAACGTACAATTAAATCGTCTGTATTTGTATCTTCCAATAAAAAGCTAAATGTTGGAACATCAAGAGCTTTAGCGAGTACTTTTAATGTTTGAATAGAAGGGTTAGCAGACCCACGCTCAATTTGACTTAACATAGATGGTGTAATACCTGCCATCGTTGCTAGTTCTTTACTAGTTAAACCTTTTTCTTTTCTTTGCTTTTCAATCTTTTTACCAATATCTATATTTTCCATAATGAAAATCTCCTTACTAATTATTAAATTATATTTAAATAAATTAAATTAAAATTAACTAAAGTGAATAATTTATGTTAAACTAAATTAAAATTAATTTAATTATAATTTATTGAATCGTAAGCTACAAGGTTATGAGGAGGAAGAGAAATGAAGGGAATAGAGAAATTAAAAGAGGAATATCCACTATTAAATAAATTAATCTCAACAGAAGAAGTGTTTTGGGTGAATCCGAACATGGAAAAGTATGAAACGGCAATAAAAGATTCCCCATTGAATGAAGGTGATGTAAAAGATGCGGAAGAGAGGTTAAAGCGTTTTGCACCGTACATTGCGAAAGTTTTTCCAGAAACGAAAGAAACGGGCGGCATTATAGAATCACCTTTAGTGAAGATACCTACTATGAAACAGTCTTTAGAGAAAAATTACGGGAAACCTATATTAGGTGAATTACTATTAAAGTGTGATAGCGGGCTTCCGATATCAGGGTCAATTAAAGCTAGAGGCGGCATTTATGAAGTGCTGAAGCATGCGGAGAAATTAGCTTTGCAGTATGGAATGTTAACAGAAGAAGATGATTATTCCATTTTAGACAGTGATACATGTAGAGAGTTTTTTGCAAAATACTCAATTGCGGTAGGTTCTACAGGTAATTTAGGACTAAGCATTGGGATTATGAGTGCAAAACTAGGTTTTAACGTAACTGTTCATATGTCAGCAGACGCAAAAGAATGGAAAAAAGATTTATTAAGAAGTAAAGGTGTAAACGTTATTGAATATGAAGCTGATTATAGTAAAGCAGTAGAAGAGGGGCGTCAGCAAGCAGATGCAGATCCTAGCTGTTATTTTGTAGATGATGAAAACTCACATGATTTATTTTTAGGATACGCAGTAGCAGCATCGCGTTTACAAAAGCAATTAGAAGAGTTAGAGATTGTAGTAGATGAAGAGCACCCTTTATTCGTTTACCTTCCTTGCGGAGTAGGGGGCGGACCTGGCGGAGTCGCATTTGGTTTAAAGTTATTGTATAAAGACACCGTACACTGTTTCTTTGCGGAGCCAACGCACTCTCCATGTATGTTACTCGGTTTAATGACAGGACTTCATGATAAAATTGCCGTTCAAGATATCGGGATTGATAATGTAACAGACGCGGACGGACTAGCGGTAGGAAGACCGTCTGGATTTGTCGGTAAAACGATGGAACCATTTTTGAGTGGAAATTACACAGTAAGTGATGAAGAGTTATATAGATTGTTAAAAGAACTAGCTGATACGGAAAATATTTATTTAGAGCCTTCTGCGCTAGCGGGAATGATAGGGCCAGTGAAAGTATGCAAAGAAGATGAGTATTTACAAAAACAAGAGTTAACAGAGAAGATGAAGAAAGGTACTCATATTGTGTGGGGAACTGGCGGTAGTATGGTTCCAGAAGATGTGATGAGTGGGTATTATAAGAAAGGTTTAGAATTAATACTATAAGGAAAATGAGGCTAGTTATAGCCTCATTTTTTCATGTACATAAAAATCTTTGTTATTTTCACATATGTTCTTTATAGTATAGATATAAAGGATTACTAAGATCAAATAAACATAACAAAAAAGCTTTATTTTACATAATAAGAGGATGTGTATACGATGTCATTACAGACTAAATATATAGCGGGTATTTCGCTTGGGGTTATGGGAGTAGGTTTTGCGGCTTCTATCCCTTTTCAAGGAACGGTAGCTGGAGAGATTATACAAGGGGGATTTGAAGCTGGATTAGTTGGTGGACTTGCGGATTGGTTCGCAGTTACAGCATTATTCCGTCATCCGATGGGAATTCCAATTCCTCATACAGCGTTATTACCTAAAAATCGTAAACGAGTAACGAAAGGGCTCATTCATACGTTAGAAAATGAGTGGCTGACGAAAGAAAGTATTACGAATAAAGTAAAAGAAATGCAGCTAGCGCAAATGGTACTGCAAATCGCTGAGAGAGAAATGCAGTCTGACGCTGTGAAAAAGGGAATTGTAAAAATTGCTGAGAAGGCGATTGTTACAATAGATACGGAAAAGTTAGCGGTTATTATTGAAAAAGAATTAAAAACGTATTTGCATACAATTAATACAAGTAACATATTACAAGTGCTTGTTGATCAATTGGTAGTGCAAGAGTACGATGAAAAGACACTGGATTACATATTAGTAAAAGTGAAAGATTGGACAGCGCAAGATGAAGCACGTTACCAGCTCGGAAGCTTAGGTATGAAGGCGATGGAAAACATAAAAGTAGATGGATTTTTACAGTTTACTTTGAAATCGTTTATGAATATTGTAGATGAAGATAAAATTGGCGGCATTTTGCAGAAATTTATTATTAGCAATATTAACAGCTTACAAGATGCAGATAATAGTACGAGACAACTTATATTATCGAAAATTCGTCAAGAAATTATAAATGTAAAAGAAAATGAAGCTTTACTACAAGAATTAGAAAATTGGAAAGAAAAATGGATTGCCAATTGGAATGCTACTGACAAAATTAAAGAGATGCTGGAGCAAGTGCAACAAAGGGCAATTACTTTTGTGAAAAACGAAGAGTTTACGGATAAATATGTTATTCCATTTTTACAAACACAAATGAATAAAATAAAAGAAGATGAACAGACTGTTCAAAAAATAGAAGATTGGTTACAAAAACAAGTTGTCACACTTGTGGAAAAGAATCATTCGAAAATCGGAAAACTTGTACAAGAAAACCTTGATAAGTTAGATGATAAAACGTTAATTGAAATGATTGAAAATAACGTCGGTAAAGATTTACAGTGGATCCGAGTAAACGGGGCTGTTTGCGGATTTATGATTGGATTAGTGTTAGAAGGAATTAAAGCGATTATATGAGAAAAACCTTCCACAATTGTGGAAGGTTTTTATTTTTCAATAATACTCATATTGATATTATAAGCTTTTTCAATATTTAACTTGTACGTCCCATTGCCTGTTTTAATCGAATTTTTATACCAATGTTCTTGTTCGTTGAATTCTTTATTTTTTTCTGAAGTATTCTCTTCTTTTTTCGTTAAATCTTCAACTTGTTCCCAAGGTGTGTTTCCGTGGGATTCTTTTTTGTTTGTTATGGCGATTAAAGATACATCGCTTTCTTTTGCTAAATGGACAGATACATTTGAACTTTCCTGTACAAACCAATTATTTTGTAATTGACCTGGATAAAGGGATAAATCGTTATTTGAAGCACGAACTTCTACATTTTTATTTTGCGGAAGAACGAGTGTCGGTTTGACTTGTGGTGCTGAATTCCATAACGTATGTTGAACGGGTAATGATTTTAAAGTAATATACATCGTTTCCCCAGCTGTTTGAACCGAAAGGAAATCTTCTTGTTTTAAATTAAGTTTTTCATTATTTTTCGTCGTCATTTCATATGTTCCAAGAAGGTGAATTTGATTTGTATCATTTCCCTCTATTGTTAGAGGGTGCTGTCCTGCATCCACTACAATTTTTTTGATAGATTCAGGTATATCAATTTGTCCACTTGGAATATTGCTCGTTTGGCGAGTGGTATGAAGAGAATGACGAACTTCATCTAGTAATCCAGTTGATAATAAACAGTAAAAAGCAATTCCAACGCTTCCTAAAATGCCGATAAAGAAAATACTAAAAATATCATATTTAATAAAGGATTGTTCCTTTTTAGAAAATAGAAGGTATAGTAAAATTTCCACGCCAAGAATAATAAGTAAAACAGGCCACCATGCTGTTAAGGAATCTAATACCTCAGTACCTTTTACAACTGAAAATAGTAAGAAGCAACCTAATGAAATAATAGAAAGCCCCATTGAAAATGTTCCAACGCGCCATGTTCTCATTCTTTTGTACCACCTTTGTTTTCTTTATTTCCAAGTAACAATTTAAAGCCGCCACCAATTAAGAGGAGTGCAACGATAGATGTTTGGAAATAGCGATAATATAGCTCGCTAAGATGAATGTTAAATATAGTTGCAAAGTAATCATTCAAAATAGGAAGGAGTGTTTGATCTAATAAATAATAACCACCGAGTGTAATTAACCCAATACCGATCCATCTTTGATGATTGATAAAATAATCAATGATAGGTTCGTCATGTACACGTTCTTTTCCATACTTTGCAGTTTGCTGTAAAGCGTCAAAGAAGCTATAGAACCAAATGATTGGTACTAAAAATAAAAACGCTGAAAGTCTTAATAAGTCGAGTAAATAGATGGAAAGTAAAAAGGCTGCCATAAGCTGAAGACCGCGGCGTTGTAAGCCTAAATACATATGTCCCGCTCCAGGGAACATCGCTAAAATAGAAGCGAATGTTTTATTCTTCTTTCCTTGTTCACGATGCTCTTCAAACTCTTCGAAAATAGTACGGTCATCTAGTTGCTCGCCACGTTCTTTTTTCTGGAGTTGCTGAACAACATCGAAGAAATTGTAAATCCATAAAACAGGTAATGTTATAAGGAAGATAAGGAAACTTTCTTGTGATGTTAAAAGTGCAACGAAAATAATCATACTTCCGATCCCTGTGCAAGCTACTAAAAATGTAAGTCCACGTTGCATAAGCCCTAATTGGAAATGACCAAGTCCAGGTATGATGGATAGGAGAATGATATAAAATCGTTCGCTTTCTTTAGAGGAATCTGTTAATTCTCCGGCTGCTTGTTTTTTTGATTGGTTAATAATAGTGATAACTAAATCTAGTAAATTGACCACCCATAACACGACTAGTAAAAATAGAGAGATAAAAGCCAACTCACGCGCTATTAATTCTACTACGCAAAAAACTGCAAAAGAAAATAGTAATAAAGCCCCTCCGCTATATAAAATAAACCGTCCAAACTTCTTTAAATATAAATGTCCAAGCCCAGGAATTAGCCCTAATACAAGTGCTAAAAAGGGATTTTTATTCATGCTTTGAACCTCCGTCCTTTTTTGATGTATCTACCGATTTGTTTACAATTTGTTGTGAAATAGAAGACTCGTTATGTTTTGAAGATTTCTCGAAATTTGATGTCGCTGTGAAAATATACTGGAATAAACCACTTACCATAAAAATAATTGTAGCTGCGGTCGCAATTATGTAGTGAATAATCGTTCGCTTTAATGAGTTTGTTTTTATATTTTCATTAGGTTGTAGCGTTTCAAAATCAATTTGCGTCATAACTTCATTCGTAAATGAATCATCATTTATCATTGGAAGGTTTTCATGTTGTTCATCGATACTTTCCATATAAAGTGCTAAACAATAATCACATTCATAAAGGTGTTCTTCCATAGATTCACGTTCATTGCTTTCTATAAAATCTAAAGTATAATTGCGCCAATCTTCTTTTGAATAATGCGTCATAGAAACTCTTCCTCCTTCCAATGTTTTTTAATCCATTTTCTTGCCCGATACAGTTTCATTTCGACTGTTTTCACTTCGATGTTTTCCTGCAAAGCAATTTCTTGATAGCTTTTTTCTTCTAAGTAATGTGAGAGAACGACGTCACGGTAATTCTCGGGAAGTTCTCTCAGTTTTTGAGCAATGAGTAATTTTTGCTCTTTCGTCAATAATAAATCCTCAACGTTATGAGAGGATTTTATATTTTCCTCAGTTTCTTTACATAAGGAGAGTTCTTCATTTTCTCTAGCTTTTTTCCTCTTATAATCAATAGCGTGATTGGTGGCAATACGCGCCATCCAAGTTTTTAATCCGCGAAATTGATAATTAGGGAGAGAGGCGTGAATTTTTACGAATACTTCTTGTGTAACATCTTTCGTATCTTCTTCATGTCTTAAAATAGAAAAGATAACTTGAAAAATATAATGACGATATGTTTGCACAAGGATACGAAAAGCGTGTTCGCTTCCTTGCTGTGCTTTTTCAATTAATTGTTTTTCCTCAATGGGTCTCTCCCTCCTTTTTGACGCATTCTATTATATAGACGTAAGAAATGATCGGTCACCCTACACATGTTGTAAAAAAAGAATAATATATTTTTAGGAAGGACGCTATACGAAAAAAGGTGTGAAAAAATGGTAAAGAGAAGTATATAATGAGCAAGTAGGAAATGTTACGTGAAGAAAGGATGTGAATATTAGTAGGGGAAGGTCCATACTAACAAACATGAAAATTAAAATATTAATAGCAGATGATAATTCTTTTATTAGAGAAGGCATGAAAATTATTTTAAATACATATGAAGAGTTCGAAGTTGTAGATACAGTAAATGATGGGAAAGAAGCAGTGGAATATTGCAAAAAGAACGACGTTGATATCGCTCTTTTAGATGTCCGCATGCCAAATATGAACGGGGTAGAGGCAACGAAATTCATTTGTGAAGGGACGAAAACGAAACCGCTAATTTTAACGACGTTCGATGATGATGAATATATTTTGGACGCAGTAAAAAACGGGGCGAAAGGTTATTTATTAAAAAATAATGATCCAGAGCGTATTCGTGATGCAATAAAAGGAGTATATAACGGTCAAACTGTTATGCAAGATGTAGTGCTTGATAAAATTAAGTGCAATTTAATGGAAAGCAAAGAGGACGAATGTAAAATAGATACAAGTCTTTTTACAGAAAGAGAACTTAGTATTATCGCATTAATTGCGAAAGGTTTCTCGAATAAAGAAATTTCAAAGCAACTTTTCATATCAGAAGGAACGATTGCAAATTATATTACATCAGTTTTAGGGAAAACTGGACTTGAACATCGCACACAAATTGCGATTTATTATTTAACAGGGAAAGTAGATTAAAGATATGGAATTTTGGTTAATTGTAAGTAAATTAATTGTCTTTATATATATTGTGTTTAGTTACATTTATTTAAATGTTGTGAACTTACCATGGATTATACTTACTTTGCTTTTATATCTTTCTGTAAATGTGCTGATCTCTATATTTAAACAAGATACGTACAAAAATATATTATCTAGTCTGTCAATTGGCATAGTTATGTTATTTACATGGAAGGTTCATCCGTTTTTTATTTTATTTTTACCATTGAACTTATATGAAGTTATATTTCGTTATATAGAGAAGAAATGGCAGCTCTTTATCATTATGATGATTCCTATTATCTTTACAGAAGAAAGTATTCGAATGACATATGGATTAATTGTTACATTTTCTTTCATCGTATTAACTATGGCAGAACGGTATTTATCGCGTGTATTAAAGCTTGAATCACAAAATGATAAGATGCGAAAAGATATGCAGCGGCTGACGAAAAGCTTAAATGAAAATAAAGAGTACATAAAGCAATCAGAGTACACATTTAAGTTAGAAGAGAGAAATCGGTTGTCACAAGAAATTCATGATAAAATTGGCCACTCGATGACAGGGGCGCTAATTCAAATGGAAGCAGCAAAGAGATTAATGGGGATAGATAAAGAAAAATCTGCCGAGTTATTACAAAATGCAATTCATATATCGAAAGATGGAATTGAAAGTATTAGAGTTACATTAAAAAATATGAAGCCACCAACGGAGCAAATTGGCATTCATCGTATGAAATTATTCATAGAGGAATTTGCCGGTAAGCATGATATAAATATTCCTTTCGTATATAAAGGGAATTTAGATATGATCTCACCGATTCAGTGGAAGATTATCGGTGAAAATGTTACAGAGGCACTAACGAACGCGATGAAATATGCTGATGCGACAGTTATTTCAATCGATATTCATGTACTTAACAAGATGGTGAAAGTACAGGTGAAGGATAATGGAAAAGGTGCAGCTCTCGTTAAGAAAGGTCTCGGGATTATGGGGATGGAGGAGCGAACAGCATCAGTAAACGGAAAAATTATTGTAGACGGAAGAAGTGGTTTTTCAGTAACGATGCTGTTGCCGATATAAGAAAATGGGACGAAGATGAATCATCTCATATGAAAAAAGTGAATAATCTCATGTGAAAAGAATGAACTTCTGCACTGAGCAGGTTCATTTTTTTTGTTTATAATGAATAGCAGAGAAACCGAAATAGGGGTGAAATGATGAATACATTAGAAATTAAAAATTTAACGAAAAAATTTGGTGATTTCATCGCGGTAGATAATATGTCTTTATCTATTAAAGAAGGAGAGATATTTGGCTTTTTAGGATCAAATGGTGCTGGTAAGAGTACAACGATAAATATGATTGCTGGGTTGTTAAGAAGTAATGAAGGTGAAATTAGCATATTAGGAAAAAATATAAAGAAACATAATCGATTTGCGAAGATGAATATCGGTATCGTTCCGCAAGATATTGCGATTTATGAAGAGTTAACTGCCTATGAAAATGTGAAATTCTTTGCTGGACTGTACGGGTTAAGAGGAGCTGAACTAAAAGCGAGAGTAGAGGAAGCACTTCAATTTGTGGGACTTAGTGATAAACATAAAAGTTACCCGAAAAACTTTTCAGGCGGGATGAAACGAAGACTGAATATTGCTTGTGCGATTGCTCATAGACCGAAGTTAATTATTATGGATGAGCCGACGGTTGGAATTGATCCACAGTCAAGAAACTATATTCTCCAGTCGGTTCGAAAATTAAATGAAATGGGAAGTACCATTATTTACACGAGCCACTATATGGAAGAAGTAGAAGAGATTTGTACGAAAATAGCAATTGTAGATCACGGTAAAGTGATTGCAGAAGGTACGAAAGAACAGTTAAAAGCGATTATTACTGATACGAAAGACATTTGGATTGAAGTAAAATCAGTAGAAAATTTAGATGTAGAAAAGTTAAAAGAGATAAACGGTGTGAAAGCTATTCAAATTGAAGAGAACGTAATCAAGGTAAACTCGGATGCAGGAGTAAATAATTTAAATAAAATTATTCAGCACTTCATTAATCATGACATTGAAATTCGTTCGTTAGAGGAGCAGGCTCCGAACTTAGAAACAGTATTCCTTACGTTGACTGGAAGAAACTTACGAGATAAATAAAAGGTAAATGAAGAAAAGGTAAAGGGAGGTTCATCAATTGAACATCTTCAATATTGCAGTTATGCATATTAAAAGAGATTTCAGAGACGTAAGAACTTTAGTTTTTATGTTAGCATTTCCGATTGTACTAATGCTTGTGTTAGGAACAGCGTTAACGAATGCATTTGATAGCGATAGTCAAGCGATTAAAGATATACAAGTGCTCTACAAAGATGAAGCGAGTAGTACATTTTCTCAAACGTTCGAAGCATTTACGAAAGAAGTCGATAAATCGGGTATTCATTTTAAAAAAGCTTCAGGCAGTATAGATGGGAAAGAAGAAGTGAAGCAAAATAAATATGCTGCTTATGTAGAATTAAATAAAGATGGTGCGAAATTTTACGGAAGTGACAAAAGTAGTATTGAGGGAAGTATTGTGGAAGGCATGCTTACAACATTTATTGATAAGTACAATGTAGCGGCCGAAGTTGCAAAAGTTGATCCTAGTAAGGTGAGCGCGGTTATTTCAAGCGGAAATCATAATGATTATATAAAAGAAATATCTTTACAAGCTGCGAAAAAGCCAGGTTCTATGGATTACTATGCGGTTGTAATGACGACGATGATTGCGCTATATGCTGGGATGGGAGCGAGTTCTTTAATTCGTGGAGAACGAATACGTAAAACAGGAGATCGCCTCATTGCTGCGCCTATAAGTAAGGCTGAAATATTCATTGGAAAAGTACTTGGTAGCCTAGTAGCAAATGCTCTTTGCGTATTACTTGTCATGTTATTTAGCAAATTTGTCTTTCAAGCGAATTGGGGCGAACATCTTGGAATCATATTTATTATTTTATTAACACAAATCTTTCTAGCAATTAGCTTCGGTTTAGGGATTGGATATATTACGAAAACAGCTGAATCATCGAGAGCGATTATTCTTGTAGTTGTGCAATTAGCCTCTATTTTTGGTGGTGCATATTTCGTAATAGAAGAAAATTTCGTTACAAATTTATCACCATTAACGTGGGCAAACACAGCTGCTATGAAAATTATTTATGCAAATGATGTAGGAGCAGCGCTGCCAGTAATATGTTTAAATCTTGGCATTTCGGCACTCTTTTTATTAATTGCAATTATTGCATTACGTAGACGGGAGGGGCTATAGTATGAAAGATATTTTATGGCTCATACAAAAAACGTTATCTGTACTTTTGAAAAATAAAAAAGGGTTATTCATTATTATTAGTTTGCCGATAATTGGAACGCTAATCTCCTTCTCAATGTATGGGAATGTCGGGCAAGGGACGTTAAATATCGGGGTTATAAATAAAGAAAATCAATCTATAGCAAATGATACGGTGAAATTTTTAGAAGGATTAAATCATGTAAAGGTAAGTAAAATTAAAGAATCTGAAGTAGAAGATAAACTTACTTCCAAAAAACTTGATGGAGTTATTACATTAGCTTCTGGTTTTTCAAAAAGTGTTCGAGAAGGGAAACCAAATCATATTGAAATTTCATCGATTAAAGGTGATCAAGTAACAGGATTTATAAAATCATATTTATACAATTATATTGATAATGTAGCAGCTATTAGTAAAGTAGCAGGAACAGATCAAAGTGCATTTGATAGTATGTACGCAGGATATCAAAAAGGTTCATTTAAAATGAAAACTGAGACGCTAGAAGATACTTCGAAAAATAAAGATATGACAAACCAAACGATGGGTTATCTTATTATGTTTATGCTATTTTCAGCAGCGAACTTATCAGGTTATATTTTAAAAGAAAAAGAAAATAGAACGTATTTTAGACTCTTATCAACGCCAATAGATGGGAAGAAATTCATATTATCTAATGTCGGGGTAAATATGATGATATTAACAGTACAAATTCTGATTACAATCCTATTCCTAACGAATGTTTTTCATACAAATATCAATATGCCTTTCATAGTGATGCTTGGCGTACTCATGCTATTTGCTTTAATAGCGATTGGAATATCGTTAGTGCTTGTCGCTTTTTCGAAAAACTCAGCATCGGCAAATGCACTGCAAAATATGATCATTGTACCGACATGTTTACTCGCTGGATGCTATTTTCCGTATGACATTATGCCGAAAGCAGTGCAAAAAGTAGCTGATTTTCTTCCGCAAAGATGGCTATTAGATACGGTATCAAAACTACAACAAGGAATTCCGATTTCAGATTTGTATTTAAATATATTAATCTTAATTGCCTTTGCGGTAGCATTCTTCTTAATTGCTATTTATAAGTTTGGAAGAAATAATGATGCGAGAAACTTTGTTTAATATGAAAAGGGTGTGACGTTAAGTCACATCCTTTTTTGTATGAAGCATGAAATCTAAATTGGAATGACAAAATAGAAGGGTAGAAAGAAAATGAGCGGAAGGAAATCAAAATGATTAAAAAAATATTGCGAGTTACTTCTATTATTATTGCTATTGTTGTTTTTATTTTAATTTGGATGCATATCGATGTTACTTTAGGTAGGAAAATGGAAGCTGGGAAAAACATGCCGACAGAGTATGCACCTCATTATAGTGATTTTCAATTATTTGTAGAAGGAAAGTCATTTTATAAACAGTTATTTACTGATATAAGGGAAGCAAAGCAATCTATTTACACGTACTTTTTTATTTTGTCGGATGATAAAAGTAGCCATACTTTTTTAAACTTATTAAAAGAGAAGGCAAAAGAAGGAGTAAATGTCTATTTATCCGTTGATCGCATTAATGATTTATCATTTGAAAGCAAGATGATAAGTGAATTGCGGGAAAGTGGTGTACATTTTACATATAGTAGAAAACCTGAATTGCCATTCGGATTTTATTCACTTCACCATCGTAATCATCGTCGTATTACGACGATTGATGGGGAGATTGGCTATACAGGTGGTTTTAATATAGGAGATGAGTATTTAGGGAAAGATAAGCATTTTGGATATTGGCGTGACTATCATGTGCGGATAAGAGGAGAAGGAGCAAAAGATTTAGAAGAGCAATTCGCTTTAGATTGGAAACGAGATACGAAAGAAAATATAAAAAGAAGTACGAATAAAGCTAGTAAAGGGAATACATTACATACGATGACTAGCTACAATGGACATTACGTCGCTGAAAAGTATATCGAATTAATAAAACAAGCGAAGCATTCAATCGTAATTACAACACCTTATTTTATAGCGAAAAATAAAGAATTTATGAATGCTTTAATTGAAGCGCAAAAACGTGGTGTTACAGTGAAAATACTTTGGTCATATAAACCAGATATTCCTCTCATTAAAGAGGCAGCGTATCCTTATATTCGTCAAGCTGTTAATAATGGAATTAAAGTATATGGTTATAAAAAAGGAATGTTTCATGGGAAGTTAATGTTAATTGATAATGAACTAACTGTTATCGGTACAACGAACATGACTGCACGTAGCTTTTATATGAATGATGAGATGAATTTGTATATTCACGGTGGGACTATCGTATCAGAAGTGAATGAGGCATTAACAAAAGATTTTCGTGATTCGAAAGAGATGACGAAACAATTTTTTGAGAAGTTATCTTTTTGGGAGCGGTGTAAGGAGAAAGTGGCAGGATTAGTGGATTTTTATTTATAAAGGTTAATGAAAAAGGATGTCTTTTATAGACACCCTTTTTTAATGAGAGATAATTAGTTTTCATGCACAAGCAATGAAGCATCATCATTAATTAATGTCCCCACATGCTCCCCTAAGCAAATTCTTTTCATTACACCAGGCTCATCAAAGTTAAAGACGTGTGCTGGTAAATTGTAATCACGAGCAAGTAATAAAGCGGCTTGATCCATGACTTGAATGTTTTGCCTAACAACATCGTTATAGTTTAGTTTTCTGTACATTTTTGCTGATTTATTATGTTTTGGATCACTAGTAAAGACGCCATCTACTCCTTGTTTTGCGACTAATATTGCGTCACTATTCATTTCAATGGCTCTTTGAACACTTGGATAATCTGTCGTAACGAACGGCTGCCCGTTACCGCCGCCAAAAATGACAACATAACCGTTATCTAAATGATGTACTGCTCTGAGGCGAATATAAGGCTCTGCTACTGCATTAAACGGGATGGAAGTCATAACGCGTACTTCTTTATTTGTTTTACTTGTTAAGACGCCGCGAAGCATTAAGCTGTTAATGATTGTACCTAACGTACCGATATTATCAGCTTCTACTCGATCAATGCCCCATTCTTCAGCTAGATGACCTCTGAAAATGTTACCGCCGCCGATGACAATGGATACTTCGATACCTAAGTCAATAATGGATATAATTTCGTTTGCGATATGTTCTAATCTTTTGGAGTTAAAGCTATTTCCGGATTGATCAGCAAGTGCGCCGCCGCTTAATTTAATTAAGACTCTTTTATATGGCTTCATAACAATTCCCCCTATATAGATCGCAATAAAAAAGGAACAAAGGCAAATGCCTTTGTTCCTTTTTAAGAAAATGAAAAAGAAAAGAAGAAGATAGGACGAATTTTTGTACATAATTTTTCATACCATCCACTCCTTTTCATTTTGATTTATTGTAAGTGTATATCTTTTTGATTATACGAAACAATCTGATTACTTATCAAGTATATTGTATCTCTTTTTAATAAAAAGGTGTCAATGAAAAAGAAAAGAAAAATTTTCGAATTTTTTGTGACGAACTTGTAGGTTTTTGTATGATTTTGTAGGTTCGCTTATAAGATGTGTGAGTAGCTTTTATAAATTCAAATTGAAAGCGTTCGCATGAAGGGGATGAACATAAATGAAAAAATTCGGATTGGCAACACAAATTTTTGTCGCGCTTGTTTTAGGGATTGTAGTAGGGGCAGTCTTTTATGGCAATAAAACGGCGATTTCTTATATCACACCAATTGGGGATATATTTATTCACTTAATTAAAATGATTGTAGTACCGATTGTTATTTCAGCATTAATTGTTGCAGTAGCTGGTGTAGGAGATATGAAGAAGCTTGGGAAACTGGGTGGTAAGACAATTCTTTATTTCGAAATTATTACGACGATTGCTATTTTAATGGGATTACTTGCGGCGAATATATTCCAACCAGGTACTGGCGTTGATATGAGTAATTTACAGCAAAGTGATATTTCTTCTTATAAACAAACGGCAGATGCTACAGAGAAGAAAGGATTCGCTGAGACGATTGTTCATATTGTACCGAAAAACGTATTTGAATCGATTTCACAAGGTGACTTATTACCGATTATTTTCTTCTCCGTATTATTCGGTTTAGGAGTTGCGGCAATTGGGGAAAAAGGGAAGCCTGTCTTTAACTTCTTTGAAGGTGTACTCGAAGCGATGTTTTGGGTTACAAATCAAGTTATGAAATTTGCACCATTTGGTGTATTCGCATTAATTGCGGTTACGGTTGCAAAATTTGGTGTAGCAACACTACTTCCTTTAGGAAAACTAGTGCTAGCTGTATACGTAACTGTTATACTATTCGTTGTGATTGTATTAGGTATTAATGCACGAATGGTTGGCGTAAACATTTTTACATTAATGAAAATTTTAAAAGAAGAACTCATTCTTTCATTTACGACAGCAAGTTCAGAAGCTGTTTTACCTAATATAATGAGAAAAATGGAAGAATTCGGTTGTCCAAAGGCAGTTGCCTCTTTCGTAATTCCGACAGGTTATACATTTAACTTGACTGGATCGGCTATTTATCAAGCGTTAGCGGCATTGTTTGTTGCACAAATGTACGGTGTGCACATGTCACTGACAGAGCAAATAACGTTATTATTCGTTCTCATGTTAACATCCAAGGGTATGGCGGGAGTTCCAGGTGCATCGTTCGTTGTTGTATTAGCAACGTTAGGTTCAATGGGGTTACCACTAGAAGGTATCGCGTTAATTGCGGGAATTGACCGCATTTTAGATATGATTCGCTCATCTGTCAATGTATTAGGAAATGCATTAGCGGCCATTGTTATGTCGAAGTGGGAAGGCGAATTCGATGATGAGAAAGCAAAACAATATGTAGAAACAGTCAAAGAAACAAAAGCAGCATAAGAAATCGTTAAGGAGTGAATAATCATGGCAACATTAACTGAAGTTAAAAATGGTGTTCGAATTGAAAAAGATTTTTTAGGTGAAAAAGAAGTACCGAATTATGCATACTACGGCGTACAAACAATGCGTGCAGTTGAAAACTTCCCAATTACAGGATATAAAATCCATGAAGGTTTAATTAGAGCGTTCGCAATTGTAAAAAAAGCTGCAGCGCTTGCTAATACAGATGTAGGAAGATTGGAATTGAGCAAGGGCGGCGCGATCGCAGAAGCTGCTCAAGAAATTCTTGATGGAAAATGGCATGATCATTTCATCGTAGATCCAATCCAAGGCGGAGCAGGTACTTCAATGAATATGAACGCAAATGAAGTCATGGCCAATCGTGCTCTTGAATTATTAGGAATGGAAAAGGGAGACTATCATTATATTAGTCCAAATAGTCATGTAAACATGGCGCAATCAACAAACGATGCATTCCCAACGGCGATTCATATCGCAACATTAAACGCATTAGAAGGTTTATTACAAACGATGGGGTATATGCATGATGTATTTGAATTAAAAGCAGAGCAGTTCGATCATGTTATTAAAATGGGTCGTACACATTTACAAGACGCTGTGCCAATTCGTCTTGGACAAGAATTTAAAGCGTATTCCCGCGTACTTGAACGTGATATGAAACGTATCAAGCAATCACGTCAACATCTATATGAAGTAAATATGGGAGCAACTGCAGTTGGTACAGGCTTAAATGCAGATCCAGAATATATTGAAGCAGTTGTAAAACATTTAGCTGCAATCAGTGAATTACCACTTGTTGGTGCAGAAGACTTAGTAGATGCAACGCAAAATACGGATGCATACACAGAGGTATCAGCAGCACTTAAAGTATGTATGATGAATATGTCTAAAATTGCGAATGACCTTCGCTTAATGGCATCAGGTCCGCGTGTTGGTTTAGCAGAAATTATGTTACCAGCTCGTCAACCAGGTTCTTCTATTATGCCAGGGAAAGTAAACCCTGTTATGCCAGAAGTAATTAATCAAATTGCGTTCCAAGTAATTGGTAACGACCATACAATTTGCCTTGCTTCAGAAGCAGGACAATTAGAATTAAACGTTATGGAACCAGTACTTGTTTTCAACTTACTTCAATCTATTAGCATTATGAATAACGGTTTCCGTGCCTTTACAGATAATTGCTTAAAAGGAATTGAAGCGAATGAAGATCGCTTAAAAGAGTATGTTGAGAAGAGTGTAGGAATTATTACAGCCGTGAACCCTCATATCGGTTATGAAGCAGCAGCTCGCGTTGCGAAAGAAGCAATTGCAACAGGTCAATCCGTTCGAGAACTTTGTGTGAAAAACGGTGTACTGTCACAAGAAGACTTAGAGTTAATTCTAGATCCATTCGAAATGACACACCCAGGGATTGCAGGAGCAACTCTTTTAAAGAAAAATTAAAAGAAGAGGGGGGACAATCCCCTCTTTTTTGTTTACAATATAGAAATGCTATATATGAATAGAGGTAGGGATGTTATGAGTAAGTTTACAGTAGCTTCTAATGGTTCATTAGAAACGACATTAAGAGGAGTAGAAGTATTATCAACACCACTTTTAAATAAAGGGGTCGCTTTCACGCAAGAAGAGAGAGAAGAATTAGGTTTAAAAGGGTTATTACCGCCAGCGGTTTTAACATTAGAAGAACAAGCACGCCGAGCGTATGAACAATTTTGTTCTCAGCCGGACGATTTATTAAAGAATGTATACTTAACAGCGTTACATGATCGAAATGAAGTGTTATTTTATCGTATATTAACAAATCATTTACGTGAAATGTTACCAATCGTATATACACCAACTGTTGGTGTAGCGATTCAAAGATATAGTCATGAATACCGTAAACCGCGTGGTGTGTATTTATCAATTAACGATCCGTCGGGTATTGAAGAAGCTTTCGCCAATATCGGTGCAACAGCAGAAAATATTGATTTAGTCGTTGTTACAGATGGAGAAGGCATACTTGGAATTGGTGACTGGGGCGTTGGTGGTATAAACATCGCAATCGGAAAATTAGCTGTTTATACGGCCGCAGTTGGAATCGATCCTAGTCGTGTATTACCGGTAATTTTAGATGTAGGTACAAATCGTGAAGAACTATTAAACAATCCATTTTATATTGGAAATCGTCACCCTCGTATAACTGGTGAAGCTTACGATGAATTTATTGATACGTTTGTACAAGCGGTAAATAAACAATTCCCGAAAGCACTTTTACATTGGGAAGACTTTAGCTCTCGAAATGCACGAAAAATTTTAGATAAATATCGTCATGATATTTGTACATTTAATGATGATATTCAAGGTACAGGTGCAGTTTCACTTGCTGCTGTGTTATCGGCAGTGAAAGCTTCTGGTGTACCATTAAGTGAACACCGCGTTGTTGTGTTTGGTGCTGGTACGGCTGGAATCGGTATTGCAGATCAAGTTAGAGATGCGTTGGTCCGCGTAGGTGTGTCAGAAGAAGAATCATATAAGCGTTTCTGGTGTATTGATCGTAACGGATTAGTTACAGATAATATGGAAGATCTTCTTGATTTCCAAATTCCATATGCAAGAAAAGAAGCGGAAGTAAATGAGTGGAAGCAAAATGATATGATCGGACTTGCTGAAGTTGTGAAACATGTAAAACCGACAATTTTAATCGGTACATCAACTGTTGCAGGTGCATTTAAAGAAGAGATTATTAAAGAAATGGCTTCTCACACAGAAAGACCAATCATTTTACCGATGTCGAATCCGACGCCACTTGCTGAAGCAAAACCAGCTGATTTAATCGAGTGGACAGAAGGAAGAGCATTAGTTGCAACAGGAAGTCCATTTGAACCAGTTACATACAACGGTGTAACGTATGTGATTGGACAATCAAATAACGCACTTATTTTCCCAGGTCTTGGTCTTGGAACAATTGTCGTACGTGCAAGCGTCATGACGGATGGAATGTTTGCAGCAGCTGCTGAAGCAGTTGCAAGCATGGTAGACACAAGTCAGCCAGGAGCACCTATTTTGCCAGAGGTTGAAGAGTTACGTAATATCTCGGAAATGGTTGCAATTGAAGTAGCGAAAGTTGCCGTTGCAGAAGGTGTTGCTAGAGAGAACTTAAGTGATAACGATATTAAGATTGCAGTGAAAGAAGCAATATGGGAGCCGGAGTACCGCCAAATAAAAGCGGTAGAAAAGGTTAGAATATAGAAATAAAGCCCGTTTATTATAATAAGCGGGCTTTCACTTTTATTGTCGAAAAAAGTATAGGAAGTGGCACCTTTGAATTGGAATCAATTATGGAAGAAAGATATATCCCTTTTAATTATATTAATGGTAGTTGTTCCGATTGCTGGAGAGCTTAATTTTCATCCTTTTAACGATACGTTTCGCGTTAGCTTTGGGACACCGCTTTTCTTCTTTTTATTATTATTTTTAAGAAGAATACCAGCAGTGGCTGCAGGTATTCTTGTCGGTATATGTGTCGTTTTATTCCGCGTATGTCTTGACTGGGTCATGCAAGGTTCATTTCATATGACAGAATCATTTTATTTGCGCTATCCTGTGTTCTTTTATTATTTTATTTATGGAAGTCTTTTTTCACTTTGTAGGGTGAATAAGTTTCATCAGAAACCAATCGTTATTGGGTGCCTTGGAATTACAATTGAAATTATCGCAAGTATGTCAGAACTTGCGATTTATCATATGGTAGTACTCGGTACAACAATAACAGTTTCTGAAGTGAATAAATTAATTATTATTGCTATTTTTCGTAGTTTCTTTGCACTTGGCTTTTTAAATATGATGATTTTATATGAAACGAAATTAAAAGAGTCACAAGTTAGAAAAGAAAATGAAAAAATGTTCATGCACCTTTCAAATTTATATGTAGAATCTGTTCACTTGAAAAAAACGTTACAAAATGCAGAATTGATTACACAAGAAGCATATCAACTATATCGAAATTTACAGACAGATGATGATTCCAGTAGTAAAACAGCATTGAAAATAGCAGGAGAAGTGCACGAAATAAAAAAGGATAATCAAAGGATTTTTGCAGGATTATCTAAACTGTTATTAGATAAAAATGTGGCTGAGTATGTAGAAGGACATGAGCTTACAGAAATGATCGTAAGAATAAATGAGAAATATGCTGAAATGCTAGGGAAAGATATACGTTTTTCAAAACATATAGAAGGTGAACACGCTGCATATCACGTGTATACAGTGCTATCAATCTTTAATAACTTAGTTGCCAATGCAGTGGAAGCAATTGAAGATAGAGGTCTCATACGTATTAAGTTATATAAACGGGAGCAACATGTAATCTTTGAAGTAATTGACGATGGCCCTGGTATTGCACAAAAGTATAAGAAATTAGTATTTAAGCCAGGGTTTACTTCCAAGTATGATCAAACAGGAACACCGTCAACAGGTATTGGACTTTCTTACATACACGAAATGGTAACAGAGCTCGGCGGAGAAGTAAGGTTAGAAGACAATGAAACAGGAAAAGGGTGTAAGTTTATCGTTTGTTTACCGGAGTGCAGTTTAAAGCGGGAAGGGGAATAGGTTTGTTTTATTATATTGTAGATGATGATGAAGTTTTCCGTTCAATGCTTTCGCAAATTATTGAGGATGGCGATCTTGGGGAAGTAATTGGAGAATCGGAAGATGGAGCGTTTATTGAAGCAGAACAGCTAAATTATAAAAAAGTAGATATTTTATTTATTGATTTACTAATGCCGATGAGAGACGGCATTGAAACAGTTCGTCATATAGCGTCTTCATTTACTGGGAAAATTATTATGATTTCCCAAGTTGAATCGAAACAGCTCATTGGTGAGGCGTATACACTTGGTGTGGAATATTATATTACAAAACCACTAAACAAAATAGAAGTAGTATCTGTTGTACGAAAAGTGATGGAGCGTATTCGGTTGGAACGTTCTATACATGACATTCAAAAATCATTAAATAATGTGTTTCAGTGGGAAAAGCCGCCAATGCGTAGTGAAACAGTACAAGAAGGAAAAAAGATATCAGATTCAGGACGCTTCTTACTAGCAGAGCTCGGTATTGCGGGAGAGAACGGAAGTAAAGATTTACTTAGTATGCTGGAATATTTATACGGACAAGAAAAGGCACAAACATTTGAATTTGGCTTTCCTGCGTTAAAAGATATTTTTCACCAAATAACATTAAAAAAATTAGATCATATAGCTTCGGATGCAGATATAGATAAGGAGAGAAAAGCATCTGAACAACGTGTAAGAAGAGCAATTTATCAATCATTGAATCATTTAGCCTCCCTCGGACTAACAGACTTTTCAAATCCGAAATTTGAAAGCTATGCTCCGAAGTTTTTTGATTTCACTGTAGTTAGAAAACGAATGACAGAAATGACAAAGGATGAAATAGCGTCTTCTGGCCATATACGAATTAATACGAAGAAATTTATTCAAGTGTTATATTTTGAGGCGAAAAGGTTGATGGAGATAGAGTGAAGAAGGTGCTTATAAATAAGCATCTTTTTTTGTTAAATCAATATTTTATATTTTCTCGTAGAGCATGTAAAATGTTAAGTAAGAGAAAATGGTTTTACATTAAGGAAGTGTCAAAACAATGAGTTTTACATTAAATAAATCGATTATTAAAGAAGTATGCGGAGAGACCTCATATAAAAGAGGCGAAGCTTATTATAAAGCAAATAAAGTAATTGTGAATCATTATGATGAAACGAAAGAAATTTGTGAGGCGACGGTAAAAGGGAATGAAGATTTTCATGTTACAGTAGAAAAAGCTAAAAAAGGTGATGTAGTTGCGAGATGTAGTTGTCCTTCATTAGCGTCTTTTCAAACGTACTGTCAACATGTTGCGGCCGTCCTTATACAAATAAATTATAACCAGCAAACGGGTGTGATGCTCCCTGCTAGTAGTGAAAATATGAGCGGAAATGATCAATTAACGAGCGGGATGTTTCAGTTGTTTGCAGACAAACCACTTAAGCCAAAAAGTAAACAACACCGTTTTGATACACGTGAAATATTAGATGTTGCTTTTATATGTTCACCAGTGGCTACGAAAAGTGGTGGGGCCCTTCTTGGAATTCAGTTAAAACTTGCGAAAACATATTTTATAAATCATATTAGAGAATTTCTTTCTAAAGTGGAGAAAAGAGAGACTTTTCATTGTTCTAATGAATTTACATACACACCAGATGTACATAGCTTCAGGCAAGAAACGGATGCGGTTATTCAGCAGCTTATTAAAATGTATCATAATGAAAAAATGTATGAAGATGCGTTAGAAGTACATGCGAAACAAGATGAAAGTATGATATTCATACCGCCAGCTTCGTGGAAAGATATGCTCTCTTCACTTTCTAAAGTTGAGTATGTACAGTTGAAACAAAATGAACAACAGTTTCAGGGCTTACAAATTTCAAACGGTTTATTGCCATTACATTTTGAGTTTACGAAAGGAAATAATGGTGGATTCACACTTCATATAGACGGCCTAAATCGTGTTCAAGTTATGGAAATGTATAACAACGCTCTTTACGATGGGAAATTATATCATTTACCTATGGAAGATTGTATGCGACTTATTGAATTACAAAAGATGATGAGTCGCTCAAATAGCAATCAGTTTTATATTCCTGAAAGTAAGATGGAACATTTCGTAGCGAAAGTTGTGCCAGGATTAATGAAACTTGGAACGGTACGAATTGATGAAGTAATATCAGATTGTGTTGAAACGCCGTCGCTAAAAGCAAAACTGTATTTAGATCGAGTGAAAAATCGTTTGTTAGCAGGTCTTGAATTTCATTATGGAAACGTCATGATCAATCCGTTAGAAGAAGACGGACAGCCGTCTGTTTTTAATCGTGATGAGAAAAAGGAAAAAGAGATTTTAGACATTATGAGTGAAAGTGCCTTCGCGAAAACAGAAGGTGGTTACTTTATGCATAATGAAGAGGCTGAGTATAACTTTTTATATCACGTCGTTCCGTCGTTAAAAGGCTTAGTTGATATTTATGCGACGACAGCAATTAAATTACGTATTCATAAAGGGGATACAGCACCACTTATTAGAGTGAGAAGAAAAGAAAGAATTGATTGGTTATCATTTCGTTTTGATATAAAAGGAATACCGGAAGCAGAAATTAAAGGTGTATTAGTGGCTCTTGAAGAGAAACGCAAATATTACCGATTAGCGAATGGTTCTTTATTATCACTAGAGAGCAAAGAATTTAATGAAATTAATCAGTTTGTGAAAGAATCGGGTATTCGGAAAGAGTTTTTACACGGAGAAGAAGTGAACGTTCCGCTTATCCGGAGTGTAAAATGGATGAACGGACTTCACGAAGGTAATGTTTTAAGTTTAGATGAGTCTGTTCAAGATTTAGTAGAAAGCATTCAAAATCCGAAAAAATTAAAGTTTACAGTGCCGCAAACTTTACATGCTGTAATGAGAGAGTATCAAGTATACGGATTCGAGTGGATGAAAACACTTGCCTATTACCGTTTTGGTGGTATTTTAGCAGATGATATGGGACTTGGAAAAACGCTGCAAAGTATCGCTTACATGGATTCTGTTTTGCCTGAAATTCGGGAGAAGAAGATACCTATATTAGTCGTTTCACCGTCCTCTCTCGTTTACAATTGGTTTAGTGAATTGAAAAAATTCGCCCCACATATTAGAGCGGTTATTGCAGATGGACATCAAACGGAGCGGCGAAAAATATTAAAAGACATAGTGGAATTTGATGTCGTAATTACGTCATATCCATTACTGAGAAGAGATATAAGATCGTATGCGAGGCCGTTTCATACACTGTTTCTTGATGAAGCACAGGCGTTTAAAAATCCTACAACCCAAACTGCAAAAGCAGTAAAAACAATTCAAGCTGAATATCGTTTCGGGCTAACGGGAACGCCTGTCGAAAATTCATTAGAAGAGCTATGGTCTATCTTCCATGTCGTATTTCCGGAATTATTACCAGGAAGAAAAGAATTCGGTGATTTAAGGCGCAAAGATATAGCGAAGCGCGTAAAACCTTTCGTATTAAGACGATTAAAAGAAGACGTATTACAGGAGCTTCCAGATAAAATAGAGCACTTACAGTCATCGGAGTTATTACCAGATCAAAAGAGACTATATGCTGCTTATTTAGCGAAGTTAAGAGAAGAAACGTTAAAACATTTAGATAAAGACACGTTACGTAAAAATAAAATTAGAATATTAGCTGGTTTAACGAGATTGCGACAAATTTGTAATCATCCGGCTTTATTCGTTGATGATTATAAGGGGAGTTCAGCTAAATTTGAACAACTACTAGAGATACTAGAGGAATGCAGAAGTACTGGTAAGAGAATTTTAATCTTTTCTCAATTTACGAAGATGCTGTCTATTATTGGTCGTGAGTTAAATCGTCAAGCGATTCCATACTTTTATTTAGACGGGAGTACACCATCACAAGAACGTGTAGAGCTATGTAATCGGTTTAACGAGGGGGAAGGGGATCTATTTCTCATTTCTTTAAAAGCTGGTGGTACGGGTCTTAACTTAACGGGTGCCGATACGGTTATATTATACGATTTATGGTGGAATCCAGCTGTTGAACAACAAGCAGCTGATAGAGCATATCGAATGGGACAAAAAAATACAGTACAAGTTATAAAATTAGTAGCCCACGGAACAATTGAGGAAAAAATGCATGAACTGCAAGAGAGTAAGAAAAATTTAATCGCTGAAGTGATTGAGCCGGGAGAAGAGAAATTATCATCAATCACGGAGGAAGAAATACGAGATATTTTAATGATTTAATATAAAAAGCTATGCTTTCACATGTATGAGAGCATAGCTTTTTTAGTGTAATAATTATAATTTGTTTTGAACAAAGTAAAGAGATAATACAGAATTTATTTTTTAGTCCCTTTACTTTTATATGGCTTTGCAGCTGCCTTTTTCTTTGCACTTGATTGCCAACGATTCCATCCTTTACTTCCTGTACCTTGTCCTACGCCTTTTTTCGGTTTTGCTTTCGTTTTACTCATATGATCACTCCGTTATATAAAAATCTTATTTGATAATAGTCAATGATTTAGAACATACTCTTTATAAATGACTATGATTGCTTTAAGTAAAAATAAACTGCTTGAATGCTATAGTATAACACGAATTTGCAAGTAAACTGAAAGGAATTACAAAGAAAATGAAAATAATACGAAATACTGCGGATTCTATATTTCGAACGATTACATTACTTGTTGTGTATATGTTAGTTTCGGTTAGTGAAACGTTTTTTGGATTGACAAGACAAAAGAAGTGAAGACGTTATATTGAAAACAATCAATAAAGCCGTAAAATAAAGAATTGAAAAATATTTTTAAATTTTTGTTGACTTTCTTTATTTTTTGTATAGAATAATCATTAATAAAATGTTTCAGAGATGTGACAACAAAACGACTATGAAAGGACGAGTAGTAGTAGGATGTAGTCTAAGCGAGTCAGGGGTGGTGTGAGCCTGATACGAAGCCTATTATGAAGAACCTCCTGGAGTTGCTAACCGAAATCCTTTATTGGAAAGTAGACTTAGCCGGGAACTTCGCCGTTACAAGAAGAACAGTATCGAGATATTTCATCTCCGTATTGTATAAGTGAGCAACCTCTGTTGCTAATTTGGGTGGTACCGCGGAACCAAAGTCTTTCGTCCCAGTTTTTTGGGAAAGAAGGGCTTTTTTTGTTGGCTTCTTTTTACAACATCCAAACATTTTAGGAGGAAACCACCATGTATCAATCATTAATGACAGTAAGAGAGACTCAAATCGCAATTAAGGAAGTTAAAACATTTTTCGAGGATCAATTAGCAAAACGCCTTGAACTATTCCGCGTATCTGCACCATTATTCGTAACGAAAAAATCAGGATTAAACGATCACCTAAACGGTGTAGAACGTCCAATTGAGTTTGATATGTTACATTCAGGAGAAGAATTAGAAATTGTGCATTCACTAGCGAAATGGAAACGATTTGCTTTACATGAATATGGATATGAAGCTGGTGAAGGTTTATATACAAACATGAACGCGATTCGTCGTGATGAAGAACTTGATGCAACACATTCCATTTACGTTGACCAATGGGATTGGGAAAAAATCGTTCAAAAAGAATGGCGTACTGTAGATTACTTGCAAGAAACAGTACGAACAATTTATGGAATATTCAAAGATTTAGAAGACCACTTATTTGAAAAGTATCCGTTCCTTGGAAAGTATTTACCAGAAGAAGTTGTTTTCATCACTTCCCAAGAACTCGAAGATAAATATCCAGAATTAACACCGAAAGATCGTGAACACGCAATTGCAAAAGAACACGGTGCAGTCTTTATTATCGGAATTGGTGATGCACTTCGTTCAGGTGAAAAGCATGATGGACGCGCAGCTGATTATGATGATTGGAAATTAAACGGTGACATTTTATTCTGGCACCCAGTATTACAATCTTCATTCGAATTATCATCAATGGGAATTCGTGTTGATAGTAAATCACTTGATGAGCAGTTAACGAAAACAGGTGAAGACTTCAAACGTGAGTACGATTTCCATAAAGGTATTTTAGAAGACGTACTACCGTTAACAATTGGCGGTGGTATTGGACAATCAAGAATGTGCATGTACTTCTTACGTAAAGCACATATTGGTGAAGTTCAATCTTCTGTATGGCCTGACGATTTACGTGAAGCTTGCAAGAAAGAAAACATTCATCTGTTTTAATAGAAGAGAGAGGATAGCTCAAAGAGTTATTCTCTCTTTTTTATTGTGTAAACGAATGGTTTACAGTGGATTTTACCAATAGTTTCTTTCTTTTTTATCTCCTATTATGTCATAATTTGTTAAAGAAGGGGACGTTATGAGCTTAGGACAACAACTTAAAAGATTACGAGAGTCAAAAGGGTTTTCGCAGGAAGATGTTGCTAAAAAGATTGGTATAACGAGGCAAGCGGTATATAAAGTGAAACTTTAATCAGTGGGCGATTTATCCTACTGATTATTAGTTGAACCAATCGGGCTTTTATAGGCAGTTAATCGCATCTGGCTGCCTTGTTTGTGCTTAAAAGCTTTGATGAGATTTACTGCCTGTTAAAGCGGGGTAAGTGGGAAAATGATAAAAGTTGCCCTGATATTGAAAATTTGATTTTATTGAGTGAAATGTATAATGTTACGCTCGATGAGTTAATAAAAGGGAACCAAAATTTGAAAGAGAAAATACATATTGATGAAGATGAGGATTTTGAGAAAGAGAATGAGTTTGGTTTTCCTATTTATTTCGCCTCTGATATAATCAGTCTTATAAGAGTGGAATTTTGGTATAACAATGAAAATAGAAAATAATCTTGTAGTGTTCAGGTTGTGTGATCACCGTCATAGCTTATGGAAAATGAAGCGGAAAATGAGGTGAATGGATATGCCAAAGCAGAATAAGGCTTATAAATTTCGTCTGTATCCAACAGAAGAACAAGCACATCTTATACGAAAAACATTCGGGTGTGTACGTTTTGTGTATAACAAAATGTTAGTTGAACGAAAAGAAGTATATGAAAAATATAAAGAGAACAAGGAAGAACTAAAGAAAGAAAAATTCCCTACTCCTGCGAAATATAAGACAGAGTATGAATGGTTGAAAGAAGTTGATTCATTGGCATTGGCCAACGCGCAATTAAACTTGCAAACTGCGTATAAGAATTTTTTTAGTGGGAAAAGTGATTTCCCTACATTCAAAAGTAAAAAAAGTAGAAAATCCTATACAACGAATCGAGTAAACGGAAATATTATGTTATTTCATGGTTATATCAAATTACCAAAGTTGAAAATGGTAAAACTGAAGCAACATAGAGAAATCCCACCAAAACATATCATCAAATCGTGTACGATTTCGATGACACCTACTGGTAAATACTATGTGTCCGTCTTGACTGAATATGAAAAAGAGATTGTACAAAAAGAAGTACAAAGTGTAGTTGGATTAGACTTCGCAATGGCTGAATTGTATGTGAGTAGCGAAGATGAGAAAGCCAATTATCCTCGCTTTTATCGTCAGATGTTAGAGAAATTAGCGAAGGCACAACGAGTATTAGCAAGACGTGTGAAAGGTTCAGAGCGCTGGAATAAACAACGTATTCGTGTAGCGAAATTGCATGAAAAGGTCGCCAATCAACGTGAAAATTTTCTTCATCATAAGTCTAAAGAATTAGCTACGAGTTTTGACGTTGTAGCAATCGAAGACTTACATATGAAAGGAATGTCACGAGCATTTAGATTTGGTAAGAGTGTAGCGGATAACAGTTGGAGGATGTTCACGACATTTTTAGCATATAAGCTACAAGAACAAGGAAAACAGCTTGTAAAAATAGATAAATGGTTTCCTTCTACAAAGATGTGTAGTAATTGTGGAAATAAAAAAGAAATGCCGTTATGTGAACGCACGTATGCGTGTTTGTGTGGACTCACAATTGGCCGTGATTATAATGCAGCGATCAATATCAAAAAGGAAGCCATCCGCTTATTAGTGTTGGCATAAATAGTAATAAAATAACCTTTGGAACAAGGGAGTTAGCTCGGCTGTCCTAGGACAAATTCGTTAGCTATCAAAAGTAGCGATGAACCGAGAAGCCCCTACTTCAAGTAAGCTCGTAAGAGATACTAAGTGGTGGGTAGTTCACAAGAAAAGATATATATGATAAGAAGTGAGAAGAGTCGGTTATATTTCCTAGGAAAGAGTATAACAAGTAATTGAATTGTTTTATAATGATTTCGGGATGTTGATAGTATGTTAAAAAGTTCAAACAAGCATAACCCCGCTCTAAAGCTAGGACGGGGTTCAAAATCTAAGTTTTATTAAGCGTAAAGTTCTTTCAAATATTTTTACTTCAGTAAAGAATTCTAATAAAACATTACTTATTTGTTACCGAGTTCTTCCGCTAAACCGATTAAAATTCCTTCGGTTCCACGAATGTAGCAGAGTCGATACGAGTTCTCATACTGAACTACTTCACCAACGAGCTGAGCACCATGCTTAGTCAGTCTGGATACCATTTCGTCAATGTCCTCAACGGTGAACATGACGCGCAAATAACCGAGGGCGTTTACAGGAGCTGTCCGATGGTCTGCAATAGTAGGGGGGGTGAGAAATCGCGAAAGTTCAATTCGGCTGTGGCCATCTGGGGTAACCATCATAGCAATCTCTACGCACTGAGAACCGAGTCCAGTTACGCGACCAGCCCATTCACCTTCAACAGTAGCTCGCCCTTCGAGATTCAAGCCAATCTCCTCGAAGAAAGAGATTGCGTTATCAAGTGATTCTACAACGATGCTGACATTGTCCATTCGTAGTAATCGGTTGTTTGCCATAGTTTTTATCTCCTTTTATGTATAAATTTATTATTTAATTATCCTCATAATTATACTAAAATCTCTTCTAAACAAAAAACATCTTGTCACAGTGTAGGAAAATGTGACAAGGTGTTTTCGGGCATAGTATATAAAATCTTGTTAACGAATAACACTTCGTAAACCCTTTACTATTGAAATATACGAGAACTTTATTTCGTGAATGCTATCATTTCAAGAATTTGATACTGTAATTGCTATTCGATAGAATAACTTCGACTTTCCCACAAAACAGTCCTACCCTGTTTCTATTTATATAGGAAGGAAATAGATTCATATATTTTTTAAAGTTTTACCGGTGGAAATTAACTCATCTGCACTAAAGGCTCAATTTTTGCCATAAATGATTGATGCAGCGCCTCAACACCTGTTACTAAATGAAGGCGGTCAATAACGACAGATACTTTAATTTCTGATGTACTTACCATTTTAATATGAATATTTTCTTCTTTTAAAGTAGTGAACATATTCGCAGCAACACCTGGATTAGAGACCATACCAGATCCTACAATGGATACTTTTGCTAAATGATTTTCATATTCTACAGATTCATAGTGAAGTGTTTCTTGATTTTGTTCTAATACCTCTAATGTTTCTTTTAAATCATTAGAATGGATTGAGAAGGAGAGGTGAACAGTTCCTTCATTTGTAATACTTTGGATGATGATATCTACATTAATATGTGCCGCTGCTAATGTAGAGAAAACTGTTGAAAGTGCACCTTGTTCCAATCCTTTCATTGTGACGCGTGTAATATTATCTTCAAATGCAATACCTTTAACGATTGATTGTTGTTCCATGTTACATTCTCCTTTTACAATTGTTCCGTTTTCTTGTTCCATACTTGAGCGAACTTCTAACATGACATTATGATTTTTAGCAAACTCAACAGCACGCGGGTGTAATACAACAGCACCGAGGTTTGCTAGTTCTAGCATTTCGTCATAAGAAATTTCATCTAATTTATAAGCATCTTTTACAACTCGTGGGTCCGTCGTATATACACCGGTCACATCCGTGTAAATATCACATTTTTTTGCTTTCAGTGCAGCAGCTAATGCAACAGCAGTTGTATCAGAACCACCACGTCCAAGCGTTGTAATTTCATGTTCTTTACTGGCTCCTTGGAAGCCAGCTACAATAACAATCGTACCTTCAGTAAGATAAGATTGAATTCGATCTGTATGAATGTCAGTAATCCGTGCACTACTATGTACAGATTCTGTCGTAATACCAGCTTGCCATCCTGTTAATGAAATCGCGTTATAACCTTTTGCTTGTAGTGCCATCGTTAATAATGAAATAGTAACTTGCTCTCCTGTTGATAGAAGCATATCCATTTCGCGTTTACTCGGATTTTCTGAAATCGCGTCAGCAAGTGCTACGAGTTCATCTGTGCTTTTTCCCATTGCTGAAACGACAGAGACGATACTATGTCCTCGTTCATATTCTTCAATAATTAAATTTGCTACATGTTGAATGCGCTCAACGCTTCCAACAGAAGTGCCACCAAATTTTTGTACAATCGTTTCCATTACGAATTCCTTCTTTCATCCATTTTTAAGAATAGATTAGGACATATATAGATCCCAATATTCCTGTAGTTACCAGAGAAAAACAAAAAACACCATCTCAAATAAGTGAGGATGGTGCTGTTACAGGAAAAGGGAAACAGAAAACGGAGCTAATAAAAAAACCGCCAAAAAAGGAATATCATAAAAATGATATCTCTTTTTTGTAGATAGCTCTTCATACATACACTTCTGTACATATGACAGTTCTGTTTCTATTCGAAAACAGCCCCAATCGATAAATGCAGAGAAAATTATCGATTTCGGCAATACTTCCTTTCATCTAATTTCATAGACATCTCTGTGTCTCCATTAGAATAATCATAAGTATCGCAACCTCTATCTCACGTTTTAGGCGAGAGTGTTTGATTTATAAAGTTGTTGGTAACATTTGTTTTATAATAATTTAAATTTTTCGGGGAATCAAGTGTTTTGTATAAATTTTAAAAATTCTTTCTCTTTGCGGAAAAGTTTGTGAAAAATGTAGCAAAATAAATTCATTGCATGTACATTAAAATTATAGTGCATTGGAGGTGGAAGAATGAAGGGGAAAAAGCCTATTTATGTTTCGGCAGAAATGAACACAACAATGGAGAAATTATGGGAATACACGCAAGAACCACATATACATACAGAATGGGATGCTCGCTTTACTGAAATTTCATATTTAGAGAAAAAAGAAGGAGAACCACAGAAGTTTTTATATAAAACAAAGATCGGATTTGGACTTGAAATAGCTGGGGAAGGAGAATCGATAGGTGAAATAAGAAAAGAAACGGGAGAACGTATTTCTTCTTTAAAATTTTGGACGGATAATAGATTATCTCTTATTCAAACAGGGCGTGGTTATTGGAAGTATACCCCTCGTAAAGAACACATTCATTTTGAGACGCAATATGATTATGATACGAGGTTTGGTCGTATAGGGAATGTAATAGATTTCTATATGTTTCGGCCGTTATTAGGCTGGGCGACTGCTTGGAGTTTTGACGCTTTAAAATTATGGTTAGAAAAGGGATTGCACCCTAGGTTACTAATTAGAAGAACAATGACATATTGGCTCGTATGTTTTTTATTTGCTTTTGTATGGATATATCAAGGAATAGTGCCGAAACTAATGTTTATCCATTCAGAAGAAGTAAAAATGCTATCGGTGATAATTGGTTCAACTGAACATAGTATTTTTGTACTTAAAATAATTGGATTGTTAGAAATTATTTTTGGTGTCATATGGCTGTTGCCATTTCCAAAACGAAAAGTATTTATCGTACATATTTTTATGTTAATAGCCTTAACGATAGCGGCAGGGCTTACGAATATTGCAAGTTTTACAGAGCCGTTTAATCCAATTACATTAAACGTTCTAATCATGGGATTATCAATTGTCGGTTATATAAATAGCACGAACTTGCCAAGCTCAAAAAATTGCAAGAGGAAGAGAAAGGGATAATGTATGGCTAATATGTATGAAAGACTATTAGGGGATTCTTATAAAAAACTACATCCAAAATTACAGAAACGCTATGAAATTACAGAAGAAAATAGTTTTACTGGAGAAGGAAAGATGGATGAGATTTATGGTGGTTCTTTTTTCGTAAAATTCATATTAAAAATTGCATCAAAGTTCCGTATGTTTTTCCCTGAGCGGGGGAAGGAAGTGCCATTTACAATACATAATACCGCTGAGCGGGATGAATATGGACATGAACTTGTGCGGTGGAATCGTACTTTTTATTTTCACAATAAGAAAAGATATTTTAACGCCGTTATGCAGTTGGATGAAGAGAATAATGAAATTGTAGATTGTTTTGGTGAACCACACATACTTGTTTCTACATTGAATTTTCATATTGATGAGGTGGGGGCAATGCATATTTCCTCAAAGAAACAATGGTTTTACATGTTTGGCAGAAAAGTCCCGTTACCTAGATTCTTATACGGAGAGGCCAACATTGTAGAAAGTTATGATGAAACACGACAATGCTTTCGAATTCATGTACAAGTACGCAATCCGTTAATCGGTTCATTATTTTCATATAAGGGAACATTTGTGGAGAGGAAATAAATGATATGAAAAATATAATAGTTGGGCTTGCTTGTTATATTGTTTTTCTAATATGTGAGTGGACAAATGTAAACCCAGTTGAAGCAATTATTTTATTATCTATTTTGTTATTTATACCGATGTCATTTTGCATTCTTGATAAAAAGACAAGAAGTGGATCATATGTATCCTTTTATAAACTAGTATCGCTTTTATATCCAATCGCAGCAATTAGTGCAATGTTAGCTTTCGTAACAAATCACTATTTCTTTGCATTACTTTGGTTTGTATATACAGGAATCGTTGCGTTATTCGGTGTAAGTAGAGTGCTAGAAAGAGGATGGAAACCGTTAGAGGAGACAGCTATCGATAGTGCGTTTATTTATTTGTTTTTAGGTGGTTTCTGGTTTTTTGCTTCTGTAGCAAAACTTTCCATTATGCACTTTAGTTCTGACATTGTTTTGCTTACAGCTGCACACTTTCATTATTCGGCATTTCTATTGCCGTTATCAGCTGGTTTAATTGGGAGGAAAAGAGAAAAGAGAAGTAAAGTATATGATGCTATTATGTTTTTCATCGTCATTTCACCTATGACAGTTGCAATAGGAATTACGTACTCAAGAGTATTTGAATTTTTTGCAGTTTTCCTATATTTATGCGCTATTTATAGTTATGGGATTTATGTTTGGCGTACGAAATTTAATGCTATTAGTGCAAAAGTTCTCCTGATCATATCTTCTAGCACACTCATGGTAACAATTATGTTTTCACTTGTATATTCATATGGGAATTTGAAACATGTAATGACAATTACAATTGCTCAAATGGTTTGGATTCACGGTGTTGTCAATGGAATTGGAGTAGCGTTACCGGCATTTGTCGGCTGGATGATTGAAAAGAGTGCTCCGAATCATAAATATTACGGGAAACCAATGAGCAGGTTAATAGGAACTACGACAGTTGGTGAAGCATTTTTACATAACAGAAGTTTAATAGATAGCAAGGAATACAAAGGTTTAGTTGATAATATGAACGATTTTCATAGTGAGGGATTTGACATGGCGAAGATTCCTTTAAGTATTACTCGTTTTTATGAAAATACAAAAGGGTATGAGTTACAATCGTATATTAAGTGGGCTCGTTGGTTTCGTCCGGTTGCATTTTGCTATGAGAAAATGAGTAAGCGTGTAGGACAAATACATTTAGGAATGGGCGGTAAGTGGGAAACGATGCATGGCTCTATCGTTGGGATAATAGATGAGAAAGATGGAAGGGAGAATGTAAGGGCTTGGCTAAGAAAAAATGAAGCAGGAGAATCTATTTTTGTAGCTCTTTACTCAAAGCACACATATAAGAGCGAGACATATATGAATATTGCATTACCTTTACCATATTCGAATATGACGGGGGTTTTAAAATTATGTAATAAGAGTAATGATTTAATCATTACTAGTAAGCTGAGAAGAAACGGTAAAGGAGATGAGGGGATTTATTTACATACTCGTTTCTTTACAATTCGTTTACCGTTAGAAGAGACTTTTATTATAAAAGAGAACACGAATCACATATTAAAAGCTAACCATAGAATGTGGATATTTGGAGTTAAGTTTTTAGAAATTGATTATGAGATTAAGAAAATAGAAGGAAAGTAAAAAAAGCTTGGAGAGATACCAAGCTTTTTTACGTATGCGTAATTGTCATAGCAACTTGTTTATCTAAGTCCCGGTCCCAAACACGTTGAATTTCAAACGTACCTTTTTCAAAAAATAATGGGAATCTCTCTTTAAACCAATTTTGCATAGGAAGATTTAGTGCCTCATCAATTGGCACCCATAATAATTCGCCCTCAGGAGGGTTTATAAGAAGTTCACCATCAAACGAATCTGTCCAATAATTGAATACCATATATCGAACATTTTCTTTCGGATTTATATATTCGTCTAACCCCTTGAAAATTAAATTAGAAACGTGAAATCCAGTTTCCTCTTTCGATTCTCGTATAGCAGCTTGAACGATACTTTCTGGGAAATCTACTTTTCCGCCAGGAGCAATGTAGCCAGGAAAACCTCGATGATCGGGGCGTTTTATAAGTAAAACTTCATTATTTCGCTGGATCATACACATTGTATAGATGCGGTGCTCGATGTTATGAGGATTTTGAGGCATAATCATGTATTCTCCTTTATATTTATTTTGATAATTTTACCATAACATAATGGTTTCTTATATAATTAAAAAAGAATATTAGGAATCTTTAGTGATATATTATAAAGTTTATAATCATTTGAAAAGAGGAGAGAGAAATGCAAGGGGAAGTACAAAGAGAAAAAGCTTTGGGGTATGTTGGTAAATTATTGTTGCCAGTTAGAGTATCACGGCATTTTAAGTTTTTGTTGATTGGACAATTGCTTTCAACTTTAGGGAGTTCTATAACGATGGTAATTTTACCAGTCGTTGTGTATTCATTAACAGGTTCAACAGTTGTAATGGGAATGACGATGGCAATGTACATGCTACCTAATATTCTTGCGTTACCGTTTGCTGGATTAGTCATAGATCGAATTGATCGAGTGAAAATAATGTTATTTACAGATATAATTCGCTGTATATTAATGCTATTACTTGCAACTCTTATATTTATGGACGTTTTAACAATTCCACTTCTATACGTACTCGTAGCATTATACGGACTTATGGAAGGCATATTTCAGCCGGCGTATGCGGCTGTAAGAGCGAAAGTATTTGTATCGGAAATTCGAAATGCAGCTAATGCATTAACGCAAATGAGTAATCAAGGTATACGACTAATTGGACCGGCTCTTGGAGGATTGATCGTTTCAGTTGCATCTGCTGGGATAGGGTTTGGATTAGATGCAGTAACGTATTTGTTATCATTTTTTTGTTTATTATTTTTAAGTGAAATAAAGTTTAAAAAAGTAAAACCCATTGAAAAGAGAAAGGTCGATTACAAACAAGAGTTTATGGAAGGTATTTTAGTGTTAAAAAGTCATCCGTGGCTATGGATTACAATTTTGGTTTTTTCTTTCGTAAACATTTGTTATGCCGGCATTATCGTCGTATTAATTCCATGGTTATTTAATGTTCATCATCATTTTGAAGCTTACGTGTATGGATTAGGAATGGCATCCTCTGGTGTTGGAGCTGTAATTGCCGCACTTATTTTTGGTGGGAAGGAGCGGTGGCGTAAGCGGGGATTACTTGCCTATGGTGGTGTTTTAATAAGCGGTTGTGCGCTTTTAATAATGCCGTTTATTACTTGGGGCCCTGCTTTAATTGGATTAATGGCAATTGAAGGATTCGGTATGATGATATTTGGACTCATTTGGGAAACGAGTTTACAAGAGCTTGTGCCAGAAGAAGCATTTGGAAGAGTGGCAAGCCTTGATATGTTAGGTTCATTTGCTTTATTGCCACTAGGTTATGTGGTTGTAGGATGGTTAGCTACTGTTATAGGTGGCGAAATAGCGATTATAACACTAGCTATATTAGTACTTGTAACAATTGGAGTAGCGTTATGTGTACCTAGTATTCGTCGGTTCGATTGATTATGTAGGCTAAAAGGGGGATATGGTATATGAATATAGAAAACCTACATGATTTACTAGTACATGAGTTGGGATATAAATACATTTTGGGAGAAAAGATAGTTGAAGCAAAAAATTTCACAGTATATATCGCTACCTATAGAGAAAATAGGCTAGCATATAACCAACTAGTATTAATAAAGCATCTTTATAATGAAAAGCCCTCCGTACATATTTGGCATAGGAAAATTAGTATGGAAGCAACAGAGCTGGAAATTACAGAAGAAGTGACGGAAGCGATTCAATCTGGTTTTATAAATGAAGAATAAGCCCTAATTAAATTAGGGCTTATTCTTCATTAAACACAAATGTTTGTTTCATTTGTTCCCCCTCATTTACCGGATGACCGTTGTATGAGAAATTTTTTTCTTCCCAAGTAATGACGACTTTAAAATTATGGCTATTAAAGTCTAAAGGGAATACGATGTAGTCAGAGCTTGTCTGACTTTTAGAAACGTTGTTATGTAACGTAGTAGGATTAAAAGTAGCTTTAGAGGTAGGAGTGTTATCAAGTATTTCCACTGATACATTTGATACATCATTACCGATGTTTTTTATGAGTAAACTATATGTATCATATACACCCTTTTTTGGCTGCACTGCTTGCTTGTTTGCGTTATGAGATTTATCAATTTCGATATGCCACTGTTTAGAATTTGAAACAATTGGTAGTGATTGAAATGTGTACGCACTAGCTTGTATTGGTAGTGCTAAACAGATTAGTGTAAAGAGAGAAAATATTTTTCGCTTCATCTTTAGAGAGCTCCCATTCTTTAACGGATTTATTTATTAGTATCTTCTCTTTATGTGAGTATATACCATATAATGTAAGGTGATATTTATGACCCTCATGAATGTAATTTACATTTTAAATGCGAAAATTAACTGCTGTATTCTTTATGAAAACTGTGTAGAGATTTTTCTACACAGTTTTTTCTGATGAGAAAATTTTCCAATATTATGTTAAAATATCATTGTCATACAACAAGGGGGATTTGTTTTATGGAAAATGGATATCTTGCTAACGTAGATGTAACGAAAAGAATTGAATCGAAATCTAAGTACAATAAGAAACTTGAAAAATATCAAAGGCGCTTATTAGCATTGCAGCAAATAGTAAAAGAAGAAAAAATCGCAGTTATGCTCGTTATGGAAGGCTGGGATGCGGCTGGAAAAGGCGGAGCAATTAAGCGAGTGACGGAACATCTTGATCCGCGCGGGTTTCAAGTAAATCCAATTGGAGCACCAGCACCTCATGAAAAACGGTACCACTACTTGCAACGTTTCTGGCGAAAACTTCCTCAGTACGGGCAAATTACTATTTTTGATCGCTCATGGTACGGACGTGTGTTAGTTGAGCGTGTTGAAGGTTTTGCTACAAAGGAGGAGTGGACGAGAGCGTATGATGAGATTAATGATTTTGAAAAACTATTAACAGATGATCATTATATAATCGGGAAGTTCTTCTATCATATTAGTAAAGATGAACAATTAAAGAGGTTTAAAGATAGAGAGAAAAACCCTTTGAAAAGATGGAAAATTACAGACGAAGATTGGCGTAATCGTGAAAAGTGGGACGAGTATGTTGAAGCAATGGAAGACATGTTTGAAAAAACAAATAAGCCAAATGCGAAATGGCAAATTATCGCAAGTAACGATAAATTATACGCACGTTTGAAAACGTTGAAAGTTATTATTTCATTAATTGAGGATTACCTCTTAGAACATAATATAGAATTACCTTCGTATTATTATGAAATAAAAGATGGAAAGACAGAAGGCTTTGAAACTATTCAAGATGAAGTTGTAAAATAGTACAAAGCTTGTATATGAAATATAAAGTAGAGCCACCCTGTAATTTTAGATAATAAAATTACAGGGGGTTTTTATTTAGAAACATTTTACAATTAACTGAATGAGGTATATAATCAATAATCATAT